>NZ_JAMGBC010000001.1:0-301000 GCF_023516495.1 Sphingomonas anseongensis
GCCGCCGCCGCCGGCTCCAGAGCGGGGCTAAACGGCAAGCGAGCTTCGGCTCGAGCGAGTAAGAATGACCGGTCCGGGGTTCGCCCCGGGCCGGTTTTTCTTTGCGCTGATGGAGCCTTGACCCGCCGCGTACGCTGACGCTTGGGTCAAAGTTTCGGAGGAGAGAGTCATGCGCAAGACCTTGCCAGCAATCGCCGCAGCCCTGTCAATGAGCGCCTGCACGGCGGTCGACGTCCCGGTGTTGGCGCCGCCGGTAGCGCTGGTCGACGCGGCCGGCCAGTCGATCGGCACCGTCGTTGCATCTCAGACGTCCGGGGGAGTGACCCTGGCGATCAGGGCGTCAGGACTACCGCACGGGCTCCATGGAGTTCACGTGCACGCGGTCGGCCGCTGCGACGCGCCTAAGTTCGAAAGCGCGGGCGGGCACTGGAACCCGGCAAACCGGAAGCACGGGCTCAACAACCCGGAAGGGCCGCACGCCGGCGACATGCCCAACGTAACGGTGTCGTCGAGCGGAGTGGTGAATGAGACGCTTGTGCTGGCTCATGCGAGCCTCGCCGAGCTCGCCGACGCAGATGGATCCGCGCTGGTGATCCACGCGACGGCTGACGATTACATGACCGACCCGAGCGGTAACAGCGGCGCGCGGATCGCATGCGCCGTGCTGGCCCCGGCGCGCTAGACGAGTAAATGGGCGCTCGCACGAGGCGAGCGCCCATCACAAGTTAGCGGCGGTAAGCCGTATTCGCGCGGCTGATGCGAACACCGGTCACTGCTCCGCGATAGTCGACGTTGCAGCGGAAGCTGAGGTTGGCCCTCTGCGTGTAACGCGGATCGGCATAGCCCTGGTTCTGGTAGCCGTAGGCATTGCCATAAGGCTGGGCGTAGGCGCCGGTGCTGATCAGGCCGGTGACGCGAAGGGTGCTGTTCTGCCTGCGCTGGACATCGGTGATTGAGCTCACGCGCATCTGCGACCAGGCGTTGTTGTAGCCGTTGTTCGCATAGCGCGGGTCATAGCCCTGCTGCCCGTAGGCCCCGTTGCGGGCGCCATATTGCGCCTGCGCCTGGGAAAGCGCCGCGGAGGCGCAGCGGCTGACCGCGGTGCGGTCCGACACGGTATAGCGTGTGTTGTTTCCGAGCAGCTGGTTGACGATCTGCTCGATCGGGTTGGTGCCGTAAGGCTGGGCGTAGCCGGGCTGCGCGTAGCCGGGCTGCGCATAGCCGTAGCCGGGCTGCGCATAGCCGTAGCCGGGCTGGCCCGGATAAGGCTGCGGGACAGGCTGCGCGTAGGGGTAGGGGTAAGCCTGCTGCGCGCTGGCCGGGGCGGCGACGGCAATCGTGGCCGCGCCGGCGGCGAGAAGATGGATAAATCTCATTGGGATTTCCTAGTTGGTCCACCGGAAAACGCCGGGGAGTTGCTGCCATAACGCGCCAACACGCTTGTAGGGTGCCTGAACGGCCGCGGCGGCTGCCGTTCATGTGGCGATATTCGGCGGACAGGGCAGGGCGAGCGGCCGCTCAGCCGGTGATGAAAACGGTCTCCATCTTCACCACCATATAGTCGAGCTTTGCCTTGTCCTTCTTCCCCTTCGCGGTGGCGACCGGGGTGCAGCTCGCAACCGTCACGTCACGCATCTCATAGGCCTGGTCGCCGGAGCGGAGAGTGACGGCGGGATAATGCGCGCCGGCGACGCACACGCCCTCGGGCATGGTGAGTTCGACGCTGCCTTGCCTCATCCGGATCGGCATGTGCTGGCGCTTGCCGGTGGCAAGCCCGCTGGCGGAATCGCGCGGAGTCGTAATCGACTGTTGGGGGATGACCGACTTCACGCGTTCGCCGCGGCTGGTCGCCCTCTCCAGCGTCTCAGTCTGCGTTCCGCCAGCCTTTCTTCCGGCAACGGCGACCTGTCCGCCCTCCTGCGGGTCCGCCGAATAGACCTGGCCGCCTTCCTGGGGGTCGGAAGTGTCGCCCGCGGCAGCGTGTCCAGCGACGGTCGCGATCTCCCCGCCTTCCTGCGGGTCCGAAGTTGCGACATCCGGCGGCTGGTCCGCGGCCGCGCCCCACGAGAAGGATTCGATCTCGATTTCGCCCTTGTGCTTGTCGTCGGTGGCTTCGCCTTTGACGTCGCCGAGCTTCAGCAGTGCCGGTTCCGCGAGCGCGGGAACGGCGGCGATGACGGCGGCGGCGGTTGCTATGACCAAGCGCGACAGGCGCGAGCTTGCGGGGGTCATCGGATGCCTCCCTGTTTGAGGGCATACAATTTTACACCCGAGCGCTGAGTCGCGCCTAATCCCGAAGCGGAGCCGCAGTCATTCAGGGCGCTGCCGGGCCGTTATTCGGCCAACGAAGCGTAAGTCAGCGTGCACTTGTCCTGATCCGCGCCGACCGCGGCGCAATCCAGCACGTCAATGTCCTTCAGGTCATAGCTGGCCTTCCGGGTGGTCAACTTCACTTCCGGGATATGCTGGCCCTTCACGCAGGCGCCGCGAGCGACGACGATCGTGACGGTGCCCGTGGGAAGCGGATCGGCGAGCGCGAGCAAGGGCTTGTGCATGCGCTTGCCGGTGGGAAGGCCGCTAGCCGCGTCGCGCGGCGATGTCACCTCATGTTCGAACGTCAGCGCCGGGACCTTTTCATGGTGGCCGGGCGCCGATCGGGACAGGGTCGCGGACGACTTGTCCTGCAGCTTCACCACCGGGATCTCGCTGATCTTCGGCTTTGTCCGTGCAACCTGCCCGCCTTCCTGCGGGTCGGAAGTATAGACCTGGCCGCCTTCCTGCGGGTCTGAGGTGTCGCCGGCGTCGGCGCGTTCGGCGACGGCTCCCCAGGAGAAGGACTGAACCTCGATGGCCGCGGAGCCCGGCTCAAGCTGGAGCGCGGCCGCCGCCTTCGGGCAGAGGGAGGCCGGGCATTCCGGCGTCGTGGGCGGATCGGGGTTCGGATAGGGCACGGGCATCGGGCCCGCCGGCTTCGGCGTTATCGGGGGCGTCGGCACCGGAGCTGCGGTGGCGGACGAAGCGAGAATCAGGATAGAGGTTGCGGCCAAAAGGCGCGACAGGCGCGGGCGTGCGGAGATCATGAAAGCCTCCCCTGCTTGAGCGGTTTCGCCCTTACACCCGAGCGCTGAGTCGCTCCTAATCGCTCTTCCCCCCGCGCCGATTTATACTGCGTGGCGCAAGGGGAGTGACGCATGCGCAAGGTCACCTACGGCGGCGCTATCAGCCTCGACGGGTTCCTCGCCGGCCCGAACGAAGAGATCGACTGGCTTCGCTACAGCGATGACGTGGCGGAGATCATGAAGGAGAGCTTCCGCGGCGTCGACGCGATGCTGATGGGGCGCAAGACCTTCGACTTCGCGCAGCGCATGGGCGGCGGCCCGCCGATGAAGGGCGTCACCACCTACGTCTTTTCGCGGACGATGACGGAGATGCCGGACGGGGCGGATGGCGAGCTGGTCAGCGAGGACGTCGCCGACTTCGTTCGGCGGATCAAAGGCGAGGAGGGCGGCGACATCCTCGTCATGGGCGGCGGCGAGCTCGGCACCGCCCTGATCGACGCCGGCCTGGTCGATGAGATCGGCTTTTCCATCCAGCCGGTGCTTCTCGGCGGCGGGATCCCCGCGTTTCGGGAGCTTAGCACGCGTGTGGAGCTCGAGCTCATCGAGGCGCGGCCCATCGAGCCCGGATGTGTGCTGCTGCGGTACCGGGTGGTGAACCGCGCTTAACCACCAATCCCCCTTTGCAAATTCAACGGCTTGAGCCAGTGTCTCCTCGCGCTCGCACTCGGCGAGTCGCAGGGGGAGTTTCCATGACTATTTCATTGTTCGCGCTAGCCGCGGCTGCGGCCGCACAGGCTGTTGCGCCTCAGGCAAGCATTCAATCGGCACCGGCCGCAACCGTCGCACCGGCTGCGCCGCAGGCGGTAATCATTCAGGCTCCGACATCGAACGTCGTTCGTGCGGGAACCGAGGTTCCGCTGCGGCTCGAGGAAGGGCTCGACTCCAACGACAAGGCGCTCCGCGTCGGCCAGCAGTTCCGCATGTCGGTCGCTAGCGACGTCAGACTCGGCAATCTCGTCGTCATTCCGGCGGGGAGCCTGGCAACCGGCGAAATCACTGACCTTCGGCGCAAGGGCATGTGGGGCAAGTCCGGGCGGATCAACGCCCGGGTGTTGAGCGTGCGCGTAGGCGACCGGCTCATCAGGCTTACCGGAAACTTCGACGACAAGGGCGTGACCGGGACTGCGGGCGTCGTTGCGGCGATTGCCTTCGTTCCAATCGCCGGTTTTTTCATGACCGGCACCAGCGCGAAGATCCCGGCCGGCGGCGGCGTTAAGGGCTTTCTGGATGAGGATATCCAGATCGCCGTGCCGCAGGCCGCGGCGCCGGTGCAAAGCCAGCCGGTGCAGGTGCTATCGGTTCAGCCGGGACCAGCCGCGCAGGGACAGGCCAAGCAGCACTAGCGCGCTCATCGCGGTCAAAGCGCGATGTCGTCCGGCCGGATGACTGCGTCGGCGATTATGGGCAGGCGCGTCGCGGCCGCGCCGTTGGCGAGCGACCAGTAGAGCAAGGCCAGCTCCTCATGCCGCGCCCGGGCGGCGATGGACGCCGCGGCCGCCGCAAACTTCTCTTCTTCGACTGCGCGGCGAGTGAAATAGTCGGAATCGTCAGCCATGGGATTTCGTTCTCCGCCCCCGGATGGGACGCCTGGCACTCGCCCGCCGACGCGGACGAAACGGCAGTAGCGCCCGCGCGGCTGAACGGGAGGTGACGGGGGTGACGAGAGAGCTGCTGCGGTGGATGTCGGGACGGGCGACACCAAGTCCACTATCAAGGCATACCTAACGGACTTCCGCGATATAGTCGCGAGTATCTCCAAGTGCCTTGCGCGCTCGCGTCCAATAAACCGACTTCCTGACTGCCGACGGTGCAGAATCAGAGACCTTGATCAACTGTGCACACCAATCTGAAATGCGGTCAAGCTGATCGCGTGAGAACTTCTCATGATGAGTCTCTACGTATTCCAGGTAATTGATCGCTACCCTGTAGGGATAGAATCCCTCACGGAAGTTCCTGACTTGACGTTGAAGTATTTCGTTTGCCTCCGACAAAGCCTCGAAATAGTCGTTCCAGTGGCCAGTCTGTACACGAGATAGCAGGAGAAATTTAGCATAATGGTTTTCAATTTGATACGGGTCGTAGCCACCCCAGCGGCTTGCTAGACCGAATGCGGTAGTGAAATGCGAATCCGCGTTGACGAAATCCTCGAATGACATGCAAGCGATTGCGTATTGTAGCCAGAACTGAGGATTATTAATCCCTACGCCACTTGCGCGTATTGCTTCAAAGTACGCAACTAACTTTCGCTCCTTGTCTTCATCGGTGAGTATCCCTTCTATAAAACCGAACCTCATCAATGCTTTAAGAAGATCGTTATAAACCGCAGAAGCGTCCCTAAGGCGGTCCAATCGTCTAAGTATCTCGGGTACGAATTCGAGAATTAGGTGATCCGGAACCACCTCGTTGAGGACGGATTTTGCGAAGGCAGGGGAACGCACCGAGACTTCGAAGCGGTCAAAGTCCACGAATTCGCGAATAATCTCATTCGATTGATAAGAGCCGTATTTGAATAGATCAGATTGTACGACCTCACACAGCTGGGCGACACTCAACCGCACGCCTGAATATGCAGCGCTAAGCGCCACGATCACCGACCGCTTGATGTCTGGCGGCTGCGCGTCCAGTCCGGCAAATTCCCTCCGAACCCGGCGAAAAATGTCTGATGATCGGCAGACGTCGACGAGAACCGTCGCCAAATCGGAGCGGCATGATCGAGTGATGTAATCCAGCCGAGCTTCTAACCGGTCGCCCTGTCGTGAACCCCAAAGCCCATTCGCATAGAGGATGTCGTCAAAATCCCGCGCCTCGTCTTCGGTCAGCCCCTCTAGATCATAGACTTCGAAGTCTTCTCCAAAAGCATCTGTTAGATCGCCAACTCTCGTCTGCAGTGCGGCACTTCGGGCCGTGAGCACAACGGATACAAGTGGGAAACGTTCGATCAGGTACTTGATTTGCGACGCGTACGAGAACCCATGTTCGAAGAATACAACCAGCTTCTCCTGATCCACAGACCCGAGGCCCGTGATATAGTCGATATCATGGGGCAACCCATCAGGGTCGCCATTGAAAGCTAAGACGCGTCTTCCCTCCGCCAGACAATAGTGAGCGAATTCCATCAAACCACAAGTTTTGCCATTGCCTAATTTGGAGTGGAGCAAGATACGCATTGGCCCGCCGTCTAGACCCTTCGCGGCGTTACCAATCTGCTCTCTCGCTACGTAATAATCGTGCGTCGCATTGACCAAGTCACGGGTAATAAAGGCCCCGTCTACGTCGCCCTTAATCAAGAAATTGACGATTTCATCTCTGCTGGCCTGTTGGCTCGCGACATCGAGCTTAAGTTCCTGAAGACTCGCGAGGTATGGAGCGGCTCGAGCTGCTTCGACGTCTTCGGCATCGGGAAATTCAGCCCCGACATCACTGATATCGCGCGCAATGACATTGCCATACGGAGCGACGGTCAGTTGCGTCGCACGACCTGCGTTAGCTCCGATCACGAAGAAGGTTTTTTCGCGCAAGGATGGGTCGCGATAAAGCAGACGCGCGATATCGAGGTCGGCTAGAGAATAACCAAAGAAGAATATTGAGTCTGCGTAGGCCGCATCACTGCGGAAACGTTCCGGCCAGCCCGACTGAGACAGAATATCAGCCGCGTATTGCCTGTCGGTAAGCGCGTACGACGACTCCCAGTCCGAATCTGTGATCCGCTCTACGAATCCATGAAGGTGAACAATGGCGGTATATCCGGCGTGATCCCGGGGTCTGTCCAGAACCGTTACGGAGTTGGCGTCCAACCCAGCTTTTCGACGCGCGACCTCGATGACGTCGTCATAGTTGGTCGTGTAGATCTGCATCCACGGCAGGCTGGCAATCAGCAGTTGGTCGTCAGAAATATTGGCGGCGCGGTACTGGGTTTTGATGACGTCACGAATGTCAGGCTGACACTTTTTTTCTTGGTAAATCTGAGCCGCCAGCCGAAGCGGCAGTATTTCCTCTTCACCTGCAGCCTTTGAGAGAGCTTCGGCAAATTCCCCAGCATCCGCCAAACTCTTGCCGTTGTAATTAGTCGCGGCTCGAGAGAAGCCTGCACCGAAAAATGCAACGCTTCGCTGCAAGTGAACTCGACGTGCCGCGTCTTGGAGATCCAACTTAGCCCCCTCGTATCAACATGCATCTATCAGGGTGCTTTGCAAGCCGAGGCACGCTACTTCGCCGCGATGAGGTCGGGCTGATCCTCGTCTGACGTGCGCTTGCGGCGCGCCTTCTTCGCTGGCTGAGCCGCCGCCTTCACCGGCTGCACCGACGCGCGCTCCAGAAGCGGCTTCAGATACTGGCCGGTGAAGCTCTTCGGCTCAGCTGCGACATCTTCCGGCGTTCCGGTCACCACGATCTTCCCGCCGTTGACGCCTCCGCCCGGGCCAAGATCAATCACATGATCGGCAGTCTTGATGACGTCGAGGTTGTGCTCAATCACCACCACCGTATTGCCCTGCTCGACCAGGCGGTGGAGCACCTCCAGGAGCTTGCGCACGTCCTCGAAATGGAGACCCGTGGTCGGCTCGTCGAGTATGTAGAGCGTCTTGCCGGTGGCCCGCCGCGACAGCTCCTTCGACAGCTTCACCCGCTGCGCCTCTCCGCCCGATAGCGTCGTCGCCTGCTGGCCGACCTTGATGTAGCCGAGGCCGACTTCCTGGAGCATCCGCATCTTGTCGCGGATGCCGGGCACCGCCTTGAAGAATTCGGCCGCGTCCTCGACCGTCATGTCGAGCACGTCGGCGATCGACCTGCCCTTGAACTTCACCTCCAGAGTTTCGCGGTTGTAGCGCTTGCCGTGGCAGACGTCGCAGGTGACGTAGACGTCGGGGAGGAAGTGCATCTCGATCTTCAGGAGGCCGTCGCCCTTGCACGCCTCGCAGCGGCCGCCCTTGACGTTGAATGAGAAGCGGCCGGGCTTGTAGCCGCGCGCCTTGCTCTCGGGCAGGCCGGCGAACCAGTCGCGGATGTTGGTGAAGGCGCCGGTGTAGGTCGCCGGGTTGGAGCGCGGGGTTCGGCCGATCGGCGACTGGTCGATGTCGATGACCTTGTCGAGATGCTCGAGGCCGGTGATCTTGCTGCACGGGCCGCAGATTATGCGGGCGCCGTTGAGGGCGCGGGCGGCGCCTGCGTAGAGCGTGTCGATCGTCAGCGACGACTTGCCCGAGCCGCTGACGCCGGTGACACAGGTGAAGGTTCCGAGCGGGAAGCTGGCGGTGACCTCGCGGAGGTTGTTGGCGGTCGCTCCGTGGACGGTGACGGCCTTGCCGTTGCCCTTGCGGCGGGCGTGGAGGATCGGGATCTCGCGGCGGCCGGAAAGATAGTCGGCGGTGATACTTCCCTCGCAGGCCAGCAGGTCGTCCAGCGTGCCCGAGCAGACGACTTCGCCGCCGTGGACGCCCGCGCCGGGCCCCATGTCGATGACGTGGTCGGCGGTCCGGATCGCCTCCTCGTCATGCTCGACGACGAGCACGGTGTTGCCAAGGCCGCGGAGGCGCTTGAGGGTCTCCAGCAGCCGATCGTTGTCCTTCTGGTGGAGGCCGATCGACGGCTCGTCGAGGACGTAGAGGACGCCCGACAGGCCGGAGCCGATCTGTGAGGCGAGGCGGATTCGCTGGCTCTCGCCGCCGCTGAGGGTGCCCGACTTGCGGTCGAGGTGGAGGTAGTCGAGCCCGACATTGTGGAGGAAGCCGAGGCGCTCGTTGATCTCCTTGAGGATCGCGCGCGCAATCTCGCTTTGCTGCGGGGTCAGCTTCTCGTCGAGCGTCGAGAACCAGCTCAGCGCGTCGGTGACCGACCGCTGCGAGGCGGAGCTGATATGCTCGCCGGCGATCTTCACGCTCAGCGCTTCGGGCTTGAGGCGGGCGCCCTGGCAGACCTCGCACGGACGGCTGCCCTGGTAGCGCGACAGCTCCTCCTTCATCCACGCGCTCTCGGTCTGGTTGTAGCGGCGCTGAAGGTTGGCGAGCACGCCTTCGAACGGCTTCTTCACCTCGTAGCTCTTGCGGCCGTCCATGAAGCGAAGGACGACCGGGCGGCCTTCGGTACCGTAGAGCACCACGCGCTGCGCCTGCTCGGGCAGGTCGCGCCACGGAACGTCGAGCGTGAAGTCGTAGGCGCGAGCCAGCGAGCTCAGCACCTGCATGTAATAAGGGGAGGGCGGCTGCGACTTGGCCCACGGCACGACCGCGCCCTTGGCGATCGAGAGGTTATGGTTGGGGACGACCAGGTCCTCGTCGAACACGAGCTTCTCGCCGAGGCCGTCGCAGGCGGGGCAGGCACCCTGCGGGGCGTTGAACGAGAACAGCCGCGGTTCGATCTCGGCGATCGTGAAGCCGGAGACCGGGCAGGCGAACTTCTGCGAAAAGACGATGCGGCCGGGTGCGCCGAAATCGAGCTTCATTCCCGATTGCGAGGCGTCGGGCTCCGCCGGCGGATCGGCGGGGTCGAGATAGGCGAGGCCGTCGGCAAGCTTCAGCGCGGTTTCGAAGCTGTCGGCGAGGCGTGACTCGATACCCTCGCGAATGACGACGCGGTCGACCACCAGCTCGATGTCGTGCTTGTACTTCTTGTCGAGCGCGGGCGCGTCCTCGATGTCGTGGAACTGGCCGTCGATTCGGACGCGGGTGAAGCCCGCCTTCTGCCACTCGGCCAGCTCCTTGCGGTACTCGCCCTTGCGGCCTCGTACGACCGGGCTGAGCAAATAGTGGCGCGAGCCTTCGGGCAGCGCCATCGCTCGGTCGACCATCTGGCTGACCTGCTGCGCCTCGATCGGAAGGCCGGTCGCGGGCGAATAAGGAACGCCGACGCGAGCCCACAGCAGCCGCATGTAATCGTAGATCTCGGTGACGGTGGCTACGGTCGAGCGCGGGTTCTTCGACGTCGTCTTCTGCTCGATCGAGATGGCGGGCGACAGGCCGTCGATATGCTCGACGTCGGGCTTCTGCATCATCTCCAGGAACTGGCGCGCGTAGGCGGAGAGGCTCTCGACGTAGCGCCGTTGGCCTTCCGCATAGATCGTGTCGAAGGCGAGGCTGGACTTGCCCGAACCCGACAGGCCGGTGATGACCGTCAGGCTCTCGCGCGGAATCTCGACGTCGACCCCTTTGAGGTTGTGCTCGCGCGCGCCGCGGACGCTTATGTGGGTCAGCATACGGTAGACCTATGCTTCGAAATATGGGCCAGCATGGGTGAGTTTGTTCCGCCTATGTTCTTGGTTTACGCGTGCGCCGTGAGGCGGTCAACGCTACGCAGCCCAAATGGTAATTGTTCCTCCGAATTGCGAGCCGTTTTTCAGCGACCTGCGGCCAAGCCGATCAAGGGGGCGCCAGTGGCAGCGGGCTAGAAGACCTTGCGCACGTTCTGGTCGGGCGAGCGGATCGTATATTCCGCATGGTGGCCGGGCTTCAGGTCAGCGGCCCATTCGGCACCGGGATAGAGACGCTTGCCGGGAAGCTCCGAACAGTCCCGCCCTGTGGAGTCGCATTGGCGGCCGTCGATCATCTCGACGCTGACGTTCCCGTCGTTGCGAAAAGTCGCTTTGTCCGCAGATCGGGTAAAGACGACCTTGGCGTGCGGCTGAGACGGCCGGACGAGCACGAGGACGTCGTATCCGACAAGGATCTTGAGCCCGGACTTGGTCGACGAAATCGTACCCACGACCGGCTTGACCGTCACGCGATAGTCGCGCTCGCGCTCGGGGGGCACGGAGAGTTCGGCGATCCGGATCAGCTTCCGTTCGCCCGGCTCCAGGATCATCCGTGCAGGCGAGACGAGGAGGCCGAGCTTGGCAGGATCCGGGTCCTGGCGACGAGTCTCCGCAGCCGTGCCGGCATTGACGACCTCTTTCGGCTCGACAGCGACATAGGTCCGGTCCGGAGAGTTGTTCCAGACTTCGACGTCCTGGCGCAATGCTTTGCCCGGCTCGAGCTCTATGATGAGCTGACTGAGCACGAGGTCGGCGTGCGCGGGCGCAAGCGGCATTGCACAGGTCGCCACAAGCAGCGCGGTCCAGCGGCGCAAATATCGTCCGAAGGTCATTGGCAAATCACTTTCCCGAGTGGCGCAAAATCGTTGGCGGGCTTCGCCGCAGTTACCTGAATCTCGCAATGATCTCCGCCATGGGTCACCTTGAGCCGGTCTCCATTTGCGGTGTCGATCTGAAAATAGCCGTTGTCGTCCGTCTCCCCGATCGAATGCGGAGCTTGAACCATTGCGTTGGCGATCGGCCGTCCGTCTTTACCGACCGCCTGTCCGAAAGCGGTGAAGTAGGAACGGGCTGTCCAGCGGAGGACCCGCGCCGTGCCCGGATAGAGAGTGACTTGCTGATCGCCGTTATCGAAGCTCACAGGTGCTCCGCTCGGGGGCCGCACCCGGACCTGATAGGATCGGTAGGACTGTAAATGGATCGGAAGCTGTCCGCCTGATCGGACATGCCCGTACGGCATGCTGTTGACGAATACGTCGAAGAGGGCATCGCCGGCCTGACCATCGACCGCGATAATGACGGCGCCGTCTTCGAGGTCGCGAGAGCCCAGGCCGACCGTTCCACCGCCGACCGCGATGGCCGTCTGAAGTGCGACGCCATATTGAACGCCGCCGCTGCCCTCGATGCTGTCGAGAATGTCGGCGCGAACGTTTCCATAACGGGTGAAAGCAGTCGCGCCGGCGTGTGCGACGGTGGAGTCCGGCGCCCGTTGGATGCCGGCGCCCGCAGAAATATCGGTTCGGTTGCTGTCCGAGTAAATATAATTGGCGGAGAGCCCCCCCAACATGCGCGTGCTCGATGGGACGCCATGGTCCCGGCTGTGGACGGATCCGAGGCCAGCGTCGCCGAGGACGGATACATGTTTTCCAGTGTACACCAGTCGAAGCCCGGCAAATCCGGCCGTCGTTGTTCGTGTCCTTTGTCCGTCGGCCTGAAAGGTGAGCTGGAAGCCGTTCCGAGTAAGCAGCGGCCAAGTCACGCTTGGTCCGAAGCTGTAGTCGGAACGATGATCGGCATCCTTGCGAAGCGAACCCGTGACCGACAGGTATGCTCGTCCGATCACATAGCCGACGCTTCCGCTCGCCTGGGTGTAGGACCCGCCCACTTGGGCGCCCGTCGGCTGGCCTCCGGCGAAGCTGTCAATGAAAGTCGCCGTCGGAATCAACGGGCGGCCATCCTCGCTCCACACGCGGCGGAGGTCGAACGAGAAATTGAAGCGGCCCCGGCCGCTGGAGTTACCCTGCAGAAGGACGGCTTTGTCTCCATCGGCGGAGGCCAGGCCTGCCGCGCGGAACTGTCCGATGTCGTTGAGCAGCCAGGCGCCGGCTTCCACCATCTGCTTGTGCTGAGTTCCGATCAGCGACAGGTCGACGGCGATCGCCTGGCTGAGCCGACGAGCGGTTCCGACCTGGTAATAGAGCGTGTCGGAGAGGCTGATCGGCCGATCGAGCCGCGTGTTCGCGAGCATTCCTACGTAGCCGAAATAGAGCGGTTGGGCGATCGGCGCGATCTGCGGCGCCTTGACGAAGAAGCGACGCTCCTCGCGCACCGTGCCGTCCGCGTTGTGAATTTGCAGGACGAGCGGATAGGATCCGTCCGGAAGGCCGCTGGTGTCGAGGACGTCATTGCCTGCGTCATAGCTGCGCGAGCCGACGAGGCGCCCGTCGATCAGGAATTCGACGCGCGCCGGCTGCGATAGGAACAGCACGAGCGGCGTGCCGCTTAGAGCATCGCGATCGGCGCGGGTATCGAACTGGGTTCCGAACCCGACGCCTGCGATCCGCCTGCGACCGGTAATGTCGAGGCCGGGCGCCCAGAACAGCCCCGCGGAGTAGCGCACTTGGTCGCGGTCCATCTCGGCGACGAGATCGTCGACGACCAGCCCCTGGCGCGACGCATAGGATAAGTCCGAGACAAGACGTCCGGGCCCGACGGCCAGGATGGTCCGATTCTGGACGTTGTAGGTCGTGCGGTCCCCGGACGATCCGGACAGGCTCAGCCCAACGACGCTGGTCAGCGACGGGACACTGTCAGGTGCATCGAGATATTTCTGTTCGGAAACCGGGACCTCGCTGAGCATTGCGGGCGGTACGAATATATCGACCCGGAAGCGGCCTTCGTTGAAGATCACTCCAGGCGCTCCCGTCTCGAGCGAGCCGCAGTCGTGGGATTTCATCTGTCCGCAGACGAGGTCGGCATGACTTTGCAGGTCACCCGCAAGAGCGTTGCCCAAGTCGGTGGGGCTGCTCAGGTGCGGAATAAGCGAGGCGACCTTCTGCGGATCGCGGAACTGAATGAAACCGGGCCTCGCCGTCGCAATCGCGTCGCCGACCCTTTTTCCCCCGAAATAGACGTCGACGAGGATTTCGCGCGGTTGCGCCAGATCGTCGAAGCCCGGCGGTGTGCTGGCGAACAGGAACTCGCTTCCGTTGCTTGAGTCCGTCGCACCGGTCCCAGTGCTATTTGCGGCGGAGGCGAAGGCGGGCGATGCAGCGAGTGCCAGCGCCAGTGCTGTAGCAAGCGCCCACGTTCGAGCGGGAAGCCGGCTCATTCCGCGCCAATGACGAGCGTCAGAGTCCCTTGATAAGTGTCGGCTCTTGCGGTCGAGAGCGCCGCTGAGGTGAGGATCACGATCAGGCTCGCCGATGTCGGCGGACCGCTGTTGCAGGCCTGCTGGGTCGCGGTGCTGACCAACCCCGTAAGCGGCAGGTTGGCAGTGAGTTGCGTTCCCGAACTGCGCCCGGGCAGGTTATTCCACTCAACGGCGTAAGCCAGCGATGAGGACGTCGAAGCAAGGGTGAATGCCCCGCCCGCTCCCGTGCCGCTGGCCGTGACGCGGTAACCCTTTGTCGCGGTGCTGCTGAACAGGCACACGCTTTGGGGGCTGATGGCATCGACAGTCAGGTCCGTGATCAGCGGAAGTGTTACGTCGCTCAGCTTCGAGATGCGGACGTTGTTGCTCTGCGCAAGCGCCGGCCCCGAGCACAGGGCCAAGAGCGCGCACAAGCCGCTACGCAAGCGACAGCGAAGCGGCACGAGGCCGCTTCGTTCCCGATTGTTAGCGGTGGCGAAGAGACCGTCAGCCACCCAGCCCACCGTTATTCTGGCGCGACCACCAGAGTGAGAGTGCCTGTGTAGGCCGTCGCAGACCCGACGGCCGCCTGCATTTGCGCAGTGCTGAACTTCACGAACATCGTTGCGCTGGTCGAAGCGGAGCAGTTCGGAGCGGTTGCGTTCGACGTAAAGCCGGTCTTGGCCACGTTCGTGGTCAGTGCCTGACCGCTGACCGCCCCCGACGTTCCCGCCCACTCGACCGTATAGTCGAGCTTGTTGGCCCCGCTTGCGAGCTTGAACGTGTTGCCGGTGCCGCCGCCGTCGCCGGTCGCGGTAACGTTGTAGCCCTTCGTCGAGGTGTTGCTCCAAACGCAGACGTTCTCCGAGCTGGAAGCCGCCGTCGTCGGGTCGAGCGTTCCAAAGTTGAGATCCGTCAGTCCGGTAATCTGCACGCGCGCAGGAACGGTGGCCGTGACCAGGACGCTTCCCTGCGACGTGGCGCCGAGGCTTCCCTGTTGCGGCGTCGCCTGAGCCCCTGTCGAGGACGCGAGCAGCACGAGGCTCGCGGCGGCGCCGAAGCGCCTCCAATTCATGATTGCCATCTCTAATTCCCCCACCGAGTAAATTCGATCCATCCACTATGGAGCGAATTGGGTAGGCCGTATTTATCCGTGGCCTGGCGAGCCTACAATTTATCGGACGTTATCTGCCAATCGTTAACTGTGGCCGATTTAACGCAATTTACTAACAATCACTTAACTTTAACGGGTAAGCTGCCACCTCCTCGTAGTGCGCGCCGTGGCGCGACAGGTGGCTTTCGAACAGGATGAACCTGTCGACCTCGAAAACGGTCGAAGCCAGAGTTGCGTGGCGCTGCTCGAACGCGTCGGCCTCGACCCGGCCATCGCGTCGGTAGCGGGCGAGCGTAACGTGCGGATGAAAGGCTCGCCGTTCGGGCTCGAGCCCGGCCAGTACACACGCGCGATCGATCTTGGCGGCTAGCTCGGCGACCGGCCTCCGAGGCTCGACGCCGGCCCACAACGTGCCTCCGTTGCGGCGATCGAAGCGTCCGATGCCGCTGATCTTCAACTCGAACCCGGGGAATGCGATCCGTCCAAGGGAGTCCGCCACGTCGTTGGCTAGCGGACGTTCCACCTCCCCGATGAAGCGAAGGGTCAGGTGAAGATTGTCGTCGCTGACCCAACCAAGCTCCGGACTGTCGTCCATTGCGTCGATGAGGAGATCGCGGATCGGCTCGGGCGGCCGGATTGCGACGAACAGCCGGTGCATTCGAGCCTTGTACCGAAACGCCTAAAGCGGCGCGAACTCCTCACGGTCGCGCCGCAGCGGCGGCGGCTTGCCATAAGTCGCCCCCTCGCAATCGCCTAAGCACGATCCGATTGCGGGAGAGATTGCCCATCATGCGCCGAGATGCCACATACGCTGGCGGGGGAGGCTCGGATGAGCGAGTTCAAGAAACTCACTTACCCGGAATATGAGCAGCTGGCGAAGCCGCTGCTGAAGGAGCTCGCGCGGATGGCGCGGTGGCTCGCGGAAACCGGACAGCGCATCGTCGTCGTATTCGAAGGGCGCGATACGGCCGGTAAGGGCGGCTCGATCGATGCAATCGCCCGAGTCCTCAATCCGCGCCAGTGCCGGGTTGCAGCGCTCCCGTCCCCGAGCGATCGCGAACGCGGCCAATGGTATTTCCAACGCTATATTCCCTACCTTCCGGCCAAGGGCGAGATCACCCTCTTTGATCGCAGCTGGTACAACCGGGCGGGGGTTGAGCCGGTCATGGGCTTCTGCTCGCAGGAGGAAACGGAAGGGTTCCTGAAGGCGGTCCCGGAGTTCGAGCGCCACCTGGTCGACGACGGAATCCTGCTCTTCAAATATTGGCTGTGCTGCGACCAGGATCGCCAGGAAGAGCGGTTCGAGAACCGCCTCCTTAATCCACTCAAGCGGTGGAAGTTGTCGTCGATCGATGTGCAGGCCCGCACCCGCTACGATTCCTATACGGAAGCGCGCGAGCGGATGCTGGAGGCGACCCACACTGAATTCGCGCCGTGGACGTTGGTCGAATTCAACGATCAGGCGCTCGGCCGCCTGACCCTGCTTCGCGATTTCCTGGATCGGATCCCGGACACGGATCTGCCTGTCAAGGAAATGGAATGGCCGCCGCTCCCAGGGGAGCCGCTGAAGGAGCGCTATCGAGTTATCCAGCCGATTCCGGCCTATCCGATCGAAAGTGCGCCGCGAGAGGCAGACGGAGAATCCGCTTACGGTTGATTTGGGGGAGGAAAAGACATGGGGACGAAGCTGCTTGGGAGGCTGACGCTATATTATGTTGCGATCGCCGTAATCGTGTTCGTCGCCGTGCAGATATGGCCGGAGTTTAGGAATTACCTGCCCGTAGGCGGCGTCGAGCAGCTCATCAGCCAGCCGAGCAAGAACCCGCTCCAGGGAGATGCAATCCACGCGCAGCATGTGGCGAACCTCGGCCAGAGCCTGTTCTGGCTCATTGTCGCGATCATCGGCGCGTTCCTCTGCTCGCTGCCAGTCAGCTGGGTCTACATGGCGGTGCGGAGCGGCGAGGAATATGACCAGTCGCTGGTGCACACGATCCTGGTGCTTCCGATGGTCGTCACCGGAATTGTCATCGTCGTCCAGAACTCCCTAGCCCTCGCCTTTTCGCTCGCAGGCATTGCCGGCGCGGTGCGCTTCAGGAACTCCCTCAAGAGCTCAGGCGACGCCCTGTTCATCCTGCTCGCGGTCGGTATCGGGCTCTCGGCCGGCATCGGCGCCGTCGAACTGGCCGCAGTCATGAGCATCATGCTCAGCTACTGCTTCACCATGCTGTGGATGGCGGAATATGGCGAGAAAGCGGGTATGAAGCGCTATCTCGCCGACTTCGACGGGATCGACCATTCTGCGCCTCCGGAACCGCCGAAGAAAAAGAAGAAATAACGCTTGCCGAGCGACAGATCGGGCCGGATCCGAAACAACCGGGGCGGCCAAGGCGAGTTATCGTTTGGCACGCCTTGTCCGGTTTTGCTTGAAACGCCCTCTGGCATTGCCGATATTGGCTTCGGGAGCACGGGCCCTTAGCCCGTCCGATAGGAGAAATGATGCAGAACCAGTTTGACCCGCGCAGCACTACGAACAGTAGTGGCGGTGTGAACACGGCGACAGTCGGTGTTCCGCGCGCCGCGCGCGATGCGGGCCTTCGGTCCTACATGCTGTCAGTTTACAATTATATGGCGTCCGGCGTCCTTCTGACGGGCATCGTGGCGCTATTGTTCGCGCCTTATGCCCAGGGCGTGCTTCTCAACCAGGCCGGCACCGGGATGAGCCCGCTGGGCTGGCTGATCACTCTTTCGCCGCTCGGCTTCATCCTGGCGATGAACTTCGGGCTCCACCGGATGCAGACCCGGACTCTGCAGATGCTCTTCTGGGCATTTGCGGCCGTGATGGGCCTGTCGATGTCGACAATCTTCATCGCCTACACCGGAACCTCCATCGCCCAGACCTTCTT
Source organism: Sphingomonas anseongensis (assembly GCF_023516495.1). Lineage (NCBI taxonomy): Bacteria > Pseudomonadati > Pseudomonadota > Alphaproteobacteria > Sphingomonadales > Sphingomonadaceae > Sphingomonas > Sphingomonas anseongensis. The sequence continues at coordinate 17,729 of NZ_JAMGBC010000001.1, forward strand.
CGCGGTGGCCGCCGGCTTCGCCGGGCTGAGCCTTTACGGCTACACGACCAAGCGCGACCTTTCGGGAATGGGCACGTTCCTGATCATGGGCGTGGTGGGGCTGCTGGTCGCGATGCTGATCAACCTGTTCCTGCAGTCCGCGGCGATGATGATGGCAATCAGCGCCATCGGCGTGCTGCTGTTCGCGGGCCTGACCGCCTACGATACGCAGAAGATCAAGAGCATGTACGCCTATGTCGCCGGAAGCGACATGATGGGCAAAGTCGTGATCATGGGGGCGCTGAACCTCTATCTCGACTTCGTGAACATGTTCATGTTCCTGCTGCAGTTCATGGGCAACCGCCGTTAGGCGGACGCCTTAAGCGAAACGGAAGGGCCGGCGGAAACGCCGGCCCTTTTTCATTATGGCCTAGGCCAGGTGACGCTTGAAGAAAGCGACCGTTCGGCCCCACGCCAGGGTTGCAGCCGCCTTGTCGTAGCGTTCCACCGAGGTGTCGTTGTTGAAGGCGTGATTAGCGCCGTCGTACAGATAGAAGCGGACGGTTTTCCCCGTCGCCCGAAGCGCCTCGACCCAGGGAAAGGACGTGCGGTTGACTCGATCGTCCAGCCCGGCGTCATGGATCAGCATCGCCGCTTCGACCTTCGGCGCTTCGGCGGGGTCGGGAGCAGGTCCGTAATAGGGAACGCCGGCGTCCAGCTTGTCGCCGGCCGCGACCGCCAGCCGGTTGACGAACCCACCGCCCCAGCAGAATCCGACGGCGCCGACCTTTCCGCCCCGGCTCGATTTCGAGAGCTCATCGATTATAGCAACCGCGTCCGACACGGACTTGGCGAGGTCGAGCTTGCCGATCGCGTCGCGCGCTGCATCCTCGTTGGACGGCGTGCCGCCGGAGGGCGAGAGGAAGTCGGCAGCCACCCCCCGGTAGCCGGCAAGCGCAATTCGGCGAGTGACGTCGCGGATATGCTCGTTGAGGCCGCGGTTCTCGTGGATGACGATCACGGTGGGCTTCAGCGAACGCGTGCGCGGTTCGGCGACGTAGGCGCTGTAACCGTTGGCGAGCTTCTGCACGCGCGTCGTCAGCCGCTTGTCGTCGGCCGGGACAATCGCAGCAGCGGCAGGGGAGGCGGCGATCGATCCGATCAGCGCTTCGGCCGCGGCGACGCTCCCGGCAATGGCAGCCATCCGGCGAATGAAGACACGACGGTCCATGCCCTCATGGGTGAAGCGGTCATAGAGGTCGATCGCCTGGTGGCGGGTCTGCGGGTCCATGGCGCTACGCCGGCTGCGGCTGGGCGGGCTGCATCTGTGCCTGTGCGCGATCGTCGGTTTCGGTCGCGCGCTTATAAGCGTCCCGAGTGGTCAGCCGGTCGCGGTATCGAAGGAAGCTGTCCTTCTCCGGAAGCATTCCGAACTGCAGCGGGAACATGACCTGCGAGCCGACATAGACGTCGGCGGCCGTGAAGCGATCGCCACAGACATAGTTGCGGTGGCTGAACAGCTCATCGAGCAAGGCGACGACTTTGTCGAAATTGCCATAGCCGAACATGCGCTCACGCTCGGGCGTCGGGACCCAGCCCATGGCCTGGTTCGAAACCGCGGCCTCGACCGGGCCGGCGGCATAGAAGAGCCACCTATAATAATCGGCCTTTTCGTCGTCGCGAGGGCCAAGTCCCGCTCCGGGAAAGACATCGGCGAGATAGGCGCAGATCGCCGCGCATTCGGTGACGACATGGCTGCGGTGCTTGATTGCGGGCACCTTGCCCATCGGGTTGACCGCCAGATAGCGCTCGCTCTTCATCTGGTCATAGCCGATGATTTCGGTGTCGTAGGGCTGGCCGACCTCCTCGAGCATCCAGCGGACGATCCGTCCGCGCGACTGCGGATTGGTGTAGAAAACCAGATCGGACATGGCAGGCCTCCTGTCAGCTCTCGTCCAGCGACTCCTGGAGCATTTCGAGCATACAGCGCAGGGCCTTGATTCGCACCGGGCCGCGGCCGGCGGGCCCGAAATGTTCGACGCGCTGGCGCGTCGCTTGGCCGCGGCGGGCAAGCGCCATGTGGACCAGGCCCTCCTCGTGCCCATCGCCAGCGGGTCCGGCAAAGCCGGTCACGCCGAGCGCGACGTCGGAGCACGAGCGTTCGAGTGCGCCTTCGGCCATCGCCCGGGCGACCGCTTCCGACACGGCATCGTTATTGTCGAGAAGGCCGCGATCGATCCCGAGCAGCTCGGCTTTCGAATCCTTGGTGTAGGTGACGAAGCCGCGTTCGAAGCCGTGGCCCGCGCCCTCGATGTCGGTCAGAAGCGCGGCAAGCATTCCGCCGGTGCAGCTTTCCGCGGTCGCAATCTTCCAGCCTCGGTCGCACAACGCGTGCATCAGGCGCTCCGCCCGCTCATCCAGGTCGTCCGGAAGAGCGGGCTCGAGCGTTTCGCTCATCCGCGATCGCCTTTCGCCGGCGGCGGAGTGACCGAAGCGGCAGGAGCGGCCGTCTCGCCGCGCTCGGCGGCGGTGCGGTCGCGGGCCGCTCGGAACTCGCTGTCCGGGCTCCAGTTCGGCCAGTCGCGCGAATTTGCGAGATCGCGGCCGAGGTTGTGGAGAAGGTTCGCGTCCTCGGCCATGCCGCGGAAGTCCCAGCTCGCCGACCATTCGTCGCTCGGCTGGTGATAGTGCTTGTCGGTATATTCCTTGCTCAGCGCCTCGCCCCGCTTGGTGCCGCCATTCACGAGGTCGTTGCCGTCGCCGAAGCTGATTGCGGGCACGCCCACCTTGGCGAACGAGAAGTGATCCGAGCGGAAGAAATAACCGGCCTCCGGATGCGGATCCGGCGTGTAGTATCGGCCCTGCTTCTTCCCTTCAGCGACCAGCATGTCGAGAAGCTCGAGCTTCGCGTTGCCCGAGATCGTGAAATTCCTCGCCGGGCCATAGATAGCGCCGCCGTCCGTGTTGATGACGCCAGCGGTCTTGGCTGCTGGGAAGAGCGGGTTCTGAGCGTAATATTCGGATCCAAGCAGCCCTTTCTCCTCGGCAGTCACTGCCAGGAAGACGATGGAGCGGTCGGTGCGCGGCTCCTGTGCAAAGACCCGCGCTTGCTCGATCAGCTGCGCGGTGCCCGTCGCATTGTCGAGGCCGCCATTGTAGATCGTGTCGCCCGTTTCGTCGGGCTTGCCGATGCCCAGATGGTCCCAGTGCGCGCTGTAGATGACCGTCTCGTCCGGATGTGTCTTTCCCGGAAGCCAGCCAACCACATTGTGAGAGGTGATCACGCCGACGTTGGCGGCGCCGTTCAGTGACAGGGCCGCCTTCAGCGGGACCGGCTTGAAGTCCTTCTTCTTCGCCGCCGCCTTCATCGCCTCGAAAGTCGTGCCGGACGCCGCGAAGATCTGCTCGGCCAAGCCCTTCTGGATCCAGCCCTCCAGGGGCGGATGCTCTGCTGTGGGCTTGTCGCGGACGATGTCGAACATCGTGTTCGTGTTAGAATTCTTGACCGTGTTCCAGCCATAGCTTGCCGGCTCGGTTTCGTGGATCACGAGCACGCCGTCGGCGCCCTGCCGGGCGCCTTCCTCATATTTGTAGGTCCAGCGGCCGTAATAGGTCATGGCCTTGCCGCCGAAATCGCCTTCGCCGCCTTCGAAATCAGGGTCGTTGACCAGCACGACCATGATCTTGCCGTGCATGTCCTGGCCCTTGAAATCGTCCCAGTTGCGTTCGGGCGCCTTCACTCCGTAGCCGGCGAAGACCAACTGGACGTGATTGAGGTCGAGACCCTTCACGCCCGTCATCGGCGCCCGGGCCGCAATCTGCTCGCCCTGCGTCAACGGGACGTCCTTGCCCGGCAGCGAAAGGGTCATCTTCGGGCTGTCGCTCCAGCTCGACTGGAGGAGCGGGACGTTCTGGAACCAGCTGCGCTGGCCGTTCACCATGTCGCCGCCAGGCTGGGCGCCGGCGGCCTTGAAGGCGTCGGCGATGTAATTGATCGTCTTTGTTTCGGCCCGGGTCGCCGGGCCCCGGCCTTCGAACGAATCGTCAGAGATCGTCTTGTCGATCGCCGACAGCCTCGCCGGGTCGAAGGGGCCCATTTGCTGGGCGATTGCGGGAACGGAGGTAAGCGCGATCGCGCTCGCCGCGAGCAAGCGGAAGCTGGAACAAGTCATTGATCTCTCCAAAGATGAGCGCACAACGCGCGCCCCAGCGGAAGGAGCCGGAGCTAGATGCAGACCTAACGTTAGTTAGCGAGCGCCTGGGATGGAACCCCCGGAGTCGCTTGAGGCAGTCGTCGCCGCGCCCTTCAGGCGAAAGCGGTCGAACCAGGCGAGGATCGCACTGGCCTTGGCGGCGGCCTGGCTTGGGCGCGACGCGATTCCGCCATGGCTGGCGCCCGGCACCTTGACGAAAGCGGTGGGAATGCCGCGGATCTGGAGCGCGGTATAATATTGCTCGGCCTCGCTGTCGGGCGTGCGGTAATCCTCGCTTCCGACGACGACGAGCGTCGGGGTCTTCACGTTGCCGACCAGGCTGAGCGGCGATCGCGCCCAATAACCCATCGGGTCTTCCCATGGCTTCTTCGCGAACCAGTAGGGCGCGTAATAGATGGCGCCGTCGGAGGTTAGGCCGAAGCTGGTCCAGTTGATGACAGGCTTCTGGGTGGCCGCGGCGCGGAAGCGGTCGGTCTTTCCGACGATCCACGCGGTCAGCACTCCGCCGCCCGATCCGCCGGTCACGAACAGATTGTTCGGATCGACGCTTCCGGTCGCGATAGCCGCGTCGACCGCGCTCATCAGGTCGTCATAATCGTGGCCGGGATAGGCCTTGTCGATCTGATTGGCGAATTCCTCCCCGTAGGACGTGGAGCCGCGCGGGTTGGTGTAGAGCACGACATAGCCCGCGGCCGCGTAGAGCTGGTCATCGGTCGAGAAATTCGGCCCGTAGGCAGCGAACGGCCCGCCGTGGATTTCCAGGACCAGCGGATATTTCTTCGCCGGGTCGAAATCGGGCGGAGTGACCATCCACGCGTCTATGGGTCGCTGGTCGAAGCTCGACGTAACCGGAATCTTCCTGACCTCCGCCATCGCCTTGGATCCGAGCAGGCTGGAGTTGAGGCTGGTCAGCTTCCGAACGCCGCTTCCGCTGGCGATTCCTATATCCGACGGGTGCAAGGCGTCGCCAACGGTGACTGCGACGGCGCCGTTCCTGGCGACGCTGAAATCGCCACCGGCGTAGGGGCGGTCGATCTCGCTTCCGGTCAGGCCGGTCGCGACGGTGCGGATGGAGCCGTCGAGGCCGACCCGCTCAACCTTGTTGGTTCCCTGGTCCTCGACCGCGACATAGACGGAGCGGCTGTCCGCCGACCATTGCGGCCCGCCGACCGAGCGGTCGAGCGAAGAGGTCAGCACCTGCTCGCCCGACCCATCGATGTTCATCACGTAGAGGCGCGTGTTCTGGTAGCCGAGCTGGCGGTCGTCGAACCCGACATAAGCGATGCGGCGTCCGTCAGGCGACACGACCGGGCTTGCGTCCGGTCCTTGGCGGTCCGTTAGGGCGACCGGCGCTCCGCCGTCGATGCCGATGCGATAGACTTCGCTGTTGACCGGCTCGCGCTCCCAGTTCTTCGAAAGGTTGGCGCTGAACAGGATCGACCGGCTGTCGGGCGTCCACGAAACCGGGCCGCCCGCATTGGTCGCACCGAAGGTCAGCTGGGTCGGAGCTCCTCCATCGGCCGGCACCCAGAAGATCTGCTCATAGCCCGGCTTCAGGTAACCGGCGCCGTCGGCCCGGTAGGTGACCGCATCGATGATCTCGAGCGGGTCAGCCCATTTGGCGCCTTCCGGCTTGTCCGGCGCCTTGCCGAGCTTGGGTCCGTCGTCGGGGACGAACATCGAATAAGCAATCCGGCGTCCGTCCGGCGACCAGGCAATCGCCCCGGGGCTGTCGGGAAGGCCGGTGATCCGAGCGCTTTCGCCGCTCCCCATCCAGCGGACAAACAATTGCGGGCTTGCGCCTTCAGCGGCGACGTAGGCGAGCCGAGTTCCGTCCGGCGACCATCGCGGCGAGAAATAGGAGCCGCTTCCGGCGACCAGCGGGCGCTGCTGCCCCGTCGCCGCGTCGACGAGCCAGATGGTGCGCCGTGCCTTGTCGGTCATGATGTCGTTGGATTCGCGAACGTAAGCGATGGTTCGCCCGTCGGGGCTGATCTGCGGATCGGTCGCAACCTCGAGATTGAACAGGTCGCCGCCGGTGAAATAGCGGTTGGGCGCCGTCGCGGGCGCTGCAAGCGCCGGCGCACCGAGCGCGGTCGCGGCAAGAAGCATCGCCAGCGGCGAAACAAAGCGAATCGAAGTCACGTGAATCTCCCCCTCCGGAACGTGGGCCGGACGATTCACCTTTCGGCGGCGCTCGGCAAGCCCGATGCGTCGGCTAGGCCGGCCGCTTCTCCACATTCGCCCCGAACGTGTAGACCAGCCTGCCGCCGAGCCAGCCGCCGAAGCCGAGCAGCGCCGCGCTGACGAAGCTCATGACGAGGCTCGCCGTACCTGGATCGAAATTCGCGGAAAGATTGGCTCGCCGCAGGTAAAGCGCGACACCGTAGCCGATCCACGCGAGGCCGACGGCTCCGACATGCTTCATCGCATGCGGGACCAGCGCCTGGTCGAGCCGGATGACGTCGGCCATTCCCGCCGCCATCGCCAGCAGCCCGCCGGCCAGACCGGCCGCCATCAGCACCGCGGCGATGTGCGTATCCTGGGTCATCCCTGCGACCCAGGCCAGGTCCGCTATCGTCGACGAAAGCAACAGGCCGAGCGGGAAGTGGACAAGCGCCGGATGGACGGGATGACCCAACATCGTGCGGATCAGATGAAGTGGAATGCGCCGCAGACCAGCAACAGGAAGCCGATTACCGCAACGCTCGCATGCGCCACAACGGCGCCCTTTGCCGGGGTCGCCTGGCGAAGATGGACGGAAGCAAGGTAAAAGCCGGCCAGAGCAGCGACGACCAGGATCAGAAGCGCGATCGGTACGACGCCCGTCGCGTAATCGCCGCCGCCGAGAACGACCATGCCGGTGAGCACCAGGCCGGTCGCTCCAAGCGCCGCGTGAAGCAGCGAAAGGCCCCAGGGTGCAAGCTTCCCGCGAAGAACGGAATTGGCCAGCACCAGGCCGCCCACGGCGCCGATGGCAAAAACGAGAATCGCAATATTCAGCATGACGTTCCCCTCTGTTGAGCCCCGCGCGGTTGTGCCGCCGGCGCAGCTGCTTTGTCAACGTTATGGATTACAAAGTTGCCATGGCGGGGAGTAAGGCTAGATTGAGCGAAGTGCCTCCAGCTTCCGATACCGAGCCGGCGCGAAGCCGCGACCGAATTCTCGAGCTTCTGCTCAAGTCGGAAAAGCCGTTGCCGGTCCAGGCGCTGGCCGCCTCACTCGCGATTTCCCGCAATGCGACCCACCAGCATGTGATGGCGCTCGAGCGCGAGGGGCTGGTCGAGCGCGCCATGGCGATCCCGACGAAGGGACGGCCGTCGCAGGGCTTCCAGCTGAGCGCCGCCGGCAAGGCGACATTCCCCCGGCAATATGCGCTACTCGCCCGCCAGTTCCTCGCCGAGCTTACCCGCCACGTACCGGCGGCCGAGCTCCACAGGTCGATGGAGCGGATTGGGCGATCGCTCGCCGCCAGCCTCGCCGACAAGGCGGGGCCGAATGCGGACCCCGCGGTGATCGCCGGGCTGATGCGCGAGCTTGGCTACCAGTCGAGCGTCGTCGAAGGCGAGGACGGGCCGGAGATCGAGGCGCATAATTGCGTGTTCCACGATCTCGCTATGGCCAACAGCGCCGTCTGCGAGGTCGACCTCTCGCTACTTCGTGCACTGTCGGGAAAGGACGTCGACCATCGCCGTTGCATGGCGCTCGGCGGGAGCTCCTGCCGGTTCGCTTTCCAATCCCCCAAAAGCCCTGGATCGAATCCTTGACGCGCAGGCTCGAAACTGTGTTATCTAGATAACACAGGAGGCCGCTATGAACCGATCCGCTTTTCTCATCCTGCTGCCGTTGCTCGGCGCTTGTGACATGCATTCGAAGACCCCGGCGAAGGGAGATGAGAATGTGGTGATTCAGGCTGACGATGGCGGCAACGTCGAGTTCGACTTGCCGGTCGTCGGCGGCAAGCTGAAGGTCCCTGCCGGGATGATGCACAGCGGCGACGTCGACATTGACGGGGTCAAGCTGATGCCCGGAAGCTCGGTGAACGGCTTCAGTGTTTTTGCCGGTGACAAGGGTGCGACCGTGAACCTTGGATTCAGGGCGCCAGCCTCGCCCGACGAGGTCCGCTCCTATTACGTCGCCGAGTTCAAGAAGAAGGGCGTTGAAGCAGCCCTCAACGGCGACACGATCACGGGCAAGTCGAAAGACGGAAGCGACTTCACGATCCAGGTGGCGCCCGCGGCCAAAGGCTCGCAAGGCAAGATCGTTATCCACGACAAGGACTGAGCGTCGGCGCGGGCCAGTGACCCGCGCCCGATCTTACTCGGCGGCCGGAGCGTCTCCGCTTGCCTTCTTGGGCGCCTTCTTCTTCGACTTCGGCTTGGCTTTCGGCGCCGCTGGAGTGATCTCGAAGGCGGGCGCATTGTCCTTGATCCGGACATTGACCTCGCCGCCGTTCACCAGCTTGCCGAACAAAAGCTCCTCGGCAAGCGGCTGCTTGATCTTCTCCTGCACCAGGCGGCCCATCGGGCGAGCGCCGTACAGCTTGTCGTATCCGCGAGCGACCAGCCATTTGCGGGCCTCGTCGTCGAGGTCGATGTGGACGTTGCGGTCGGCCAGCTGAAGTTCAAGCTGGAGGATGAACTTGTCCACCACTCGCGAGACGACAGCCGGCGGCAGGTAGGCGAACGGAACGATCGCATCGAGCCGGTTGCGGAACTCCGGAGTGAACATCTTCTTGACCGCATCCTCCTGCGCATCCTCGCGGGTGGCCGCGCCGAAGCCGATCGACTCGCGCGCCATGTCGGCCGCTCCGGCATTGGTCGTCATGATCAGGATCGTGTTCCTGAAATCGACGGTCTTGCCATGGTGGTCGGTTAGCTTGCCGTGGTCCATCACCTGCAACAGGATATTGAACAGGTCCGGGTGCGCCTTCTCGATCTCGTCGAGCAGAAGCACGCTGTGCGGATGCTGGTCGACGGCGTCCGTCAGAAGCCCACCCTGGTCGTAGCCGACATAGCCCGGAGGAGCGCCGATCAGCCGGCTGACGGCGTGGCGTTCCATATATTCGGACATGTCGAAGCGCTGGAGCGGGATTCCCATGATCGACGCCAGTTGGCGGGCGACCTCGGTCTTGCCGACGCCGGTCGGCCCGCTGAACAGGTAGTTGCCGATCGGCTTGTCGGGATCGCGAAGCCCGGCGCGGGAAAGTTTGATCGCGCTTGCCAGCTTCTCGATCGCCATGTCCTGGCCGAACACGACGCGCTTCAGGTCGGCGTCCAGGTTCTCGAGCACCCTCTTGTCGTCGGTCGAGACGGACTTGGGCGGGATTCGCGCCATCGTCGCGACCACCGCCTCGATCTCCTTGGGCGTGATTACCTTCTTCCGGCGGCTCGGCGGAACCAGCATCTGCATCGCTCCGACCTCGTCGATCACGTCGATCGCCTTGTCCGGAAGCTTGCGGTCATGGATGTAGCGGGCGCTCAGCTCGACCGCGCTCTTGATCGCGTCGGGCGTGTAGCGAACGTTGTGGTGGCCTTCGAACGACGAGCGAAGACCCGCGAGAATCTTGATCGTGTCCTCGACCGTCGGCTCGTTCACGTCGATCTTCTGGAACCGGCGAAGTAGCGCTCGGTCCTTCTCGAAATGGTTGCGAAACTCCTTGTAGGTCGTCGATCCGATGCAGCGGATCGCGCCCGACGAAAGCGCGGGCTTGAGGAGGTTCGATGCGTCCATCGCTCCGCCGGAGGTTGCTCCGGCGCCGATCACCGTGTGGATCTCGTCGATGAAGAGGATTGCGTCGGGAAGCTTCTCGAGCTCGGAAACGACGGACTTCAGCCGCTCCTCGAAATCGCCGCGGTAGCGGGTGCCCGCCAGCAGCGCGCCCATGTCGAGCGCATAGATCGTCGCTTTCTTGAGGACGTCCGGAACGTCGCCCTCGATGATCTTGCGGGCGAGGCCTTCCGCGATCGCGGTTTTGCCCACGCCGGGATCGCCGACGTAGAGCGGATTGTTCTTCGAACGGCGGCAGAGGATCTGAACCGTCCGATCGACCTCCGGCATGCGCCCGATCAGCGGGTCGACCTTCCCATTGCGGGCCTTTTCGTTGAGGTCGACGGTGAACTGCTTGAGGGCGCTTTCCTTCTTGCCCTCCTTGTCGCTCTTTTCCTCGTTGTTTTCGGGTGAGCGCTGCTCGGCCGCCGCTTCCCCCTTGCCGACCCCGTGGCTGATGTAGGTGACGGCATCGAGCCGGCTCATGTCCTGCTGCTGCAGGAAATAGACCGCGTAGCTCTCGCGCTCGGAGAAGAGGGCGACGAGGACGTTGGCTCCAGTCACTTCGTCGCGGCCGGAGGACTGGACGTGGAGGATCGCCCGCTGGACCACCCGCTGGAACCCGCTCGTCGGGGTCGGGTCGGTGCTGGTGTCGGCGATCAGCGCACCGAGCTCGTTGTCGAGATAGTGCTTCACCGACGCCCGAAGCTCGTCGCGGTTCACTCCGCAGGCGGTCATCACCTTCGACGCATGCTCGTCGTCGATCAGCGCGACCAGAAGGTGCTCAAGGGTCGCATACTCGTGCCTGCGGCGGCTGGCTTCGCCGAGCGCATTGTGCAGGGTCTCTTCGAGTTCGCGAGCGAAACTAGGCATTTAGATTGATACTCCCACCGCACCGGGGTGAGCCCCGGGCTCTCGAGACAACAATGTCATATGCGAGGAACGCCCAATCAAGGGGCGCGTGCCCGCTTATCCCCAGTTTATGGGTCAATCCGGCTGTGCGGCGGGTGAACGCTAGGACTTTTTGAAAAGCTCTTCGGCGGCGGAGCGGTGGGTGTTGACCCGCTCGATATGGGCTTCGACCCGAGCGATCTCTTCCTTCAGTGCTTCGATTCGCTCCTGAAGTTCCTCGATCGAAAGCGGGTCGAGGTCCTGCTTTTTCAGCTCGGTCAGCGGGTCGCCTGGCTTGCTCGGAAATAGCTCGTCGAGGTCCATGGGCCCAAGTTGACCCGTGACAATGCCAAGTCAATAAGCCGCTGCGCCGTGACCAGCAGCATTCCAGCCATGATGAAAGCCGTCGTCGCGCCGCAGCCGGATGGAGCCGAGGAGCTCGCTCTGGTCGAGCGGCCGGTGCCCGCGCCCGGCAAAGGCGAGGTGCTGATCCGGGCCGCTGCGGCCGGAGTGAACCGGCCGGACGTCCTCCAGCGCCGCGGCCTCTATCCGCCGCCCCCCGGTGCTCCGGACATTCTCGGCCTCGAGATTTCCGGCGAAGTCGTCGCTGCGGGCGAGGGGGCCGAGCAGCTCCTCGGGCAGAAGGTCTGCGCGCTGGTAGCGGGCGGCGGCTATGCCGAATATTGCATCGCTCCGGCCGGCACCTGCCTTCCGGTTCCGGAAGGCCTGTCGCTGGTCGAAGCTGCGGCGATGCCGGAAACCCTATTCACGGTCTGGTCGAACCTGTTCGAGCGGGGGTTCGCCGCGGACGGCGACACGGTCCTCGTCCACGGCGGCACGAGCGGGATCGGGACCATGGCCATTGCCCTGGGGAGGCTGTTCGGCCTGACGACGATCGTGACGTGCGGAAGCGACTCCAAGTGCCGCCGGGCGGAGGAGCTCGGCGCAGATAGCGCGATCAATTACCGCACGCAGGATTTCGTCGAAGCGGTGCGCGAACTCACCGGCAAGGGAGTCCAGGTCGTGCTGGACATGGTCGGCGGCGACTATCTTCCGCGCAACATCGCCTGCCTTGCCGACGATGGCCGGCACGTTTCGATCGCATTTCAGCGCGGAGCGAGGGCGGAAATCGCAATTCCGGAAGTGATGCGCCGACGCTTGATCCTGACCGGATCGACGCTCCGCCCGCGCTCGGTGGAGTTCAAGACGATGGTCGCCGACGAGATCGCGCGCACCGTCTGGCCCTATGTCGAAGGCGGTCGGCTGAAGCCGGTCATCGATTCGACTTTCCCGCTGGCCGAGACGGGCAAGGCGCACGCTCGCATGGAAGCGGGTGATCATATCGGAAAGATTGTGCTCGACCTTTCGTCCTGATCTTGCCGATCAGCCGTTGCAGGAGTAGATCGTTCCGACACGGCCGCTCCGCGAGGGGCGGCCCTATTCATTTCTGATTGCCGGAGATTTCCCAGTGGCCCAGCCCCTGATGCCCCATGCGACCGCTTCCTGGCTGGTCGAGAATACGTCCCTGACGTTCGAGCAAATCGCCGCCTTCTGCGGCCTTCACATCCTCGAGGTGCAGGCGATCGCCGATGATACCGCGGCGACCAAGCTGACCGGCCGCGACCCGATCCGCTCGGGCGAGCTGACCCACGAAGAGATCGAGAAGGGCCAGAAGGATCCCGATTACGCTCTCCAGATCCAGAAGGCGCCCGACCAGGTCCGCCGGACCAAGGGCCCGCGCTACACGCCGCTTTCGAAGCGGCAGGACAAGCCGGACGGAATCGCCTGGATTATCCGCAACCATCCCGAGCTTAGTGACGGCCAGATCGGCCGGCTGATCGGGACGACTCGAACCACGATCGCCGCCATCCGTGACCGGACTCACTGGAACATGGCGAACATCACGCCAAAGGATCCGGTGACGCTGGGCCTGACCTCGCAGCGCGAGCTCGATGCGGCGGTTGCCAAGGCGCAGAAGGCAGCTGGCGCAGCAGCTCCCAAGGACGAGAATTTCGAGGAGGACCGCCGCGCACTCATCGACGAGCTCCGTGCCGAGCGCGAGCGGCATGTCCGCGACGCCGAGGCCGCGCTTGCAGCAGCGGAGGCCGGCGAAACGACCGCCGTGGACGAGATCGTCCCGGGCATTCGCGACCCGTTCAAGCGTTGATTCGCGGCACTTAGAGGCTCATCCTCTTAGCCATGGACACGCCCGAGCCCTCCAGCGAGCTGAGCTTCGAGGCTGCGCTCGCGCGGCTCGAGGAGATCGTCCGCACGCTTGAGAAGGGCGAAGCGCCGCTCGACCAGTCGATCGAGCTCTACCAGGAAGGCGACAAGCTCAAGCGCCATTGCGAAGCGAGGCTGAAGGCTGCGCAGGCTCGAATCGAGCAGATCGCGTTCGGAAGCGACGGCAAGCCGGCGGGGGCCAAGCCCTTCGATGTCGGTTGAACTCGTCGATGTCGCCGGGCTCGATCTAGAAGCCGAAGCGGACCGGGTTTCCGCCCGGATCGACGACTTCTTTACGTCCCTGCTGCAACCTCCGGGTGACAGCCGCGACCAGCTTTATGCGGCAATGCGCCATGCCGCGATCGGCGGCGGGAAGCGGCTTCGCCCCCTCCTGACCTTGGCCGCGGCGCGGCTGTTCGGGATCGACGAAGACCAGGCGCTGCGGATTGCAGCCGCAATCGAGGCGATCCACGTCTACTCTCTGATCCATGACGACCTTCCGTCGATGGACGACGACGATCTCAGGCGAGGCAAGCCGACCGTCCACAAGGCGTTCAGCGAAGCGACCGCGGTGCTCGCCGGGGACAGCCTCCACGCCCTCGCCTTCGAGATACTCGCTCACGAGGCGACCCACCGCGACCCCCATGTGCGCTCCGAGCTGGTGCTCGAACTGTCTCGCGCTTCCGGCCCGAACGGAATGGCGGGCGGGCAGATGATGGACCTTGCCGCCGAGGGGCAGCCGCTCGACCTGGACGCGGTCACCCGGCTCCAGCAGCTGAAGACCGGCGCCTTGATCGAATATGCGGTGGAAGCGCCGTGCATCGTGACCCGGCTCGCCCGCGACGCGCGCACGCCGTACCGCGGCTATGCGCGCAACATTGGCCTGGCGTTCCAGATCACCGACGATCTTATCGATTTCGCCGGCGACGAAGCCGCTGCCGGCAAGCGGACCGGCAAGGACGCGGGGAAGGGCAAGGCGACCTTCGTTTCGCTCGTCGGTCCGGATCGGGCGCGTCAGCAGGCGCGGGTCCTCGTCGAACAAGCCATTGACCATCTCTCCGACCATGGCGAAGAAGCCGACATGCTGCGGGCGATTGCCCGCTTCGCGATCGAGCGGGACCGGTAGATGGAGCGAGTGGGGGTTTATCCCGGAACGTTCGACCCCGTGACGCTGGGGCATCTCGACATCGTCCGCCGCGCAACCCACCTGGTCGACCGGCTGGTGATCGGGGTCACGACCAACCCGTCGAAGGAGCCGATGTTTTCGCTCGAAGAGCGTCTGGACATGGTCCAGCGCGAGACGGCCGGAATCGCCAACGGCAAGATCGAGGTCGTCGATTTCGATTCGCTGCTGATGGATTTCGCCCAGGCGCAGGGCGCCTCGATCATCATCCGCGGCCTCAGGGCAGCGGGCGATTTCGAGTATGAATTCCAGATGGCGGGAATGAACCAGCAGCTCAACAGCACGGTCGAAACCGTGTTCCTGATGGCTGCGGTCTCGCTCCAGCCGATCGCGTCACGGCTGGTTAAGGAGATCGCGCGCTATGGCGGCGCGATCGACAAGTTCGTCACCCCCGCGGTCGCCGCCGACGTCGCCCGTCGGCTGGGCCGAAGCTGAAGAGAATATCCCGATGAAATTGCTCGCGCTCCCGTTGTTTGCGTTCGCTTTGCTTGCAGCCAAGCCGGCCCCCGTGGAGGCGCCGAGCGTCCTTCCGATCAACGCGCCGGCAGAAGTGGTCGCCAATCCCGCGAACAAGCTGATGCTCCAGCTGTCCAACGGCGGCACGGTCGTGATCGAGCTCCGGCCTGACGCGGCGCCCAACCACGTCGCCCGAATCCAGACTCTCGTCAGGCAGGGCTTCTATGACGGCACGATCTTCCACCGTGTCATTCCGGGCTTCATGGCGCAGGGCGGCGACCCGACGGGCACGGGGGAGGGGGGCTCCAAGCTTCCTGATCTGAAAGCCGAGTTCAACTCGCTCCCGCATCTTCGCGGAACGGTCGCCGCGGCCCGTGCCGAGCCGGAGGACAGCGCCAACAGCCAATTCTACATTATGTTCGGGCCCAAGGGCTCGCTGGACCACAACTACACCGTGTTCGGGCGCGTGATTTCAGGAATGGATGTCGTCGACAGGATCGCTCCGGGCGAGCCGCCAGCTGCGCCGACCAAGATCGTCCACGCCAGCCTCGGCGACGGTTCGGCTCCCGCGGCCGCCGCTGTTCCGCCCGCCGCACAAGCTCCGGCTCCCGCTCCGGCGCAAGGGTCGACGCCCGGCAACTAGGCGGCCAAGTGCGCGTCGACCTCTTCGATTTCGACCTTCCAACCGACAGAATCGCGCTGAGGCCGGCCAGCCCGCGCGATTCCGCGCGGCTGCTGCTCGTCGAAGGAAGCGACATCTCTGACCGCTCGGTCCTCGACCTTCCGGACCTGCTGAGGCGGGGGGACGTGCTCCTGTTCAACGACACCAAGGTCATCCCCGCCCAGCTGGAAGGCCGGCGTGGTGAGGCTCGGGTCGGAGTGACTCTCCACAAGCGCGAGGGCCCGCGAAGCTGGTGGGCGTTCGTCCGCAACGCCAAACGGGTTCGCCCGGGTGATCGCATCGACTTTGAAGGCGATGTCTCGGCCTCGGCCGTCGAGCGCGCCGACGATGGTAGCATCCTGGTCGAGTTCCACGGCGACGAGCCCGTCGAGCTGCTGCTCGAGCGTGCCGGAAGAATGCCGTTGCCGCCCTACATCGCGTCCAAGCGGCCCGCGGACGAAGCCGATCGTGACGATTACCAGACGATCTTCGCCCGGGAAGAAGGCGCGGTAGCGGCGCCGACGGCGGCGCTTCATTTCACCAAGCGGTTGCTCGACGCGCTCGATGCGCGCGGCGTGGTCCGCGAAACGCTGACGCTTCATGTCGGCGCCGGGACCTTCCTTCCGGTGAAGGCCGACGACACCTCGTCCCATGTGATGCACTCCGAATGGGGCAGGATCGACGCGGCCACTGCGGACCGTCTGAATTGCGCCCGGGCCGCGGGCGGCCGGCTGATCGCGGTCGGCACCACTTCGCTTCGACTGGTGGAGAGCGCCGCGGACGAAGACGGGACGATCCAGCCCTTTGAAGGCGACACGGCGATCTTCATCACGCCCGGATACCGATTCAAGGCGGTGGATGGCTTGATGACCAACTTCCACCTTCCACGCTCCACCCTCTTCATGCTGGTCAGCGCGCTGATGCGCCTCGACGTCATTAAGGCCGCTTATGCCCACGCGATTGCGCAGGGGTATCGCTTCTACTCTTATGGCGATTCCAGCCTGCTGCTGCCAAAGCGGCGCGCGTGAGCGCCTTTTCCTTTTCGATACACGCCACGGACGGCGCCGCCCGCACCGGAACGATCGCGATGGCGCGCGGGGAGATCCGGACTCCGGCCTTCATGCCCGTCGGCACCGCCGCGACCGTCAAGGCGATGAAGCCGGACGAGGTTCGCGCTTCCGGAGCCGACATCATCCTAGGCAACACTTATCATTTGATGCTTCGCCCCGGCGCCGAGCGGATCGCAAGGCTTGGCGGGCTTCACCGGTTCATGGGCTGGGACCGTCCGATCCTGACCGACAGCGGCGGCTACCAGGTGATGAGCCTTTCCGACCTCACGAAGGTGACGGAAGAGGGCGTGGCGTTTGCCAGTCACCTCGACGGCTCGCGCCACATGCTCTCGCCCGAACGCTCGATGGAGATCCAGAACCTGCTCGGCTCCGACATCGCGATGGCGTTCGACCAGCTGCTTCCCGCAACCGCCGGCTGCGAGGATCAAACGGCGGCGATGGAGCGCTCGATGCGCTGGGCCGAGCGCTCCAAAGCCGCGTTCACCGGCGATGGCGCGCTGTTCGGAATCCAGCAGGGCGGCCTCGACGAGGAGCTTCGCGGCAAGTCCGCCGAGGCCCTGACGGCAATCGGCTTCGACGGCTATGCGATCGGCGGGCTCGCCGTCGGCGAAGGGCAGGAGGCCATGTGCAGGGTGCTGGACTTCGCGGCGCCGATGCTTCCAGCCGACCGGCCGCGTTACCTGATGGGGGTCGGCAAGCCTGACGACTTGGTCGAAGCGGTGCTCCGCGGCGTCGACATGTTCGATTGCGTGCTTCCGACGCGCTCCGGCCGCACCGGCCAGGCGTTCACTGCCGACGGGCCGATCAACATCCGCAACGCCCGCTTCGCCGAGGACCGGAGTCCGATCGAGCCTGGCTGCCCATGCCCCACCTGCAGCCGCTTCGAGCGCGCCTACGTCCACCACCTCGTCCGCTCAGGCGAAATCCTGGGCGCGATGCTGATGACCGAACATAATCTCTGGTTCTACCAGCGGCTGATGCAGGCGATGCGCGATGCGATCGCGGATCAGCGGCTGGGCAACTTCGCGGAGATCTTTCTCCCGAAATACGGCTCCGCCTAACTGGCGCGGACGTTCAGGAAGCTCGGCATCGGCCCGTTCCACTCGGGGTCGGCCTCAACCTTCTGCTTCGGCCGCGGCTCCTCGGCCTTTTCGGCCGCCGGCGCTGCAGCCTTTGGCTCTTCGCACCGCCTTTCGGCCGGCTCGGCCTTGGGCCGTTCCCTGCGGCGCTCGCGCCTGGCCTTCGGCTCCGCCTCTTGCTTCTCCGGCTTGGCTTCGGGCGCTTGAGCTTTGTTCTCAGGCTGGGACGGAGCTTCGCCGCCCGGGGCCCCGAGCTTCGCGATCTTGGTGCCGATCAACTTCTCGATGGCCGCGATCGAGTCCGAATCCTCCCGCGTTGCAAGCGTGATCGCGATTCCCTTGGCGCCGGCTCGCCCGGTCCTGCCGATGCGATGAATATAATCGTCCGGCTGCCACGGAACGTCGAAATTGAAGATGTGGCTGACGCCCTTGATGTCTAGCCCTCGGGCCGCGACGTCGGAGGCGACCAGGATGTTGATCTCCTCGCTCTTGAAGCGGTCAAGCTCGGCGATCCGGTCCGATTGGTCCATGTCGCCCTGGATCTGCCCGGCGTGGAAATGCGCCCGCTTGAGGCTGGTCGTCAGCTCGCGCACTGTCGTCTTGCGGTTGCAGAAGATGATGGCGTTCTTCACGCCTTCCTCGCGGAGCAGCTTGCGGAGCACCTCGCGCTTGTCGGCCGCTTTCACCTGGACCAACCGCTGGTCGATGTTGACGTTCGCGGTGGCCGGGCGCGCGACCTCGACCTGCTTCGGGTCAGTCAGGAACTTTGCCGCCAGCTTCTGGATCGGCGGCGGCATGGTGGCCGAAAACAGCAGGGTCTGCCGCTGCTTGGGAAGCTTGGTGCAGATTTCCTCGATGTCCGGAATGAAGCCCATGTCCAGCATCCGGTCGGCCTCGTCGATGACCAGCAGGTTGCAGTCGTTGAGCATGATCTTGCCGCGGCCGAACAGGTCCATCAGCCGGCCCGGCGTCGCGATCAGGACGTCGACTCCCTTTTCCAGCGCCTTTACCTGGTCGCCCATCTGAACGCCGCCGATGAGGAGAGCCATCGAAAGCTTGTGGTTCTTCCCATATTTCTCGAAATTCTCGGCCACCTGGGCGGCGAGCTCGCGCGTCGGCTCCAGGATCAGCGACCGCGGCATACGCGCGCGGCTCCGCCCATGGTCGAGGATGTCGATCATCGGAAGGACGAAGCCGGCGGTCTTGCCGGTGCCGGTCTGGGCGATCCCGACCAGGTCCTTGCCCATCAGCACCGCGGGTATGGCGCCGCGCTGGATGGGGGTCGGCTCGGTATAGCCGCTGTCCTTGACTGCTCGAAGCAACTGGTCGGAAAGGCCGAGATCGGCAAAAGTCATTCAAAAATCCGGATAAAGTCAGGCGTCACGGGGAGCCCCCGAGCCTTCACCCGGCTATGACGCCTTCGCGCCGAAAACTCAAGGAAAGCCGGGTGCTAGCGGCGGACTTTCGCCTTCAGCTCGCGAAACCGCTCGATCCCGCAGGTCGCGCCCATCCTCGACCGGACGACGTCGCGCCGGGCACAGACCCGCTCGTCGCTCGAGCTCAAATAGAAGCCGCCGTAGAAATCCAGGGCAGGGCAGGTCTCGTCGAGCTCGGCCCGAAGCAGCTTCCGGCCTTCCAGTATGAAGTCGACATGATCGTTGCCCGACAGAAAGGCGCCCTTGATCTTGTCGGCGTGGATGCATTTGGGCCCCTTGTGCTCGACCCAGCGGACCTGTGGCGGCGGCGGCCGAACCGGCACCCGCATGATGATCTGGTCCTCGACGACGATGCTGCGCACCTGCAGGTCGCCCGCCATGGCGAGGCCGAGCAGCATCGGCAGCAATGTCAGTATGGCGGTGACCGTCACTTCGCTAAGCCCCATGGAGGAATACCCGCCTCGCAGCAAAGCGTTGAACCCTTAATGAACTGTGCGCCCAGGCCCTCCGCCCCGAAGAACAGTTGCGAAAATTCCGCCCCTTGCATAAGGCGGCGGCGGATTTCCGGCCGGATGTCGAATCCCATCACCGCTCGCGGCAGTGAGTACGACTTCGCCGCGGCACCGACGAACTTTAGCCTCAAGGACATTTGCAATGGCGACCGAAGCGCCGAACCAGCAGTTGCCCCTCCTCTACCACGCGCTCGAGCCGCTGAACTCGAACGTTCACCGCAAGATGAAGATTCGCTCGATCGAAAAGTCGCCAGTGATCGGCACGACCCACGCGATCCCTGCGACGGTGGACGAGTTCACGCTGCTCGCCCGCCATTATCCGATTATCTTCGCGGTCGGCGACAATCCGGTGCCGCTGGCGCTGATGGGCCTGACTGAGGGCGTCAACGCGTTCATGGACGACAATGGCGTCGCTCTCGAGGCGAACCTCTACGTCCCGGCCTATATCCGCCGCTATCCGTTCCTTTTGGCGCGCCTGACGCCGGATAGCGACGAGCTTTCGCTTTGCTTCGACCCGACGGTCGGTGCGGTGGGCGAGTTCGAGGACGGCGAGCCCTTGTTCGAGGAAGACGGCCAGCCGAGCAAGGCGACCAAGGCGATCCTCGAGTTTTGCGAGCAGTTCGAGGCTGCCGGCCAGCGCACCGGCGCCTTCATCGAGGATTTGGTGAAGAGCGACCTGCTGATGGACGGCGAAGTTGCCATCCAGCCCGAAGGCGCGGCCCAGCCGTTCATCTATCGGGGCTTCCGCATGGTCGACGAGGAGAAGCTGAGGAACCTGCGCGGCGACGAGCTTCGCAAGTACAACCAGAGCGGGCTTCTCGCTCTCATCTATGCGCACCTCTTCTCGCTGTCGCAGGTCCGCGAGATCTTCGCGCGCCAGGTTGCCCAGGGGAAAGGCCCGATGGCAGTCCCCCAGCGCGAGCCCGCCGAAGCGTGATCTGTTTGCGGCGGGTCGAATTGACCTGCTAGCGCGCCTCACCATCTGGGTTCAGCCAGGCGCCCGCGTTTCCCCTTCACGGGCTGCCCGGCTTGCGCGCCCGCTTGTTTGGGCGCGTTCCTCCCTGAACTGCGCCGCCTCGGCTTCAACCGGGGCGGCGTTTTTCATTCGGCCGCCGCGGGCAGCCTTCGCTCGAGCATCTCCGACCCGAGCCGCTGGGCAAGCGTTTCGATTAGCCCGGCCACCTCGTCGAACCTGGCACCGGCTTCGCCGGACGAAGTGAGGTAGCAGCGCCGGTCGATCTCGATCTGGAGCGCATGAACCCCGTTCTGCGGCCGGCCGTGCCGCTCGACGACGTGGCCGCCGGCGAACGGGTCGTTGACCGCCGCTGCAAAGCCGCAGTGGGTCGCGACCGCCACGGCCTGCGCCGTCAGCCACGGCGCAGCGCTGCGCCCGAACCGGTCGCCCAACACCACGTCCGCGCAATTCTTCGACGGAGGCATAGAGTGGCAGTCGAGGAGGAGGGCGCAACCGAAGCGGTCCAGAAGCAGCGACAACTGATCCTCCACGGCGCGGTGATAGGGTCGGTATGCCTCGTCCAGCCGCCGCTCCAGTTCGTCGCGCTGGATCGGCTGACGCCAAAGCTGGCCGTGTGTCGCGGTTCGCGAGGGGACGATGCCAAGCCCGCCGCGGGCCCTTGCGGTTGGGCGTGAATGCCGTTGGATGTGAACCAGAGCCGGGTCGATCTCGTCTTCGGCGCGGTTGCAGTCGACGCCCGCCCTTGCCGCCTGCGCAATCACCGCCCCGACGCCGCTTCCGATTGCTCGCCAGGCAAGGCGATCGACGAATGGATCTTCGAGAGACTGGAGCGACTGGCGGCCGTGGCGGGACAAGTCAACCAGCCATTCCGGATAGTCTCGGCCGGAGTGCGGGATGGACAGCAGGACGGGCAGCTGGCCGCGCAGCGGATGGACGATCGGGGGAGAGAGAGACGGCACTGACAAGTGTCCCAGTTTAGGACCGACGTAGAGCGGCTGCAACGCTCGGGACGCTCATTCGCTTCTGGCAAAAGCCGAATTAACAGCGCATGATGGAGTCCATGCCGCGAATCCTGCTCGCCGAAGACGATACGTCGATGCGCGAATATCTGCAGCGCGCCCTTCAGCGCGTCGGATATGATGTCGATTCCGTGGGTTGTGGCACCGAGGCGATGCCGCTTCTCGAGAGCGATCGCTACGATCTTCTGCTGACCGACATCGTGATGCCGGAAATGGACGGAATTGAGCTCGCGCAGAAGGCGTCGGCCATCGACCCGGACATCCGCGTCATGTTCATCACCGGCTTCGCCGCGGTTGCGCTCCAGAGCGGTCGCGCCGCGCCGGAAGCGAAGATGCTGTCAAAGCCCTTCCATTTGAAGGACTTGGTGGCCGAAGTCGACCGCATCTTCCAGACCGAGGACCAGCACGGCCGCCTCTAAGGCCGTGCTCGGCCGCGTCTGGAGAGCGCCGCCGTCACCTTTAGTCGCCGCAGCGCTTGCGCCCCCCGCAAGCCACCCCTAAATGGCCCCCGAGTGGGCGTGTAGCTCAGTGGTAGAGCACTGTGTTGACATCGCAGGGGTCGCAAGTTCAATCCTTGCCACGCCCACCATTTTTCCCAGTCGATGCTGTATTTGATCGTCTTCCTGGGCGCCGGAATCGGCGGAGCCCTGCGCCACGGCGCGAACGTCGGCGCGGCGCGACTGTTCGGCTACGGCTTTCCGCTCGGGACCCTGTTCGTCAACTTGGCCGGATCCTTCGCGATGGGGTTGCTGGCGGGCTATTTTGCCTACCGCACCGGCGTCAGCCAGCACATGCGGCTGTTCCTCACGACCGGGGTTCTCGGCGGCTTCACCACCTTCTCCGCCTTCAGCCTCGATACGGCCGTGCTGATCGAACGCCACGCCTACGGCCAGGCCGCCGCCTACGTCCTTACGTCCGTCATCATCAGCATCGCTGCAGTCTTCGTCGGCCTGGCGCTGTTCCGGACCGGCGGACATCTGCCCTGACGCCCGTCAATGAACCGCGGGGAGTATGTCCTTGGGCACGAATTCCCGCTGCGACCGGAAGAGCACTGCGTCGGCGTAATTGCCGCCGGTGAAGGTGATGACGAGGTCCAGGTCGGGAATCCCCATCGCGACCTGGCCACCGTTGCCGCCTGGGAAGTAGGCGAACAGCTTGCGACCGTTGAGGTCGTAGGTGACCGAGTTCCAAAGATAGCCGTAGGTTTGGCCGCTGGTCGGCGATAGCACCCTCAGGGGCGCCGTCGATTTGCGCACCCATTCCGGGCTGACGATCTGGCGCCCCTCCCATTTGCCGTTGTTCATGTAGAGCTGGGTCAGCTTGCTGAAATCGCGCGACGTGAACCGGTGGCCGCCGCCGCCATAGGCTTCGCCGGTCGGCTGCAGGAACAGATGGTAGTTGCTCATGTGCATCGGCTTGGCGAGCAGCCGGTAGAACATTTCGGGCTGGGGCTCGCGAGCGATCTTCTCGAGCATTCCGCCGGCAAGGTTGGGCTTCATGCTGCAATAGACGATCTTGTCGCCGCTGTTCCAAGCCATCGGGACGTTCAGGGCGTAACGGTACCAGTTCGGCTCCTCGCTCTGCTGCTGCATCACGTCCTCGTCGCCCGGTCGATCGCCGCTGTCGTCGCAATCGAACCCCGCCGTCATCGAGATGAGGTGTTCGAGCGTCATGCTCTTCTTGCGCGGATCGAGGTCCGCGGGGACCGAGCCCAGCATTGTCTGATAGACGGGTGTATCGAGCCGGATCGGGACGCCTGACTGCATGGCCGCGCCGATGAGGGCGTTGGTCCAGCTCTTCGATGCGGACCGCAGGTCGTGGGGCGTGTCGCGGTCGTAGCCGTGGAAATATTCCTCGAGCACGAGCTTGCCGTGACGTGCGATCAGCAGGCTGTGGACCTGTGACGTGCTCACACCGTCCTGCGGCATGTCGATCAGTTTCTGCACGAACCTTTCGATGGCCGCGCGATCGATCCCCTCCTTCTCGAGTGTCGAAACCGGCCAGCCGTCGTCCAGCTGGACGGGCGGCGAGTAATGATATCGCTCGGGGGTCTTGCCGCGCGGATAAAAGGGGCTGCTGACCGTCGTGTCCGGAGCAAAATCGAACGTCGTTCCCTGGATCGGGATCGACAGGATTCCGGTTTCGGGGTCGCGGCGGCCGGTCGCTATGACCTCCTCCTTCTTCTGGCCGCGGCGGGTGCCGATGAGGCGCACCACGTCGCCGTCCAACTCCGCAGAGCTGACCCCGATGAAGACGCCCTGGTTGCGCTCCGGATTACGCAAGTAGGTCGAATAGCGCCCATCGGCGCCGCGGCTGACCGGCAGGTAATAGGTCATGTGGTCGTCATCGGGGACGACCTGGCCGCGCCAATTCCCGCGTTCGTCGAGCCGAAGTGCGACGGGCGCCGCATAGCGCGTCGCGCTGCTCATCGTCGTTGCCTGAATCCACTGGCCGTCGATCGTTCGGCCGCTCCGGATGCCGCGGAAGCTGCCCTTGCCGTCCGGCAGATCGAAGGAAAGCGCCTTGCCCTGCTGCTTCACTGCAACGGTGAAGCCGGCGATGTCGGCCGTCAGACCGCCACCGCGAGGAATTAGGATCAAAGTGCCGCGGATATCTGGCCCGTTGCGGACTTCAGCTACCCACAGGCCTGTGAGATCCGGCGAACTCGTGGGTTGGCTGGTCGAGCTCTGTGCCTCGGCGGTACCCGACGACAGCAGCAGCGCAACCATGAGCGGACTGACGAACTTCATTGCCCGGCCTCCTTCAAAAGCTGGGATGCGGGAATGATGCTGATCGACTTTGATCCGAAGTTTGACACGTATAGGGCTTCGCCGTTGGCGGACGCGCCCAGGTCACGCGGAAACGCTCCGACCTCGGTCGATCTGGGACTGCCCGCACCGCGCAGTGCATCGGCCGCGATGAACGCGCTGACAGTTTTCGGTCCCTCAGGGCAGTCCCAGCGGCAGGCGTTAGCGACGGCGACGATCCTGTCGCCGTCCAGGAGCGCAACGCCGATCGGCTGATGGCCGACGTTGACGATGGCAATTTGCGAATGTTGCGGATCGGCAGCCAGCTTGGCGACGTCGAAAGCTCTGACAGTGTCGCCGAGCCTGTTCGTCACCCACATCGTGCGGCCGTCTCTCGAAAGCGCCAGCCGGACAGGCGAGCAGCCCGCATAAGCGCGGCTGACGACTGCATGGTCCGGATCGCTGCTGACCTTCGCGACGTCGACAGTGAGAATCCCGCCCACCGGATTGATTGGCGTCGGGTGCTTCCCGCCCTCCGACCGGCAAGCGATCGGCGGATTGTGGCGGCGCAACAGGCCCTGCACCGGCACGTAGAGGAACCGGCCGTCCCGCGAGGCCGCAAGCACCGTCGGCGCATAATCGACGGCGATCGAAGCGACGACTTTCGGTTTGCTGAAGCCGGACTTGCGCATTGCGAAGAAATCGAGCGCAGTGATTTTCCCCGCTTGCTCGTCGCTCGCGAACAGGAGCTTCTCGTCGGCCGTGAATGCCAGCGAGACCGTGCCTGGGTGATCGGCATATTTGAGCGTTGCCGCGAGGCCGGAGGTCTTGCCCGCAACCAGTGCGCGAACATCGAAAACATAGATTCGATCGCCGCCCGCTGCGACAGCCAGGCGGCGGTCGTGCGACAGCACCAGCCCATAAGCGGCGGTGGCCAGGGGAACGGTGCGGACGAGCACCGGTTTCGAATCGCGAAGGTCGATGAGAGCAAGCCCGCCCTGCTTATCGTCGTCCGTGCCGAGAGTGGCGAGCAACTGGCATGTTCCGGGGACTTCGACCATGGCGAAGGCGCCCATCGGCAGGGCGACCTCCGAGCGGCGGACCTTGGCGGTGCAGCTTTGTGCTTGGGTCGCCGCGGGAGCCGCCGCGATTGCCAAAACCAGGGTCAGAGCCAGAAGGATGCGCCCATACATGAGTCGCCTCATCAGGCGGTCGTCGGATGCACCGGCGCCACGGGAGCCACCGGCGCGACAGGGGCGACAGGGGCCACGGGTGCGACGGGCGCCACCGGAGCTACCGGGAAGATTCTGTTGGGATCGCCGCGCGGCATCGCCCGGACAATCGCGACGAGGCGGTCATATTCCGCGACCTCGGCGCGATAGCGGTCCTTCGCCCGCTCATATTCCTCGACGCGCTGTCGATAATCGGCGACCCTCGAGCGATATTCGGCCAGCTGCGCGTGATAATCGGCAAGTCGCGCGTGATAGCTGCGCAACGCTGCGTCATAGTTCGCCAGGTCGACCGCTTCTTGGGGAATCGCCTGCTGAGTGCCGCTCTGCACCGCAGCCTCGGCAAGAAACGCTGATCGAGCGAAGCGTGAGGGCATGGATTGCGGGATCGGCTGGACCGAGGCTTGCGCGGGCTTGGCGAGCACCGGCGGCGAGACGGCAATCTGCTCGGCTTGGACAAGATTAGCCGGCGAAGGTGGTGCATGGCCGACCGGCGGGGGCTCGGCGATCGTCGACGCGACCGGCAGCACCGCGGCAGCCAGGCTGACCATGACCAAGCCAATCGCCGCGCCGACGGTCACGAAACTTCCGCCCGGACGCCGCCGCGGGACGTCGCCGACGATCGCGATGAGCCGCGATTCGAGATCCGACTTGCCGATCATCGCCGGAGCCAAGCAGCGGCCGCAGCTGTGGAACGACCGTGCCGCGACCAGGAGGTTTCGGGCGTAAACGGTCGCCTCGGCGCCGTGGGACAAGACGAGGTCGTCGCAGGCATGCTCCTGCTCCCGCCGCATTCTATCGGCGGCGATCCAGGCGACGGGATTGAGCCAGTAGAAGGCGCAGATCACGGCGGCCGCAGTCCGGCCCGCGCTGTCGCGGCGGGTGACGTGCCCCAGCTCGTGAAGCAGGACCACGCGCCATTGCTCGGCGTTCCAGTCGACTGTCGTTGCAGGAAGGAGGATTCGCGGCCGGAACGTGCCCCAGGTCATCGGAATGATTGCCTCGTCGCTAATGCGCACCTCGACCGGCCTGCGAACGCCCAAGGCCGACGCGAGCTGAGCGACGAGCTTGAGTTGGCGTGGCTTGCCGAGCGGGCGGCCACGCTTCCAGATCCGGCGGAGGAGGAATCGGCCTGTCGCCAGCCGTGCGACCAGCCCGAGCATCACTCCGAAATAGACGATCTGAAGCAGGCTCGCGGCTGAGGCGCCTGAGTCCTCGATGGGAGTGGCCACGAGCGCTACTTCCGCCGGGGAAGTGGAAATCGCCGGCACCGGGGGCAGTATCGGCAGCGGCAGCGCCGGCAGGACGGCCGCAAGGAGCGGCAGCATCGCAACCCCGGCGAAGCCGAGCATCCAGGTGAGATGCCGCATCGCCGCCGAACCGCCCGACCGGCGAACCGCTTCGGCCGCTGTCCAGGCGATCGCAAGCAGCGCCGCAGAGCGGATGAGCAGCTCGACGAGGCTGCCGGCGATCATTTCTGGCTGTCCTTGCTGGCCGCTTCGTCGAGCAGCTTTGTCAGCCTCTCATGGTCTTCTGGACTGAGCGGGCCGGCCTGTATCAGTGTCGCGACGGCGCTGCTGATCGACCCGTCGAAGAAGGTCTTCACAACGTGCCCGAGCGCCGACTTGCGCACCTCTGTCTTGGCGGCGGTCGGAGCGTAGATATAGCGCGGGCCGTCGACGTCGTGGCGCACTTGGCCCTTGTCCTCCAGATACCGGAGCATCGCGCGTACCGACGAATAGGAGGGCGGGTCCGGAAGCGCTTCCAGCACGTCGGCGACGGTGGCACGGCCGAGGCTGTAGAGAATGTCCATGATCTGGCGCTCGCGCTTGCCCAGCCGGGCCGCAGGATCGGACGAGTGACCTCGAACCATCGGGGACTCCCAGCGGCGAGCGGCCGCATGCGAATCGATTAGCACTATGCTAATCAGTTAGCAATGGATGATTTGCTTGCGCGATTGCAGCGATCCCGCGGGAGAGCGTGGATGTCCGGTACCGAGGGCGTCAGCCGCGCCCAGGCAATGCCTAGAGGCAAGCCTCCAGGTACGGCTGGTCGAAGCCGAACTGCTTGGCCTTCTCCAGGGTGTACGGACGAAGGCCCATCGAGCGATATTCACCGACGATCTTCCCGTCCGCGCTCTCGTCGAGATACTCGAACTTGAACAGCTCCTGGGTGACGATCACGTCGCCCTCCATGCCGATCACTTCGGTGATGTTGGTCGTGCGGCGCGAACCGTCGCGGAGGCGCTTCACCTGGACGATGAGGTCGACCGAATCCGCGATCTGGCGGCTGATCGCCTCCTTGGGGATCTTGATGTCCGACATCATCACCATGTTCTCCATACGAGCGAGGCATTCGCGCGGGGAGTTGGAGTGAAGCGTCGCCATCGAACCGTCGTGGCCCGTGTTCATGGCAGCGAGCAAGTCGAAGCACTCGCTGCCGCGAATCTCGCCCAGGATGATGCGGTCGGGACGCATACGCAGGGCGTTGATGACCAGGTCGCGGATCGTGATTGCGCCCTGGCCCTCGAGGTTGGCGGGCCGGGTTTCGAGCGGCAGCCAGTGCGGCTGCTGCAGCCGAAGCTCGGCCGCGTCTTCGATCGTGATCACTCGCTCGCCCGGGTCGATCATCTTCGACAAGGCGTTGAGCATCGTCGTTTTACCCGAGCCCGTACCGCCGGAGATGATGACGTTCATGCGGCTGGCGCCGGCGATCTTCAGAACGGTGCCCATCTTTTCGGACATCGATCCGAAGCCGCGCATCATGTCGATGGTGATCGGCTTTTCGGAAAACTTACGAATGGAGATGGCGGTGCCGCGAAGCGACAGCGGCGGAATGATGACGTTGACGCGGCTTCCGTCCTGGAGGCGTGCGTCGGCGAGCGGAGTCGTCTGGTCGACGCGGCGGCCGACCTTATTGACGATCCGCTGGGCGATCTGGAACAGATGCTCCTCGTCGCGAAACTGGATCTGCGCGAGCTCGAGTTTGCCCTTGCGCTCGACGAAGGTCTGGCTGGGACCGTTGACCATGATGTCGTTGACGGTCGGGTCGGCCAGAAGCTCTTCCAACGGGCCGAGGCCCAGGAGCTCGTCGACGAGGACTTTTTCGAGGGCGAACTGCTCGCGCCGGTTGAGCGTGATCTTAAGTTCGGCGAGCACTTCCGAGATGATCGGACGGAATTCCTCGGCAAGCTCGTCCTTGCTGAGCGTTGCCGCCGCTTCCGGGTCCACCCGCTCGAGGAGGCGGGGGAGCACCTGCTCCTTGATCTTGTGCACCGAGGCTTCGAAACCTTCGGTCTTGCTGCTTGCCGCTTCGCCGCTCGCGTTTTGCCGCGCGGTGAGGCGGTCCATCGCTCCGCCGGGAATGTGCGGCTCGGACGGTTCACCCTCGACGACGGGCTCGAGCTCTTCGACGGGTGGGAATTGCTCGCCACCGTCCGGCGCTGCGGAGCCTGAACCCGGGCTGCCCTTCATCGGCTTGGCCACGCCGAAGCTCGACCGCTGACCCGCAGCTAGACTGCCTCGCTTGCCGAATGCGTTCATTACAACCCCGACATAATTCGCGGAAAGACCACGGTCGGGCTTACGGTCGAATGTTTTAGGAAAAGCTAACCGCGTTTAGAAATTTGTCCCAAGATGGGACTAGTCAGGCGCCGGCCTTCTCGGCGAGGATCGTAAGGCCGTTGGCGCTCATCTCGGCAAAGCCGCCGCTGACGGGGATTTTCTCAGGCTGAGATCCCGCGGTCCGATAGACCGCCACCTCGTCGCCATCCTTCAATACGGTCATGAAGGGAGCGTGCCCCGCCATGATGCCGGACTGGCCCTCAGTGCCGGGGACGACGACCATGTAGACGTCCTCGCTCATCACCAGTTTCTCCGGCGTGACGAGTTCCAGGTGCAGGTCGGCCATCAGCCCTTAGCCTTAATCGCGTTGTCAAAAGCGCCGATCGCTGCCTCGAACTTGTCGCGGCAGCCGGTGTTACAAAAGCCCACGACCTGCCCGCGATAGCGCGTCAGGCTGTCGTCGCTGACCGGCTTGCCCGACCAGGGGCAGGTGTCGTTGACGCAATCCTCCAGGCGCAGCTCCCCGCTCAATCAGGCCTCCTGCGCCAGCTTCTCGGCCTTGGCCACCGCCTCGTCGATCCCGCCGACCATGTAGAAGGCGCTCTCCGGCAGGTGGTCGTATTCGCCGTTCACCACCGCCTTGAACGAGCGGACGGTGTCCTCGACCTGAACGAATTTGCCGGGGATTCCGGTGAAAACTTCGGCGACGTGGAACGGCTGGCTGAGGAAGCGCTGGATCTTGCGGGCGCGGCCGACGACCAGCTTATCTTCTTCGCTGAGCTCATCCATGCCCAGGATGGCGATGATATCCTGCAGGCTCTTGTAGCGCTGCAGCGTCTCCTGGACGGCACGGGCAGTCTCGTAATGCTCCTGCCCGACAATCGCCGGCGTCAGAACGCGGCTCGTCGAATCCAGAGGGTCGACGGCCGGGTAAATGCCCAGCTCCGAGATCGCGCGGCTGAGCGTCGTCGTCGCATCCAGGTGGGCGAACGAGGTCGCCGGCGCAGGGTCGGTCAAATCGTCGGCAGGCACATAGATGGCCTGAACCGAGGTGATCGAGCCCTTGTTGGTCGACGTGATCCGCTCCTGGAGCGTTCCCATGTCGGTCGCCAGGGTCGGCTGATAGCCGACTGCCGAGGGAATGCGGCCGAGAAGGGCCGACACTTCCGAGCCCGCCTGGGTGAAGCGGAAAATGTTGTCGACGAAGAACAGCACGTCCTGCCCTTCGACGTCGCGGAAATATTCGGCTTGGGCGAGGCCGGACAGTGCGACGCGTGCGCGCGCTCCCGGCGGCTCGTTCATCTGCCCGAATACGAGCGCCACCTTGGAGCCTTCCGGAGTCGGGTTGCCGTCCTTGTCCTTGGCGATAACGCCGGCCTCGAGGAACTCGTGATAGAGGTCGTTGCCCTCGCGGGTGCGCTCGCCAACTCCGGCGAAGACGGACACGCCGCCGTGGCCCTTGGCGATGTTGTTAATCAACTCCTGGATGAGCACCGTCTTGCCAACGCCGGCGCCGCCGAACAGGCCGATCTTGCCGCCTCGGGCGTAGGGAGCGAGGAGGTCGATGACTTTGATTCCGGTGACGAGGATGCTTGCTTCGGTCGACTGGTCGACGAAGGCGGGAGCTTCCGCGTGGATCGGAGCGGTGGTGTCGCTGCCGATCGGCCCGCGCTCGTCGATCGGCTCGCCGATGACATTCATGATCCGGCCGAGAGTCTTGGGGCCGACGGGGACCCGGATCTGGGAACCGGTGGCGCGGACGTCCTGGCCGCGGGTGAGGCCCTCCGTCGAGTCCATGGCGATCGTACGCACAAGATTCTCTCCGAGGTGTTGTGCCACCTCCAGAACCAGGCGGTTGCCATGATTGTCGGTCTCGAGCGCACCGAGGATCGGCGGAAGCTCTCCCTCGAATGAGACGTCGACGACTGCGCCGATGACCTGGGCGACCTTGCCGGTCAAATTGTGCGTCTGCACCGGCGCCTTCGGCTTCTCGGCCGAACCGGCGGGCTTCTTGGTGCGGGGCTTTGCGGGGGCGGCGGTAGCCATCGTCTTGCGGTCCTCTTTCAAACTCTAGAGCGCTTCGGCGCCGGAAATGATTTCGACCAGCTCGGTCGTGATCGCGGCCTGGCGGGTGCGGTTGTACTGAATGGTGAGGCGATTGATCATGTCGCCGGCATTGCGGGTCGCATTGTCCATCGCGGTCATCTGCGATCCGTAAAAGCCGGCCTGGTTCTCGATCAGCGCCCGGTAGATCTGAACGGCGATGTTGCGCGGCAGGAGAACCGAGAGGATTTCCTCTTCTTCCGGCTCATATTCCACCATCGCATTGCCAGATTGGGCCTCGCCGGCCTCTCCGGCGGCGACCGGGATGATCTGGTCGACGGTCGGCTCCTGAACCAGCGTCGAGCGGAAGTTGGCGTAGGCGAGGTGGGCCACGTCGAAGTCGCCGCTGTTGAAACGATCGACGATTTCCTCGGCGATTGCCGATGCAACCTCGTAGCCCGGGTTCTTCATCTCGGTCGTGTCGTACTGCCCGATGATTGCCTTGGGGTAGAGCCGCTGGAGAACCGGGCGGCCCTTGCGGCCGACGATGTAGAAACGGACGGTCTTTCCGCCGTTGATCAGCTCGTCGGCCTTGCGGCGGACGGCGCGCACGATGTTGCTGTTGAATGCGCCGGCAAGACCTCGGTCGCTGGTGACGACGATGATCAGGTGGCTGTCGTCCTTGCCGGTCCCGGCAAGCAGCTTCGGGCTCTCTGGCCCGACGACGACCTTGCCCGCGATCGAAGCGACAACCGAGCGCATCCGCTCCGAATAAGGCCGCGCGGCGGTCGCATTCTGCTGGGCGCGCCGAAGCTTCGACGCCGCAACCATGTTGAGCGCCTTGGTGATCTTCTGCGTCGACTTGACCGAGCCGATGCGGAGCTTGAGGGCCTTGAGGGAAGCCATCTTATGCGAACGTTTTCCCGAACCCGGTGAGCGCGTCCCTGAGCTTGGCGGCGGTATCGTCGTCGAGCGTCTTGGTGTCTCGGATCGTCTTGAGGATTTCCGGATGCTCGGAGCGAAGGAAGCTCAGCATCGCTGCCTCGTAGCGGGTGACCGCGGCGACATCGATGGTGTCGATGAAGCCGTTGGTGCCGGCATAGATGGACGCGACCTGCTCTTCGACCGGCATCGGGCTGAACTGCGGCTGCTTCAGAAGCTCGGTCAGGCGGGCGCCGCGAGCCAACAGCTTCTGGGTCGAGGCATCGAGGTCCGAACCGAACTGCGCGAACGCCGCCATTTCGCGATACTGGGCGAGCTCCAGCTTGATCGACCCGGCGACCTTTTTCATCGCCTTGGTCTGAGCGGCCGAGCCGACTCGGCTGACCGACAGGCCGACGTTAATCGCCGGGCGGACGCCTTGGTAGAACAGATCCGTCTCAAGGAAGATCTGGCCGTCCGTGATCGAGATGACGTTCGTCGGGATGTAGGCGGAAACGTCGCCCGCCTGGGTCTCGATGATCGGGAGCGCGGTCAGCGAACCGGAGCCATTGTCCTCGTTCATCTTGGCGGCGCGCTCGAGAAGGCGGCTGTGAAGATAGAAAACGTCGCCCGGATAGGCTTCGCGGCCCGGCGGGCGGCGAAGGAGGAGCGACATCTGGCGATAGGCGACGGCCTGCTTGGACAGATCGTCATAAACGATGACCGCGTGCATTCCGTTGTCGCGGAAATATTCGCCCATCGCGCAGCCGGCATAGGGGGCCAGGAACTGCAGCGGAGCCGGCTCGGAAGCGGTCGCGGCGACGACGATCGTGTAATCCATCGCGCCATTCTCTTCGAGCTGGCGGACGATCTGGGCGACGGTCGAACGCTTCTGCCCGATTGCCACATAGATGCAGTAGAGCTTCTGGCTTTCGTCACCGGACGCGTTGATGTTCTTCTGGTTGATGAAGGCATCGATCGCGACGGCGGTCTTGCCGGTCTGGCGGTCGCCGATGATCAGCTCGCGCTGGCCGCGGCCGATCGGGACCAGCGCGTCGAGCGCCTTGAGCCCGGTCTGCACCGGCTCGTGGACCGACTTGCGCGGGATGATCCCCGGCGCCTTGACCTCGACCCGGCTGCGCTCGGTGGACTGGATCGGACCCTTGCCGTCGATCGGGTTGCCAAGAGCGTCCACAACACGGCCAAGCAGGCCCTTGCCGATCGGAACGTCGACGATGGTGCCGGTACGCTTGGCGCTGGAGCCTTCGCGAATGTCTTCGTCGGAGCCGAAGATGACCACGCCGACGTTGTCGGCCTCGAGGTTGAGAGCCATGCCCTTAACGCCGTTTTCGAACTCGACCATCTCGCCGGCCTGGACGTTGTCGAGGCCGTAGATGCGCGCAATTCCGTCGCCGACGGAAAGGACGGTGCCGACCTCGGCGACCTCCTCGTCGGCTGCGAAATTCGCGATCTGGTCGCGGATGACGCGGGAAATTTCAGCGGCGCGGATATCCATCGTCTTGCCTTAGCCTTTCATCGCCTGGGCGAGTCTGTTGAGTTTGGTCCTCAGGGAATCGTCGATCATCTCGCTTCCAAGCTTGACGATCAGGCCTCCCAGGATGGTGGGGTCGGTTTTGGCATCGACCGTGACGTCACGGCCGGCGCGGGACTTCAGCTTTGCCTTGAGAGCGGCGATCTGGTTGTCGCTCAGGGGGCGCGCGGAGACAACTTCGGCGGTCGTCTCGCCGCGATGATCCGCTGCCAGCCTCCGGAATAGCCGGACCACCTCGGCCAGCCTGCCCTTGCGGCCGTTTCTGGCGAGCACTCCAAGGAAATTGGCGGTGATCGGGTCCAGCTTCAGCTGGGCGGCCACCGCAGCGAACGCCTTGCCAGCGTCGCCGCGGTCGACGAGCGGCGAGGCTACGAGCTGGGCGAACTCACGGGAATCGACGAGCGCCGAGCCGAGCGAATCGAGGCTGCGGCTTACCGCATCGATCTGCTTTTCGTCGCGCGCCAGGCTGAACAGCGCGGACGCGTATCGTCCTGCTAAGCTGGCCTGAATGCCGCCGGATGTCTCCACGCGCCCAAAGCTCCAGAACTGGAATTGCCCCCATGCGAAAATGGGGCGCTTGTCAGCCAGTTAGCTGCACGCCCCTCATGGGTTGGCGCGCCCGTAGCAGCGGGTGCAGGGCGATGCAAGGCGGGTAGACCACTAGATTTGGTTTGAACGCAAGCTGTCGGAAGCGGGCTGCAGCGCGCGAACGTAAAAGCGGCGCATGACATACCGAATCACCGGACTGGATCCGACGCCCTATCGCCCACTCTTCGATCTTTCTGACGCGGAGCTGGAGAGCCGCGGCATGCGACGCATGACGGTCACAACGAAGCCGAGCTTTCCGTGCCGGGTCAGCCTGCTCGACCGAGAGATCGGCGAGACGGTCATCCTTTTCAACCACGTCAGCCACGACGTCGCCAACCCATACCGCGCCTCCCACGCGATCTTCGTCGCCGATGCGCCGCAGGGGGAATATGTCGACGAGGTGCCGCCGGTGTTCGAGCCGCGCATTCTCTCGCTCCGGGCATTCGACGCCGACGGCATGATGGCGGATGCCTTGATCACGCAGCCGGGAGAGGCGGATTCCGGCATTCGCAAGCTGTTCGACAATCCGGACATCGCCTACATTCATGCGCACAACGCCGCCCGCGGCTGCTTTTCGGCGAGGATCGACAGATGCTGATGATTGCTGACCAGGAAGCCTGGGCCGCATTCGAGCGACGGGACCGAAGCTGGGACGGCCGAGTGATCGGCGCCGTCAAGACGACCGGCATCTATTGCAAGCCGAGCTGTCCGGCCAAGCGTCCCAAGCGAGAAAACGTCGAGTTTTTCGCGTCCGCAAGCGAGGCCAGCGCTGCCGGCTACCGCGCCTGTCTGCGCTGCAAGCCCGACGAGGTGAGCCGCGACCGCGAGGCCGTGGCCAAAGCGGTGAAGCTTATCGAAGCGGCCGAAGAAGCACCGACTCTCGACGAGATATCAGCGGCCGTAGGTTACGCCCCGCACCACTTCCAGCGGCTGTTCAAGCGGGACCTCGGAGTATCCCCCGCCGAATATGCCCGCGCGCTTCGTGCGAAACGCGCCGAAAAGAACCTCAAGGAGAATGGGCGAGTGACCGATGCGATCTACGATTCGGGCTATTCAGCGCCGAGCAGCTTCTATGCGGACGCAAAGGAACGGATGGGAATGACTCCGTCGGCGTGGCGCGACGGCGGTCGCGGCGAAACGATCCGCTGGACGACCTTCGACAGTCCGCTTGGGCCAATGCTGATCGCGGCGACCTCAAAAGGCGTTTGCAGGCTGACGTTCAACGACAGCGAAGCCTCGCTCCGCCGGCTGTTTCCTAATGCCACGATCGTCGAGGACGGAGGCGGAATGCGCGAGCTGATCGAGGGCGCGCTTGTCGCGATGCAGCGCCCGTCGGCGGCACCCGAGCTTCCCATCGACGTTGCAGGCACGGCCTTCCAGGAAGCGGTGTGGCGCGAGCTTCGGAAGATCCCGCTCGGTGAGACCCGCAGCTACGCCCAGATCGCCGCTGCAATCGGCCACCCGAAGGCGGTTCGAGCGGTCGGCACGGCCAACGGCGACAATCACGTCTCGGTCCTGATTCCCTGCCACCGAGTCATCCGCAGCGACGGAACCCTTGGCGGCTATGGCGGCGGGCTCCCGAACAAGAAAAAGCTGCTGGCCGCCGAAGGCGTGATCGCGCGGGAAGCGCAGGAGCGCCTCCCACTCTAGTTCGCCGCTTGCTCCGCCTGCTTCGTCTTCGGATCGGCGGCGAGCTGCTTTTTCAGCCAGTCCATCTTGTCCCGGGCGCTGTCGCGAAGCGGTGAATCGTGCGGGTCGTTGGCGATCGGCGCGAGCCAGGCCATAGCCTCGTTCCAGCGATGCTCGGAGGCCAGTTCGTCGACCAGCAGCTCCCGGGCGCTGGTATTTGCCGGAAGAGTCGACACCGCCTGCATCAGCCCTTCCGTCGCCAGCTTTGGCGCCTTCTCGCCCGCTTCGTGGAAGCTCTGATAATAAGCGAGCAACGGAAGCGGATTGTCGTGATCGAGCTGGTTGGCCTTCACCGCCAGCGCCCGAGCCGCGGCCGCCGCGGAAGCCTTGCCGGCACTAAGCGTCGCCAGCCCCATGGACATGGCAAGCGATTTGCGGGCGAGGCCATCGACATCGTTGGGTCGGATCGCGAGCAGGCGGTCCGCCGCAGCTTCTGACTGCGCGTAATTGCCTGACGCATATTCCGCCTCGGCCAGGAAGTGCAGCGCGAACGGATCGCCGGGATATTGTGCGACGACCTGCCGAATCCGCTGCAGGTTGCGCTCGCGCCGGGCGAGCTCATGCTGGCGCACGCCGGTCTTCTTGATCGCGTCCAGGTCGTCGTCGTCATAGGAAATGACCTGCGGGACCAGCGCGGCTTCGCCAGCCGACAGCCGCCGCATGGACATGATGACCGGCTTTGCGATTTCGACCTTGACCGGTCGGTAGGTGAAGGTGCCGGCGGTGACGTAGCGCCTGGCTTCGCGGTCGAGCTCGTTGAGATCGCCGAAGACCTTCGCTGCCTCGGCGAAGCTCTTTCCGGCGGTTAGCTGCGCAAGATATTGCCGAAACTGCGCCGACCTCTCCTTGTCGAAGGTGAGGAAGTGGGTGAGTGCCCAGCCTTGGCCGTACGTATCGAGATATTTGACAGACTCATTGGTCATCAGCTCCTGGAGCGGGACCCAGTCGACAGCGATGTCGTTCCCCCGGGTCCGCGCCGGCATTCCGTAGCCGATCCGCCCGTCGTCCATGACCTTGCTAGAGCCGATCAGCTCGGCGAAGCCCTCAACGTACCAACCCGGATAGGTGGCCGGGAAATATTGAAGCATGAAATGGTGCGAATATTCGTGGTGGCGGACGATTTCGGGAGTGAAGTGCTCTGGCTCCAGCCCGGTCTTGCGCGGGGTCACCAGGAACGGGCCGAGCGAGTTGCTGGTGTAGAAGCCGCCGATCCCCGTGGTGTAGTCCATGCCCAGTGCCTTCTGGACGTCGCTCATGTCGTCGACTTCGTAGATACGGACCCTAACCGGCTTCACCTCCTCGTCGATCGCGGTCGCCATGCGAAGCAGCTTGTCATACTTCTCGAGGTCGGTGGCGAGCTCCTCGATCCGCTGGTTCGAGCTCTTGCTGTAGATAACGAAATGCTTGGTCTCAGCCGCCTGCCACACGGGCTCGGCGCTCGCGGCAACGCTGGCGACGAGCGCCGCCAGGGCCAAAAACATACGGTACATGAACTCCCCCATTCTCGGCGGGGCGCAGCCTAAGCAGCTATCGCGCGCGCTTCAAGGCGATGAAATTGCTCGACTTAGCAGCACCAGCCTACGCGACGCCAAATACCTTAATCATCATCGGGATGTTTGCTGTTCCAGGCATCGATCAGTGCGATGGCCGTAGAGGCGTCGGAGGCGTGCATCGCGACGACGATTGCTTTTGCAGTGCTGCGGAAGCTGTCCGCGTGCGGATTTGAAGCCAGCGGCCCGAAGTCCTTGCGGGCCTCCTCGAGCCTCCCTTCGGCTAGGAGCTGCCTGACGGCCATCAGCCGGAGCGTGTCATCCTGAGGTGCAAGCACCAGCGCATAGAGAAGCCCCTGGACAGCGCTCGAAGTCGGCGCAGAACCGCCTTCCTCGTAGGTGCGGAAGTTGAGCATCAGCGGCTCGGGATTTTCCGGGTCGAGATGGTTGGCGCGGATGAACCAGCCGCGAATGTCGTTCCAGTTCGCCGCCGCAGGGTTGGCCTTCGCCAGCTGCATCAGGGCCCGGCCCTTGTAGATCAGCGCCCGAACGTTGTTCGGATCAGCGGCAAGCGCGTGATCGGCTGCTGTGTTGGCGGCGGCGTAGTTTCGCGCGTCATGTTCCGCCTGTGCGAGGCTCGACTGCACGAAAGCGACGTTTGGATAACGGCCTGCGATCCTGCGGGCCTTCCCGGCAATTCGGTCAGCGGTCACCTTGTTCGCGCCCATGTCCGATTCCATTCGCACGGGAAGGATGGCGGCTTCGGCGTCGCTGAGCTGGCGGATGTCGATTGCGCCGATCTTCGAAGGATCGATGTGAACCACCGTTCCGGTGAGCGACCCTCGCCGAGCGTAAGAGTCCAGGTCGCGATCGAGCTGAAGCAGGTCGCCAAATGCAGCCTTCGCTGAATCGAGCGGTGTCATTCCGGAGCGGATGCCGTCGACATAACGATCGATCTGGCCCTTCCGTGACGGCTCGAAGGTCAGATAGTGGGTGAGCAGCCACCCGCGTGAATAGAGGAGCTCGGATTCCCAGCCGTTCAACCTGCGGTCGGCGTCCCCCACCATCGCGGAGATCGGGAAATCGTGGTCCGGCGCAAAAACTCCGGCGGACCGGTGGTTTGCCGCCGATCCGAAAGTCACCGTCCCATCCTCATCGACAATTGCCGTCGCAAGAAGCTCGGCGAAGCCTTCGACGAGCCACGGCGGGTAATAGTCGGTCGAGCTCTGGAACATCAGGTGATGCGCATATTCGTGGAAGAAAAGGATGTCCGAACTGTAGTCGCCCGGTCCATGCGGCTTGTAGCGTGCGACGTAAGCGAAAGCGCCGGAAGCTCTCGAGGTATAGAAGCCCAGGGTGCCGGTGCCGGTCTCGGTGAAATACGCGAGGGTCGCGGGGTCCTTGAACACGTAGATCGTCAAGCGGCCGGCATCGCTCAGTTGTGGATCCTGCATCTTCCGGGCGCTTCGGACGGCCTGATCGAAGCGCTCCAGCTTGGCGGCGTAATCGCGAAGACTCGGCGAATCCCAGTCAGCGTAGATGATGAAGTGTCGCGTCTTCGCCTGCTGCCATTCGGCCGAAGCCACAGCCGGAAAGGTAAGCAGCGCTGCTAATAGCAGGACCATGCGCGCGATCATTGAACCCCCCAATCGTCACGGCACGCCAAAGGGCTAGGGCAGCAACGGAGCCGGAGTCTAGAGGAAGCTGTAGGGATCGACGTCGACGCTGACCCGCACCTTGGGCCCCCATTCGACGCCGGCCAGCCAGTCGCGGATGACGTCCTGGACGTCGAGCATTCGCGCCGCGTGGACGAGCAGGCGCTGCCGGTGCCGCCCGCGAAGCATCGCCAGCGGGGCAGGGGCGGGGCCGAAAACCGCCATCCCTTCCACTTGCGGCGCTGCAATGCCGATCCTTCGAGCTACGCCTTCGGCTTCGGAGGGGTCTTCGGCGGAAACGACGATTGCGGCGAGCCGTCCGAACGGCGGCATGGCGGCCTCTCGCCGTGCATCGGTCTCGGCTTCATAAAAGCCGGGCCCGTCGCCGGAGACGAGCGCCGCGATCACCGGCGCATCGGGGTCGTGGGTCTGGACCAGGACGCGGCCGGGCTTGTCGCCGCGCCCGGCTCGCCCGGCGACCTGCTGGATCTGCTGGAAGCTTCGCTCCGCCGCTCGAAGGTCGCCGCCTTGAAGGCCAAGGTCTGCATCGACCACTCCGACCAGCGTCAGGTTCGGGAAATGATAGCCCTTGGTGACGAGCTGAGTGCCGATGACGACGTCAATCGCTCCCGCTTCCATCGCCCCGACGAACTCTGCCGCACGGAGGGGCGACCAGATCGTGTCCGACGTGACGACCGCCGTCCGAGCGTCAGGGAATAGCTCGGCGACCTCGTCGGCGATCCGCTCCACTCCAGGCCCGCAGGCGACCAGGCTGTCCTCCTCGCCGCATTCGGGGCAGGCCTTCGGCGGCGGCATCACGTGGCCGCAATGATGGCAGGCGAGCCGGTGCATCAGCCGGTGCTCGACCATCCAGGCGGTGCAATTCGGACATTGAAAGCGATGGCCGCAGTTGCGGCACAGAGTCAGGGGAGCGAAGCCGCGTCGGTTGAGGAACAGCAAAGACTGCTCCCCTCGCTCCAGATTTGCCTGAAGCTCGTTGACGAGCGTCGGCGCCAGCCAGCGGCCGCGTGGCGGCGGGTCCTGCGTAAGGTCGATTGCCCGCATTTCAGGCAGGCTCGCCCCGGCGAAGCGGCTCGCCAGCGTGAGCTCGCGATAGCGCCCGATCTCCACCATGTGGCGACTCTCGATCGGGGGTGTTGCGGTCGAAAGGACGATCGGAATGTCCTCGAACTTGGCGCGCATCACCGCCGTGTCGCGGGCGTGATACTGGACCCCGTCCTCCTGCTTGAAGCTCGGCTCGTGGGCCTCGTCGACGACGATCAGGCCGAGGTTGGGATAGGGCAGGAACAGCGCGGAGCGGGCGCCGACGGTCACCTTCGCTTCGCCCGATGCGATCCCGCGCCACGCCCGGCGGCGCTGCGACGAGCGGAGGTCGGAATGCCAGGCGACCGGCTCGCACCCGAACCGCGCCTCGAACCGCTTGAGGAAGGGCTCGGTCAGCGCGATCTCCGGAAGCAGGACCAGCGCCTGCTTGCCCTGCCTGAGGCACTCGGCGATCGCTTCGAAATAGACCTCGGTTTTTCCTGACCCCGTCACGCCGTCGAGCAAGACCGGGTCGAAGCCGTTGCCGATCGCCTCGGCAAGCGACGCCGCGGCCTCGCGCTGCTCCTCATTGAGGTCCGGCGGCGAGTGGTCCGGGTCCGGGCAGGCGAGCGGCCGGTCGGCGGTAACCTGCACCGGCCCAAGAGCGCCGGCGTTCATCAGGCCGCGCATTACCGAATCGCTCACTCCGGCATGATCGGCGAGCTCGCGGATCGTCCCTTGCCGCCCTTCGATGCCGGCAAGCGCCTTCTTGCGCTGCGGGGTCAGGCGCTCCGGCGTCTGGCCGGTCGGCGCATATTCGGTAAGCTGGCGCGGGCCTTCGAGAGCTGCCGAGGATGGAAGGACCATCCGAAGGACCGATGCCGGCGGCGCCAGGTAATAATCGCTCGTCCATTCGACCAGACGCCGAACGGGGTCCGGAACCGGCGGAACGGTCATGACGGAGACCAGCGGCCTTAGCCGGTTGTCACCCACTTCTTCGGTCTGAAGCCGCTCCGGCTCCCAGACGACGCCGATCAGCTGTCGGGGCCCCAGCGGCGCGACGACGACTGAGCCGGGCTCGACGTTCATCCCGTCGGGAACCCGGTAATCGAGCGGGCCAAGCGCTGCATTGAGGGTGACGACACGGACGCGCTGCATTGATAGGGCAGATGCGGGCTTAGGGGACGTCAAGCAAGAGGACGTCACGATGATTGCACGACGCTGGCACGGCCGAATTCCCGTCGACAAGGCCGACGAATATCTGCGCCTGATGAAGGAGGTGGGCCTCGCCGACTATCGCTCGACCGAGGGCAATCGCGGCGCCTGGTGCCTCCACCGGCGCGACGGCGACGTGGTCCACGTGGAGATGTTCACGTTGTGGCAGGACCTCGACGCGATCCGCCGCTTCGCCGGCGACGCGCTGACCAAGGCCAAATATTACGACTTCGATCCCGGCTTCCTGCTCGAGCTAGAGCCCGAGGTCACGCACTTCGAAGTGATCGAAGGCTGAGGTAGTCTAGCGCCCGCGCTTGCGGCGATGGCTGTCGAAATCGAGGACGGCGTTCTCTTCCTCGCCCTCTGGCATCAAGCCGAGGCGGCGGGCGATTTCCTGGTATGCCTCCGCGACCTTGC
The DNA here is from genome assembly GCF_023516495.1 of Sphingomonas anseongensis. Taxonomy (NCBI): domain Bacteria; kingdom Pseudomonadati; phylum Pseudomonadota; class Alphaproteobacteria; order Sphingomonadales; family Sphingomonadaceae; genus Sphingomonas; species Sphingomonas anseongensis. The sequence goes on from NZ_JAMGBC010000001.1 coordinate 59,350, forward strand.
CGAGGTCCAGGCGGAACCGGTCCTTGTCTAGCTTCTCATTGGACTTGAGGTCCCACAGGCGGCAGCCGTCGGGGCTGATCTCGTCGGCGAGGATGATCCGCGCATAGTCGCCGTCCCAGACCCGGCCGAACTCCAGCTTGAAGTCGATCAGCCGGATTCCGATCGCCGCGAACATGCCCGACAGGAAGTCGTTCACGCGGATCGCCATGTCGGCGATGTCGTTCATTTCTTCCTGGGTCGCCCAGCCGAAGCAGGCGATATGCTCGTCGGAGATCATCGGATCGCCGAGCGCATCGTCCTTGTAATAATATTCGATGATGGTCCGCGGCAGCTGCGTGCCTTCATCGATCCCGAGGCGCTTCGAGATCGAGCCGGCGGCAACGTTGCGGACAACCACCTCGATGGGGATGATCTCGACCTGCCGGATCAGCTGCTCGCGCATGTTCAGACGGCGGATGAAGTGGGTCGGGACTCCGATCGCCGCGAGCGCGGTGAAGATATGCTCGGAAATCCGGTTGTTCAGCACACCCTTGCCGTTGATCGTCCCGCGCTTCTGCGCGTTGAACGCCGTTGCATCGTCCTTGAAGTACTGGATCAGGGTACCTGGCTCGGGACCCTCGTAGAGGATCTTGGCCTTGCCTTCGTAGATCTGACGGCGACGAGCCATGTGGGGTGATGCGCTCCAGCAAGATTGGATGGGACGGCGGCTATAGGCGAGCCGCCGCCCCATCGCAATTGACGCTACTTGCCCGTCGTCCCCGGCGTCGCAGCCGCCGCGAGCTTGCTGCTGACGATTCGGGCGGTCTGGAGCCGGTTGGGCTGCAGATATTCTTTCGCCAGCTTCTGCAGGTCCGCTGCCGTAATCGACTGAAGGATCGCCTTGCGCTGGCGGATCCGGTCGAGCCGCTCGGGATCGCTCTGGCTCTTCGACAGCGCTCCGAGCCAGAAACCGTTCTCGCGCATCTGCCGGTCGATCTTGTCGAGCTCCGGATTGCGTGCGCGGGCGAGAACGTCGGCGTCCACAGGCTTGTCGCGAAGCTCGGCGGCGGTTTCCGCGATCGCCTTCTCCACCTCGTCCATCTTGTCCGGAGCGACGACCGCGCTCGCGGACAGATAGCCGAAGCCCGGGAAGGCGTCCGACATCATGTTCTGAAGGCTAACTCCATAGCTGTCGCCTAGTGACTCGCGCACCTTTTCGGTGAGCATCACGTCGAGCGTTTGCGTCAGCAGGTCCATCGCGACCTCCTTTCGGAAGTCGTGGTCGTCGTCGGTCGGCCACGCGGCTTCGACCAGCGCCTGGTCCACCGCGCCGTCGTGCGTGAGGCTGATCGGCGAGCGCTCGCTCCGGAAGGCCGCCTTCGTCGCTCCGGCGAGCGGACTCTTCTCCAGCTTGCGCGGACCCACCGCTCCGAACGATGCGGCGACGGCATCGATCACCGCCTGCTCGTCAGCGTCGCCGACGACGGTGATCTCGACCGCGCCGGACGCGATTGCCGGAGCCAGTGCGGCCCGAGCCTCATCGAAGCTGCGCTTCGACAGAATGTCGCCCGAAGGCATTCCGAACCGCTGGTCGCCGTCAGCGAGCAGGACCGGAAGTCGAAGGGCGGCAACCGCCTGCGGCTGCGAGTCTACCTGCTTCTCGAGCACCGGCACGGCGTTGCGCCACTTGCTCTCCGCCTCGGGCCTGAAGCCCGGGTCGAGCAGGTATGCCGCGCTGACCTTCATCTGGAGCGCCAGGTCCTTGGGAGTGGTAGCTCCGCTAGCGACGAACGCATCGTCGGTAACGCCTGTGCCGAACGACAGGACCCTGCCAGCGCCCAGCTCCTTCAACTCTTCGAACGAGTGCTTCTTCAGGCCGGCAAGAGCCGACATGGACGAAAGCATCACATTCAGCCCCGGCTTGTCCTTGGGCAAGTCGAGAACACCGTCGCCGAGCCGCACGATGAAGAGCACCTTGCCGGCGTCGAAATCCGTCTTCTTGATGTTGAGGCGTACGTTGTTCGCGAAGCGGACGGTGCGGACGCCAAGGTCGGCGATCCTTTTGTCCTGGACCACCTTTCCGGGTGTTCCGAAGCTGTCATACGCAAACGCGGCGGTCGCGGCATCGGCCGGAGCGGCAACAGCCACGGCCCGGCTTGAGTCGAACGCGCTCGCAAGTTCCGCGATCGGAACCTCCTGCTTCGAGCTGAGGTGAACCAGCGGAGGGCTTCCGGTCCACAGCGACTTCAGCGTCGCACCGATCTGCGCCGGAGTGATCGACGCCGCCATCTTCTGGAACATTGCGTAGCGAAAGGTCGGCGTGGTGACGAACTTATCCTCGTCCACCGTGCCGACGATTGCGTCCGCAAGCGCCTTGTTGTTGCGGGTGCCTTCCTGCTCCGCGGCAGTACGAAGAGCGGTCTCGGTGGCGGCCAGCTCCGTCTTGAGCTCTCCCGCGGTCACTCCGTACTGGAGCGCACGGCGAACCTCCTGCTCGGCCGCGCTCACCGCGTCCTTCCACGCGCCGTCCTTGGCCGCGAGCTTCAGCGTCGTGACCCGGGCGGTGTCCTTCTGGTCCTGGACGATCATCGCTCCGCCCAGAAGCGGCGTATTGGAAGCGTTCGAAAGCCGTGCCAGGCGGCGGTTGACGATCCCGGTCGCCAGCGCTTCGAGCACCTTCTGCTGCCTATAAGCGATCGTATCGACGGGCTTCTGCCACTCGCGCATGATGGTCACGTCGACGGTCGTCGGAACGGCAGGGTCGATGAATGTGTCGAAGTCAGCCTTGCGCGAAAGATCGACGGTCCCGCGCGGCAGCTCGCCGCCGGCGGGTCCGACCTCCTTCCAGTCGCCGAAGGATTTCTTGATTTTCGCTTCGATCAGCGCCGGATCGGCATCGCCGACGAAGACGAGCGTCGCGTTCTCCGGCCGGTAATAGCGGTGATAGAGCGCCCGAACGGTGTCCGCGGACGCAGTCTTGATAACCTCCTCGGTCCCGATTGGAATCCGGTTGGGATACGGCGTCGAGGGAAGGTCGAAGCCAAGCACGTCGATAAGCTGGCGGAGCTGGAAGCTGTCTCGCGCCCGCCTCTCGCCGAGCACGACTCCGCGCTCGCGCTCGACCGCCGCAGGGTCGAACTTCACTTCGCCGGCGACTTCGCGGAGCAGGAAAAGGGCCGTGTCGACGTGCTCGTCATCGGTCCTGGGGACATCGAGCATGTACGTGGTGCTGTCGAAGCCGGTGACGGCGTTGGTGTCCGGGCCGAAGGCGAGGCCCTGGCGCTCCAGGATCTTGATCATGTCCCCTTCCGGAACATGGGTGGTGCCGTTGAAGGCCATGTGCTCGATGAAGTGCGCGAGCCCCCGCTCGTTCTCCTTCTCGCCGAGCGATCCGAACGCGAATTGCAGTCGCAGCGACGCGGCGCCCTTCGGCGTCGAGTTGCGCATGATCGCATATTTCATTCCGTTGGGCAGAGTGCCGTAGCGGATCGCCGGGTCCGGGGTGACGTCGGTGAGCCGGACTCCCCATCCGTTGGTCTGCGTCTGCGCAGCGGCTGTCGCCGGCGCTGCGGCGGAGGCGGGCGCCGGGGCAAATGCGAGCGAGATTGCGACGGCGATGCTGCTGGCGCACGAAAACAACGAACGATGAATCACGAAGAAGATTCCCCCGGAAGGCTGCGAATCGGCAAGCCTGGACCCTAGGGGAGAGGATCGGGCTTGCAACATGCCTGTTCGACAAGCCGCTGATTTTCTTTGACAAAGCCTCGTCTGCTAAAAGCTTGAGGAAAAGGAGCGCGGTGCGTGCGGCCGCGCTCCTCACCTCCGTTCAGGCACGACGCCCTTTGCGCTTAAGCTCAAGCCAGGGAGCCTGGAACTCGATGCGGTTGAGCACCTCGAATGCGGTCAGGGCCGCCGTCCCGGTGCGGTGGAAGAGCCGAGCAAGCCCGGCGTTCAGCTGAGCGCGGCCGTCCTGGTAGGAGCGGTCGAAGATTTCGTCCATCATGGTCACCATCTCCTTCAAAGGGCCAGTGGAAGGTCGTCGATGCAGTCGTTGGCGGGCGCGGCCATCGCCTTTTCGACGGCCTCGAGCCGGCGCTGCGTGTCGAGCTTGCGCCAGGCGAGGAAGCGGACCGAGGGGCGGCCTGCGGCGACGATGGCGGCTTGATCGGCCGGGCCGTTCTCGACGAACAGCCGGCGGGCTAGGCTATAAGTCATGTCGAGCTAACTCCTGTTGCTTCCGCCGGCGAAGAGGGGCTGGGGAGGGGAGGGAGTTTCTCCGCCGGCGGTGCAACAATATCTACGGGCACCAGTCTCGTTTCGCCAATCAAACGCTCGACACGGGCGATAAACTCAGCTTATGCAGCGGCCATGCGCAAGCTGCCTCCGCTGACTGCCGTCCGCACCTTCGAGGCGGCTGCCCGGAACGAGAATTTCACCGCAGCCGCGGCGGAGCTTGGGATGACCCAGGCGGCAGTCTCCTACCAAGTAAAGGCGCTCGAGGAGCGGCTGGGCGCCCAACTCTTCACCCGCGAGCGCGGGCGGGTCCGGCTAACTCCGCTCGGCACCCGGCTCCTGCCTCCGTTGAGCCAAGCGTTCGACTCGATTGAAGCAGCCTTCGCCGCCCACCGCGCGGAGGATGAATCGCTGCTCACCATCACGACGACGGTCACCTTTGCCAACACCTGGCTCGCCTGGCGCCTCGGTGCCTTCCAGATGGAGCATCCGGATCTGGCGGTTCGGATGACTACCGGCAACGAGGTCATGGACCTTCGCTCGGGCGACGCCGACGTTGGAATCCGCGGCGGCACTGGCAATTGGGAGGGACTGGAGAGGCACCTCCTGGTCCAGTCGGAATTCACTCCGATGGCGAGTGCCGAATTCATCGCCAAGGCCGAAGCATCGCTCGGCCGGAAGATCGAGCCCAGGGACCTGTTCGACCTCAACCTCATCACTCCGGAGGACGACTGGTGGGCGCAATGGTTTTCCGACGCCGGCCTTGCCGCCGACGGCGTGGCGAAGAGGCGCGGAGTCCGTTTGGACAACCAGGCCAACGAGGGGCACGCGGCGATGGCCGGGCTAGGAATAGCCCTTCTCACGCCCTTCTTCTGGCAGAACGATATTGCCGAAGGCCGGCTGGTGATGCTCTTCGCCGACCGCATCTCGACGCGCGGCTGGGCTTATTGGCTGGTCTATCCACCCGAGCGGCGCATGGTGCCGAAGATCAAGCGATTTCGCGAATGGCTTCTTGCGGAGATCCCGGCGTCGGCGCGCCTCACGCAAGCCCAGCTGCAGCAGGCCGCGCTACCTGCGCAGTAATGGCAAGCCTATGTGCTTGAAATCAGCGGTCTTTTCGAGGGGTGGTGGAGCCGAGGGGGATCGAACCCCTGACCTTCGCAATGCCATTGCGACGCTCTCCCAGCTGAGCTACGGCCCCGTTCCCAAGCGCCTTTAAGCGATGTTCTCAGCGGCGCAAACGGGAAATCTGATCAGCTTTCCTCGTCTTCGCCGGCCTTCTTGACGCCCAGATCGTCGTCGTCGGTGGCAAGGTCGACTTCGTCGTCTGCGCTGGGCTCCTCATCCTCGTCGATGGCGAGCTCTTCGGCCTCGAGATCCTCGTCCTTCTTTTCCTTAGCCTCGGCCTGCGGCTCGAACGGCATCGGCTGCTTGGACTTCAGCACGGGCTCGGGGACCCATTCGGTGCCGCATTCGATGCAATGCACCGGGTCCTCGTTGCCGAGGTCGTAGAATCGGGTCGCGCACTTGGGGCAAGTCCGCTTGGTGCCCCACTCAGGTTTGACCATCGGGTCCTAAGCTCCATTCAAAGGGTGTTCGGCGCCGGCTCGAAAGAGCCTTGGTCGCGTTCGGCGGGCGCCTTGCCATAGGCATTTGGCGCTGTCAAAGCGCCGTCCCTTGAATAACCGTGTCGCATCGAACGAGCGCCTGCCGCGGCCGATCGTGATCGCGGTCGACGGCCCCGCCGCCAGCGGGAAGGGAACCATCGCACGAGCGATCGCAGCGCATTTCCAGTTGCCGCACATGGACACGGGCGCCTTGTATCGCGCCGCCGCCCTGAACCTGTGGCGCTGGGGCGGCGATCCCAACAGCGAGTTCGAGGCGGTGCGGGCGTGCGAGGACATTGGATCCAACCTGGAAGACCCCGAGCTTCGAAGCGAGCCGGTGTCGAGGATAGCGTCGAAGATTTCCGCCTATCCGGCTGTCCGCGAGGCCTTGCTCGAGCGCCAGAAAGCGTTTGCCGCGCAGCCGGGCGGGGCCGTCCTCGACGGTCGCGACATAGGAACCGTCATCGCTCCGGATGCAACTGCCAAGCTGTTCGTAACTGCCACCGAAGAAGTGCGTGCGCAGCGGCGGGTGCGCGAGCTCCTGGCGCGGGGAATGCCGGCGCATTTCGATGAGGTGTTGTGCGACCTGAAGGCCCGCGACGCGCGAGACACCAACCGCGATTCAGCGCCTCTCGCACAAGCCCCTGGCTCAATCGTCCTGGACACGAGCAATCTGTCGGTCGAGGAGGCCGTTGCCCAGGCAATTGCGCTCGTGCGGGCACGGCTGGAGCGGCTCGAAGAGCGTAACTGACGCTTCAGCCGTTGCTGGCGCGCGCCGGGTTGAGGACATTGAGAGGACGGTCAGCCGTTCTTCCGGCAATGACGAACCCCGATGACCAGATCTATGACGAAGCCAGCCGTGTTGATGCGGAAGAGGGCGTTGTCCGGCAGACGGGGCCTGACAATGTGGACGTCAGGCTGACTCCGGGTGCCGCGGAAGAAACCTCCGAACGGTTGCTGGAGGGCGCGATGAAGGCGCGCGGTCAGCGCTACTTCGACGACAACTAGTCCGCGCGCTGTTCCGTCGTCCCGGAAGCGCTTCGCGCCACCAGACGGTTTCCCTGCCAAAGCTCGAAGGGAGCTGACGCCATTTTGGACGTAACGGCGGCAATTGCCCGCTCGTCGTCTTCCGCTTCAATCCAGTCGGCGGTGGAAAATCGCCCTGCACCATCCATTTCATACAAGCGGTACGCAGCCACTGCAGATCTCCCGAACTGCTAATGGGTTACCGTCCGATCGTGGCTCATCCAACTAACGATAGTTAGCGGGGCGACGCCCGAGTCGTTCACACGACATGGTAAACAGCCGGTAACGTTAACTATTAAAATCCCGTTATAGAACAGCTTCCTAACCGAAACCGCTTGCGCGTCGAGCCGATTCGCTGTTGGCCTGCGGACAACCACCAAAATGGTTGCATTCGCGTCATACCGGGAAAAGGGGCGCGCGGGGCTTGGCTTACAACGACGCAAAAGGGATGGGCATGCGGGCCCGGCGCGGAGCTTTGTTCCTCTGCGCCTGCGCCGTTGCCGCGCTCGCGACCAATCCGGTGGTTGCTGCTCCTGTACCGCTGCCTCCGGGGGCGCCGCGCAGTTCGGCTCCAGTCTCATTGCCGTATTTGAATCAGCGGACCACCGGCACCAATTCCGTGCCGACAATTGCTGACTCGCCGCGGGATTCCCCGGGCGCGCCCAACTCGGGTCCCGGAAACGGGCCGGTCGGCCCGCCGCCGGGCGCAGGAATGGGGCCCGCCGCGGGCGGTCCGGTCGTCGTCGACCAGGGAACGTTCGACGTCGCCGTCGATCCGGGAAATCAGGGGAAGCCAGACAAGTCCGAAACACCGGGACAACTGACGGGAAGCCTCCCGCCTGCCGCCCCTCCTGGCCAAGCGACGGACCCCGGCGAACTGCTGCTTTCGGGATCGACCACACCGCCAGTCGACCAGGTCAAGGTCGAAGATGGCGCGATCGTCATCACCTCGAGCGGCGGCGGGGCACCAGGTCCTCCGCCGGAATCCGCCAGCTCGAACGGCAAGCAGCCACCGCCCGACGCCGGGCCTCCGGCCGACGCAGGCCCGTCGTCTGACGTAGCACCTCCGGCTGGACCTCCCGCTGACCCCGGCCCACCAGCCGATGCAGGTCCGCCCGCCGATGCAGGTCCGCCAGCCGATGCAGGTCCGCCCGCCGATGCAGGTCCGCCGGCCGATGCAGGTCCGCCAGCCGATGCAGGGCCGCCGCCCGATACAGGTCCGCCCGCCGACGCTGGACCGCCCGAAGGTTCGGGACCTCCCGCCGACGCCGGACCGCCCGCCGATGCAGGGCCGCCCGAAGGTTCGGGACCTCCCGCCGACGCCGGACCGCCCGCCGATGCAGGGCCGCCTGAAGGTTCGGGGCCGCCGGCCGACGCAGGACCACCCGCCAACGCTGGACCTCCCGCCGACGCAGGACCGCCGGCCGACGCTGGACCTCCCGCCGACGCAGGACCGCCGGCCGACGCAGGGCCGCCAGCCGACGCAGGGCCGCCCGCAGACGCAGGGTCGCCAGCCGACGCCGGACCGCCGGAAGGTGCTGGACCTCCCGCCGACGCTGGACCGCCGGCCGACGCAGGGCCGCCCGCAGACGCCGGACCGCCGGAAGGTTCTGGACCTCCGACCGACGCTGGACCTCCGACCGACGCTGGACCTCCAGCCGACGCTGGACCTCCAGCCGACGCGGGGCCTCCCGCCGATGCGGGACCGCCGGAAGGTGCTGGGCCTCCAGCAGATGCCGATCCACCGCCAGATCAAGGTCCACCGGCCGACGTGGGACCTCCGGGCGGGGTTCCCCCCGGCAACCCGTGCGCCACCGGCAACGGCAATCCGTGCAACGGCAACAACGGCAACAGCGGCGAGCAAGGCAATTCCGGGGGCGAAACGCCGCCTCCGCCTCCGCCGCCGCCTCCACCGGGCGACAGCGGCAACGGCCCCCCGACCGACCCCGGTAACGGTAATGGCAACGGACCGCCGTCCGATCCGGGCGCCGGCAATGGCAATGGTCCGCCCGGCGGCGTGCCACCCGGCAATCCGTGCGCCACCGGCAACGGTAATCCCTGCAACGGCAACAACGGCAACGGCGGTGATCAGGGGAACGCTAACCCGACGCCGACACCGACACCGACGCCGACACCAACACCGACGCCGACACCAACGCCGACACCGACGCCGACGCCCACGCCCACGCCAACTCCGACGCCGACGCCGACACCGACGCCGACGCCCACTCCGACACCGACGCCCACTCCGACGCCGACACCGACACCGACGCCAACTCCGACGCCAACTCCGACGCCCACTCCGACGCCGACACCCACTCCGACTCCGACGCCGACGCCGACTCCGACGCCGACGCCGACGCCGACACCCACGCCAACCCCGACGCCGACGCCGACACCGACGCCCACGCCGACGCCGACGCCCACACCAACTCCGACGCCGACGCCGACACCGACGCCGACGCCGACTCCGACGCCCACGCCGACGCCGACGCCCACACCGACGCCGACGCCCACACCAACTCCGACGCCGACGCCGACACCGACGCCGACGCCGACGCCGACACCGACACCGACGCCGACGCCCACACCGACGCCGACGCCCACACCAACTCCGACGCCGACGCCGACACCGACTCCAACGCCGACGCCGACTCCGACGCCGACACCGACGCCAACCCCGACTCCGACGCCGACGCCGACACCGACGCCGACGCCGACGCCGACACCGACGCCGACGCCCACACCGACGCCGACGCCCACACCAACTCCGACGCCGACGCCGACACCGACTCCAACGCCGACGCCGACGCCCACGCCGACACCGACGCCAACCCCGACGCCGACGCCGACGCCCACACCGACGCCGACGCCCACACCGACGCCGACGCCGACGCCCACACCAACTCCGACGCCGACGCCCACACCAACTCCGACGCCGACGCCGACGCCCACACCGACGCCGACGCCGACGCCCACACCAACTCCGACGCCGACGCCGACACCGACTCCAACGCCGACGCCGACGCCGACGCCCACGCCGACGCCGACGCCGACCCCCACTCCGACGTCGACAGGGACCCCGACACCGACGCCAACTCCGACGCCCACGCCAACTCCGACGCCGACGCCGACCCCGGCACCCACTCCGACTCCGACGCCCACGCCGACGCCGACTCCAACGCCGACGCCGACACCGACACCGACACCCACTCCGACGCCGACACCAACGCCGACGCCCACGCCGACTCCGACTCCGACGCCGACGCCGACGCCCACGCCAACGCCCACTCCGACGCCAACGCCGACGCCGACGCCGACGCCGACACCGACGCCGACCCCGACTCCGACGCCCACTCCGACGCCAACGCCGACCCCGACCCCGACTCCGACGCCGACGCCGACGCCACCAGGGCTGTCGTTCCGCGACGAGGTGATCCCGTGGCTCGGCAGCGGGAGCGATGAGGATGATCAGGACGAGGATGACGAGGGCATCGACGAGTCAGCGCTTCTCGGCGACGACGGGATCATCATAGACACCGGAGTCACCAGCGGGTCCGACCCGACGGCATGGGACCCGATCGGGATCGACCGAAGACCCGATCGCTGACGCTCGGCGTCACCGCAATCGGCAAACAATGTGGCAAGCGTCCGCCCGCCTTGCTAGCGAGCGGCAATGGCCGAAGCTCAGACCGATTCCTTCATTGAAACGCCGTTCGATGCCGCCCTCTCGGAGCGCTATCTCGTCTATGCACTATCGACGATCACCGCTCGCTCGCTCCCAGACGTCCGTGACGGGCTGAAGCCCGTCCACCGTCGTCTATTGTGGGCCATGCGCCTGCTCCGGCTGGACCCGGCCGGAGCCTACAAGAAGTCGGCGCGCGTCGTCGGCGACGTGATCGGCAAATATCACCCGCACGGCGACGCCTCCGTCTACGACGCGATGGTCCGGCTCGCCCAGGATTTCGCGCTTCGCTACCCTCTGGTGGACGGCCAGGGGAATTTCGGCAACATCGATGGGGATAACGCCGCCGCCTATCGCTACACGGAAGCCAGACTGACCGCAGTCGCGATGCAGCTGATGGGCGGCGTTGACGAAGGAACCGTCGACTTCCGGGCAACGTACAATGGGGAAGAGGAGGAGCCGGAGGTTTTCCCGGGCCTGTTCCCCAACCTCCTCGCCAACGGGTCGAGCGGAATTGCGGTGGGAATGGCGACGTCGATCCCGCCGCACAATGTCAGCGAGCTGATCGACGCCGCGATCCACCTGATAGACGATCCGAAGGCCGAACATTCGGCGCTTATGGATTTCGTCGCGGGACCGGACTTTCCCACCGGCGGCGTTCTCGTCGACAGCCGCGAGTCAGTCGCGGAGGCTTATGCCACCGGCCGCGGCTCGTTCCGGCTTCGCGCCTCGATCACTCAGGAAAAGGAAAAGGGCGGGGGCTGGTACCTTCTGGTCAGCGAAATCCCGTATGGGGTGCAGAAGGGCAAGCTGATCGAACAGATCGCCGCCTTGATCGCGGAAAAGAAGCTGCCGATCCTTTCCGACGTCAAGGATGAGAGCGCCGAGGAAGTCCGGCTGATCCTCGAGCCCAGGAGCCGAACGGTCGACCCCGATCTGCTGCTCGAAAGTCTCTACAGGCTCACCGATTTGGAGGTGCGCTTCCCGCTCAACCTCAACGTCCTCGATTCCACCCGCACGCCGCTCGTGATGAGCTTGAGGGAGACGCTCACCGCCTGGCTCGAATTCCAGTTCCAGGTGCTTGTCCGCAAAAGCCAGGTAAGGATCGGAAAGATCGACGACAGGCTGGAGCTCCTTGAAGGCTTCCTGGTCGCTTTCCTCAACCTCGACCGCGTGATCGCAATCATCCGGACCGAGGACGAGCCCAAGCCCATCCTGATGGAGGAATTCGGGCTTTCGGACCGGCAGGCCGAAGCGATCCTCAACATGCGGTTGAGGAGCCTGCGCAAGCTCGAGGAGATGGAGATCGGGCGCGAGCGGGATGCTCTGCGGCTGGAGCGCGACGAGCTCTCAAAACTGGTCGAAAGCCCGGCTCGGCAACGAACCCGGCTCAAGAAAGACCTCGCTTCGGTCAAGGCCAAGTTCGGCGATAATCGCCGAACGCGGATCGAGGAATCCGCCGTAGCTCGCGAGATCGACTGGTCGGCGATGATCGAAAAGGAGCCGATCACCGTCATCCTGTCCCAGCGGGGCTGGATCCGGGCGATGAAAGGCCATGTGGCGCTTGAGGAGATCGAGCAACTGAAATGGCGCGAAGGCGACGGGCCGTTCATCCATTTCCACGCGCAGACGACGGACAAGCTCGCGCTCTTCGCCGACAACGGCCGCGTCTATACGCTTGGCGGCGACAAGCTTCCGGGTGGCCGCGGCTTCGGCGAGCCGGTCCGGCTGCAGATCGACCTCGATCCGGACGTGGAGATCGTGAACCTGCTGGTCGCCTCCCCGGCGATGAAGCTGCTCGTCGCATCGTCGGACGGCCGCGGCTTCATCGCCGCAGCCGAATCCACGCTCGCCGAGACGCGCAAGGGCAAGCAGCTCGTCAACCTGCGCACAGGGTCAAGGCTGGCGCTGATTCGCCCGCTTCCCGCGGGCGCCGATTCGGTCGCGGTCGTCGGTGAGAACCGCAAGCTCCTCGTCTTCCCCTTGTCGGACCTTCCGGAGCTGGCGAGAGGGCAGGGCGTCATGCTCCAGCGCTACCGCGACGGCGGCCTGTCGGATGCGGTCGCATTCCGCGAGAGCGACGGCCTGAGCTGGAGCCTCGGCGGCGAAAGCGGCCGAACCCGCACCGAGACCGACCTGAGCCCGTGGAGGGCGGCGCGTGGAGCGGCGGGCCGGATGCCCCCCGTCGGATTCCCTCGAAGCAACCGTTTTTCCTAGGCGTTGAACCAAGAAAATTGACCCCGGTTAACAACTGGGATTTCGGGGCTTCGGATACTTTGAATTAACCCCGGTTCCTTCATACCCGCGGCGATGCAGCTAGCCGAACAGCGTAGCGGGATGCAGGCCCGAACGCGCCGGAGCGATTCGCCCGGGGCTGTGCCCATGCGCGCCGGGTCCGACGACGCCGGATTCCTTGAGGCGCTTCCGATAGCTGCCGGAATCTTCACGCTCAACGCGGACAAGCTTTGGGTGCTCGCCGTCAACCGCCGTTTCTTCGAGCTGGCCGGCTGTCACGGTTCGCATGGCGAGTTCGCGGACGTATTTCGGCAATATGCCGAGGGCGAAGGTGGTGCGTTCATTCGCGCATACCTCGACGCCAAGGGAGACGCCGCCGACGAACTGGACCTGGTTGACGGTGACGGGCCGAGCAGTCGCTTTCTGAAGATCAAACTGGCCCCTGTCGGCGCGCTGGCGGACGGGACCCCGCGCTGCCTGGTCAGCGTCGTCGACCGGACCGTCGAGGTACAGGCGGAAAACGCTCTTCGTGCGGAGATGCTTCGCGACAGCCTGACCGGTCTTCCGAACCGGGTCGCGTTTACCGAAGAGATCGAGCGGACGGGTTCGAACGACGTCGAGGAGCACCGCCACGCCGTGCTGGTGGTCGACGTTCTGCGCTTCAGCCGGATCAACGAAAGCGTCGGAAGCATCGCCGGCGACGAGCTTTTGATCACCTTCGCCCGGCGGTTGATGTCGGCGCTGCGGGGCGGCGACGTGCTGGCCCGGACTGGAGGCAACGAATTCGGGATTTTGGTATCGCTTCGCCGCGGAATCGAGGATGCACTGACCGCCGCCGAGCGCATCCAGGACGTGATGAACGCGCCCTTCCACATCAGCGAGCTCGACATAAGAGTGGAGTGCGCGATCGGTGTCGCTTTGATGCAGCGCGACCAGGATTCGGAGGAGCTGTTCCGGAACGCCCAGTTCGCAGTCAAGCAGGCAAAGCAGACCGGCAGGCCGCAAATCTACGAGCCGAAGGAGGCAAGCCTCGCGCGCCATCGCTTTTCCATTGAAACTGAGCTTCGCCGCGCGCTCGACAAGGACCAGCTCAACCTCTTCTACCAGCCGCTGATTGACCTGAAGTCGGGCGAAGTCGCCGGCTTCGAGGCGCTGGCGCGGTGGAATCACCCCGACCGCGGGGAAATCTCGCCTATCGAATTCATCCCGGTTGCCGAGGAATCGGGCTTGATCCTGCAGCTCGGCCGGTGGGCGATGCACAAGGCGCTTCACACCCTGGCAGATTGGGACAAGGACGCCGGCGCGCCGCTGCCCGCCTATGTCGCAGTCAATCTTTCGGCGATCCAGGTCGCCCGCGACGACGTCTCGGGCATGGTTGCCGAGGCGTTGCGCTCGAGCGGCGTGAGCGGTGACCGGCTGACGCTGGAGCTTACGGAAAGCGCGATCATCCAGGATCCCGGCAGGGCGACCCGCGTCTTCGAGGCCCTGAAGGCGCTGCGCACGACGGTGGCGATGGACGATTTCGGGACCGGCTATTCGAACCTCGCTTATTTGCAGCGGCTCCCGATCGACGTCCTTAAGATCGACAAGAGCTTCGTTTCCGGAATGATGGTGGACAGCGACTCCGTCGCCATCGTCCGAGCCATCCTCAGCCTCGCCGACGCGCTCGGGATGTCGACCACTGCAGAGGGCATCGAAACCGTGGAGCTTGCGACGACCCTCGCGACGCTGGGCTGTTCAAGCGGCCAGGGCTTTTACTTTGCCAGGCCCCTCGACGACAGCGCGGCTCTGGAATTTTGGAAATCCCGCCGCCGAAGCCGCGGATAGCGCGTCGAAAACCGAAAAGCTCGCAGGGCGAGTTGCAACGTGCGGCGAAATGCCGTGAACGCAGCGCTATGGCCAGCATTTCAGCAAACTCTCCGCCCCGGCGTCTCGCCGACCATAGCGCCGACTACCGGATGCTCCTTCTTGCCGCGATGGCCATCGTGGCGGGCACTGGCGGGGCCATTGGCGCATGGGTCCTGCTGAAGCTGATAGCCCTCGCCACGAACCTGTTCTGGTACGGACGGCTGTCGGCGGACTCTACGGACATCGTCTCGGACAGCATCGCACTGATCGTGATTGTCCCTGTCGCGGGTGGACTCATCGTCGGCCTGATGGCGCGCTTCGGATCCGACAAGATCCGCGGCCACGGAATCCCGGAAGCAATTGAAACGATCCTGTTCGGTGAAAGCCGGCTGTCGCCGAAGGTGGCTCTTCTCAAGCCGATTTCCTCGGCGGTTTCGATCGGAAGCGGTGGGCCGTTCGGCGCCGAGGGGCCGATCATCATGACAGGCGGAGCCATCGGCTCGCTGTTCGCCCAGATGTTCCGCCTGAGCGCCGCCGAACGCAAGACGCTCCTCGTCGCGGGTGCGACGGCAGGAATGACGGGAATTTTCGGAACTCCGATTGCCGCTGTCATGCTGGCCGTCGAGGTGCTCCTGTTCGAATGGAAGCCGCGAAGCTTCGTACCGGTGGTCGTCGCCGTTCTCGTTTCGCTTGCCTGGCGGCCGCTACTCATCGGCGGCGGCCCGATGTTTCCCTTTGCGGCGCCGACTCCGCCCGGCAGCTCCGCGGTCGCCATCGCGGCCGGCCTCGGCCTCGCCACGGGTGTTCTGGCGGCGCTTCTGTCGGTGCTCCTCTACGCGGTAGAGGACGGGTTCCACCGGCTGCCCGTCCATTGGATGTGGTGGCCGGCAATCGGTGCGGTGGGCGTTGCCCTCGGGGGACTGGTCAACGTCCATGTGCTTGGCGCGGGATATGGAAATATCCAGGCGCTGCTCGACGGAAATGTCGCGGTCCGGCTCGTCGTCGCCTTGCTGGTGATCAAGGCGGCCGTGTGGCTCGTCGCGCTTGGTTCGGGGACCTCGGGCGGAATCCTCGCACCGTTGCTGATCATCGGGGGAGCGGCCGGTTTCCTGTTCGGCCAGGTCTTGCCCGGTGACCCGGGCTTTTGGGCGATGGTCGGTATGGCGGGGATCATGAGCGGAGCGATGCGGGCGCCGCTCACCGGAGCGCTGTTTGCAGCGGAGCTGACGAACCATATGGGCGCGCTTCCAGAAACCATCGCCGCCTCGGCGACCGCTTACGCGGTGAGCGTCCTGATGATGCGCCGGTCGATCCTCACCGAGAAGATCGCGCGCCGCGGCCGGCACATCCTGCAGGAATATTCGATCGATGCGCTGGAGTTCCAACAGGCCGGGCAGCTGATGACCCGCGATCCTGCGACCCTCCCCGGCGATATGACGATCGGCGACGCAGTCCGCTTCTTCGAGCAGCAGGCCGAGCACCGCTCGTATCCCGTCGTTGACCCGGCCGAGCGGCTGGTCGGGCTCGTATCGCGAACCGATGCGCTTCGCTGGCAGATTGCGAAGCGAAGCGAGGGGCGCCTCGCGGAAGCCCTGTCGGACGCATCGACCCAATATGCTTTCCCGGACACGCCGTGCGGCCAGGTGGCGGACATGATGGTGGAATCGGGTGTCGGGCGAGTCCCGATCGTCGATCACGAAAGCCGCCGGGTCGTCGGCATAATCTCACGCCAGGACCTGTTGAAGGTCAGGTCCGGTCAGAAACGGGTGGAAAAGGCGAGGTCGCGGGGCAAGCGGCGGCCGGCTATTGATAATCCGCGGTTACGTTGAACGTCCCGACATAGGTTCCGCCCGCCGTCGTCCAGTTCACGGTAACCGAGCCGCCGATCGGCACGTTGGTGCCGGGGTTTCCCGAATTGGTCAGAGTCACCGACGGCTTGCTGTCCGGTACGAGGGTCAGCGTCTTGCTCGAATCCGACTGGTTCACGAGAGTGACGTTGGGGACGTTCATCACCACGGTTTGCGAGTTGGTTCCGGCGACATTGTATATCGCAACCTGGGTCGCTCCGGAGCAGGTGACGTTCGCGGGGCAGGTGAGGACTCCGCCCTGAGACAGGCGGACGACCGCTCCCGACCAGTTGCCCGGCCCCAGAACGATGGTCCCGAGATCGAAATCCTGGCGTTTCTCGATGGCGAGCGGCTTGACGACCTTGGCCTGTACCTGCGCGTTGACGGTCGCGGCTTCGGCGCGCGCGCCGGCGACAGCCGCGAAGGCGGCTGCGACGGCAGCAACACTGGCAAGGCGCAGCCCCACTTCTTCGCCTCCACGGTCGCGGCCCACATCCGGAGATGGTGACCGCGCAATTAACCGTGAGCGGTTTACCTGCGGCGAATTGAAGGCTGGTTAACGGGAGTTGGCGGCAAGGGCGTCGGAAACGATCGCTTCCAGCTCGCTTCCGCCGGGAAATCCACTCTCGATCCAGCGGTCCTCGATGTGCCGCAACGTGCGCGAGACGTCCGGGCCTTCCGTGAGCCCGCGCTTGATGAGCGCGCCGCCGGTGACCGGGAGACGCGGCGGGCTCCACTGTTCGATTGTCCGCGCCTCTTGCGGCTGGCCGGCAAGGAGGAGGCGGTCGACGGCGCATTCTGTGCTGAGGCGATAGGCAGTCTCATAAGGATCGTGGCGGGCCGGCTCCACCGCGCAGGCGACCCGCTTCCTGGCCCGGTTGGAAAGCTTAAGCCGCGCCGTGACGGCGGCGGCGATCTCAGGATTGCGCGGGAGAAGGGCGGCGAGGCGGCGAAGCGGCTCGCCTTCGATCGCGGCCTCGATTTCCGCGCGGATGAGAGCATCGAGCGCCGCCCATGCCGTTTCGCCAATCTCAGGGAGGACCGGGTTGAGGATCTTGCGCTCGAGCATGACCCGCACCGTCGCCACGGGCTCGTCCACCGAGAGAAGCTTCAACAGCTCGTCCGCTATCCGCTCGCGAGACAGGGCCATCAGGTCCTTCGCCCGCTCGGTGCAAGCGCCGAGCGCCGCCTCGTCCGGCTCGCCGCGCCCGAAGCGAGCGTGAAAGCGAAAGAAGCGGAGGATGCGGAGGTGATCCTCGGCGATCCGCTCGAACGGGTCGCCGATGAACCGCACCCGCCGGACTTCGAGGTCGGCAAGCCCGCCGAAATAATCGAAGATTTCCCCGCTGACCGGATCGGCCATCAGCGCGTTGATCGTGAAGTCGCGCCGGGCTGCGTCCTCTTCCCAATTGTCGGAGAAAGCGACCGTCGCGTGCCGCCCGAACGTCTCGATGTCGCGCCGCAGGGTCGTCACTTCATAGGGATGGCCGTCGCTGACTGCGGTGACTGTACCGTGCTCGATTCCCGTCGGCACGGCCTTGATCCCGGCGGCCTGGAGCCGCTCGACCACCTCCTCCGGGCGAAGCCGCGTCGCCAGGTCGACATCGCTGACTGGCAGGCGAAGAAGCTCGTCTCGAACCGCGCCGCCGACATAGCGAGTCAGGCCCTCGTCGGAACCGAGCGCATCGAGCAGCTTGGCCATGCCGCGCCGCTTCCGCCAACGTTTGGCGTCGAGCTTCACATCCATTGCAGCCGCCGAGACAGGTTAACCAGCATCGCGGCCGTCGCCCCCCAGATTCGCCTGCCGTTCCATCCGATCTGCCAGTAGCGGCGCTCGAGCCCGGCGAAAACCGCAGTCTCGACTTGCTGGTTGGTGGCATCGAGCAGGTAGGCGAGCGGCGCTTCGAACCAGTCGGCCACTTCATGCTCGTGCGGCCGCAGCGGAAGTTCTGGAGGAACCACCCCGATGACGGGCGTCACGACATAGCCCGTGACCGTGCGATATTCGTCAAGCCGGCCGGCAAGCTCCACCAGCGCCGGGTCGAGCCCGAGCTCTTCGTGTGCCTCACGGAGCGCCGCAGCGACCGGCTCCTCGCCCTCGTCGAGGCGGCCCCCGGGAAAGGCGATCTGGCCGGCGTGGGTACGCAAATGCTCTCGCCGGACGGTGAGAATCACGCCGGGATCGGCGCGGTCGGTGATCGCTATGAGAACGGCCGCGGGCAGGCTTGCGAGCGCGCGCTGCTCTGGCAGATCGCCCGGGAGCGGCGGAAGCTTCGCCGGCTCGGCGAGTGCGTCGCGAATTCGCTCGGCAAGTGTCACTTCGGTTCCAGCGGAAAGAAGCAGCCGTCGCTCCACACGCCGGGCGGGTCCTCGCCTTCCGCCAGGGCGATTTCTGCAAGCTCGTAATAGAGTGTGCGCGACAGCTCCGCTTCAAGGCCGTGCCTGACGTCCACTCGAGGTGACGGGCCACGGCCAGCCTCGACCACCGACAGCCGGTGCTTGGGACCGACGATGACTGCGTCGCCGCTGTTGAGCTTGAGCGCGATTCGCCGCTCGCGGCCGTGGCCTTCACAGTGCATCTCGACCGCTCGGAAGGCCGTCGACTCGACGTCGATGCCCAGCTTCTCGACCGGCGTGACCAACACATGCGTGCCGTCGCGCTCGCGCCTCAGGATCGTCGAGAACAGCCGCACCATCGCCGGGCGCCCGATCGGCGATCCGTCGTGGAACCAAGTCCCGTCGCGGGCGATGCGCATTCCCGAATGTCCGCACAAAGGCGGATCCCATTTGTCCACCGGCGGAAGCCTTCGCTCGTCGATTAGCCGCTGGAGCTCCGCCAGGCTCACTCCGTTCAGCTCGATCGGCGGGCGGGTCTCCGGCATCCCTCTGGATTGCGTCGTCGCGGCCGGAATGACAACAGGAGCCCATGAACGAGCAGCGAACCGCGATCGTGACTGGCGCCGCCAAGCGCGTGGGCGCGGATATCGTCAAGGCACTGCTTGAGCGCGGCTGGACCGTGGTTGCGCACGTCCACAAAGCCGAGGATGAGGTCGCGGCCGGGGCGCACAAGGTCGCCGCCGATCTCTCGGACGTGGATTGCGCGGACCGCGTCTTCGCCGCGGCCGAAGGCCTTCCGCCCGTGCGGCTGCTGGTCAATAACGCGGCGCGCTTCGCCTGGGATGGGTTTGGCGAGTTTAGCCCCGACGAGCTCGACAAGCACATGCACGTCAATGTGCGCGCACCGCTGCTTCTGACGGAGGCCCTGGCCGCGCGTCACCACGGCGGGGACGCGCTCGCGGTCAACGTCCTGGATTCCAAGCTTTCCGCTCCCAACCCGGATTACCTCAGCTACACGCTGTCCAAGCAAGCGCTTCAGGGGGCGACGGAGCTGTCCGCGCGGGCGCTCGCCTCCAGGGGCATTCGCGTCAACGCCATCGCCCCCGCGCTGATGCTGAGATCTCCCGGACAGACAGAGGACAATTTCCAGGCGATGCACGAGCGCAACCCGCTCCATCGCGGAGTGACGGCGGAGCACGTCATCGCAGCGATCGATTATCTGGTTGCCGCGACGGCCGTGACCGGCGAAGTGCTCACCATCGACTCCGGGCTGCGGTTCGAGCCACCGGAGCGCGACGTGCAATTCCTGGAGTCATGATGGACCAGCCAAAGCTCAGCGGACTCGTTCCCGATCGCCTCCGCCCGCGTAGCGCCAAGATCGTCCTCGAATCACTCGAGGTCATGGCCGATATCGGATTTCACGAGTTCGAGGTCGGCTCGCCCCAAAGGCTATTAATCACTGTCGAGGTCTGGCTGGACGATTTGACCGCTCCGGAAGCCGATGATCCGGGCGGCGCGTGGGATTATGACCACGTCCGACAGCAGGTAATCGAGCTCGCCGGAGCGCGCCGCTACAACCTCCAGGAAACCCTTGCCGAGGCTATTTATCAACGACTTGCGGCGATGCGCGGAGTGAAGGCGCTGCGGGTCACCACGGGCAAGCCCGATATCTACGCGGACGCTAAGGCCGTGGGAGTCGAGATTGCCTCGTTCGCAGGCAGCGCGCCCCAGATTTGAGCCTGCGCCTGCCGGCGTGGAACAAAAGCTCTTGCACCGCACTTGAACGCTCAATAAGGAGGCGCGCTTGCTGCCCATGAGACTTTAATACATGGTCAGTTTCCTAACTTGGCGACAGGGCTGCTCTGGGGGGAGGCCCGGTTCGACCGTGGAGTTCACGGCGTCTCGAGGGAGAAATGTGGGTTAATGGCTTACGCCCAAAGAAGAGAGCTTAGTGGCAACCGCACGCTGGCGATCATTGTCGTCGCCGTCATCCAGTTCACGCTGGGTTATGCGATCGTCACCGGCCTTGCTTACAACGTCATCAAGAAGGCGAGCGAGAATCTGAAGACGTTCGACGTCGAGGAGGCGCCGCCGCCGCCCGAACAACCGCCGCCACCGCCGCCCAAGAACGTGCCGGACGTACCGCCTCCGCCGGTGGCGATGAGGCCGATCGTCCAGACACAGATGACGACGGCGCCGATCGTCACGACGCCGACTCCGCAGCCGGTCATCACTCCACAGGCTCCGCCGGCTCCGCCCGCCCCGCCGCCCGCGAAGGTGACGAAGGCGCAGAGCGCGAGGGGCAACCTTCAGGGCCTGTTCTCGGGCGACGATTATCCGCCCGACGCGATGCGCAATGAGGAGACGGGGCGGACGACGGTTCGTCTCACCATCGGCGAGACCGGCCGGGTTACCGGCTGTTCCGTCATCTCCTCGAGCGGCTCTCGGTCGCTCGACAATGCCACCTGCCGCGTCCTCACCAGCCGCGCCCGGTTTACTCCGGCAAAGCTGAGCAACGGACAGGCAACGACCGATACGTACACACAGACGATCGTCTGGCAGCTCCAGTGATCAACTCGTTCCAGCATTTCAAAAGAGGAAAGTAGACGAACATGGCAACTCCCGCAGCAGCCCCCACAGCAGGCGCAAACCCTTATGGTTTGCTGCCGGCTCTCGAGCAGGGCGGTATCATTGCTTGGTCGGTGTTCATCATCCTGGTGGGCATGTCGATCTTCTCTTTCTACATTCTGTTCACCAAGCTGATGCAGCAGCAGAAGATCATCAACCAGGGCCGCAAGGTGCGATCCGGCTTCTGGAACTCGCCAAGCCTTCGCGAAGCATCCACCAAGCTCGACAGCAAGAGCGCGTATCGCGCGATCGTCGACGATGCGCTTCTCGCACAGGAGCAGCACGGCAAGCTTACCGACCCCATCGACCAGCACGACTGGATGGCGAACAGCCTGGCGCGTAGCCAGGGATCGATCGGCGCCCGCCTCGGCGAAGGCCTTGCCTTCCTCGCGACGGTTGGTTCGACCGCTCCGTTCATCGGCCTGTTCGGTACCGTCATCGGCATCTACCGCGCGCTCATCAAGATCGGCATGGCCGGTCAGGCGTCGATCGACGCCGTCGCCGGCCCGGTCGGCGAGGCGCTGATCATGACCGCTCTCGGCCTGGTCGTCGCGGTTCCGGCGGTGCTTGCGTACAACTGGCTGATTCGCCGCAACAAGTCGATCATGGAGGACCTCGCGGCCTTCACGAACGACCTTCACGGCTTCCTGATGTCCGGCGGTTCGGTCAAGCCGCGCTTCGGCGATGCCAAGGCCTCGGCCCCGCGCACCGGCGCGACCACCACTGCCGGCAACCCCGGCGGCCGTCAGCCGGTCCGCACCGGAGCCACCCAGACGGGCGCAGAGACCCCGACCGTCTAAATCGGACGTGAGCCGGACCGGGGCCCTCCCGGTCCGGCAACCGATCGCCCGATCAACATGAAGGCACACGACGAATGGCAGTAACTGTAGGGCCAGCCGAAGGCGAAGAAGAAGCCCTGTCGGACATCAACGTCGTCCCTCTGGCGGACGTCATGCTGGTGCTCCTGATCATCTTCCTGATCACGGTTCCGGTCGTTATCCAGACCGTTCCCGTCAAGCTTCCGAACGTCAGCTACGAGCCCACGACGACCAAGCCCGAGAACGTCTCGCTGTCGGTCAGGGGCGACGGCAAGGGCGGTTGCGAGGTCTATTGGAACCTTCAGAAGGTCAACAGCAAGGACCTGCTCGACCGCGCGGTCAAGAAGCTGAAGGACCAAATCGCCAAGGTTGGCGGCGTTGAGAATCTCACCGAGGAAACGATGCCGGAAGCGCACATCCGCGGCGATATCAACACGCCGTACAAGTGCATCGGCGCGGCAATCATCACCATGCAGCAGGCCGGGTTTGCGCGCATCGGATTCATTTCCGAACCGCCGCCGAACGCCGGCGTGCGAATGTAGGAGTTCCCCGCAGTGTCGACGCAGACAACCACCGACAACCCATCGGGTGAACCGATGCTCGACATCAACGTGACGCCGCTGATCGACGTCCTGCTGGTGCTCTTGATCATGTTCATCATCACCCTGCCGGTCCAGACTCACGCGGTGAAGCTGGACCTGCCGCAGGACAACAGCAGCCCGCCGCCGCCGATCATGCCGACCAAGAACAAGGTCGTCATTACCGCGACGAACCAGATCTTGTGGAACGGCTCGCCCGTGTCGCAGCAGCAGCTTCGTGCTTATCTCGACGCCACGCAGCAGATGGACCCCATTCCGGAGCTCCACCTGCAGCCCGAGCCCAACGCCCGCTACGAGCTGGTCGACCAGGTGCTCGCGGTGACCAAGCGCGCGCACGTCGAGAAGATGGGCTTCGTCGGTAACGAGGCCTACATGACCGCCTTCTAGGGGTCGAAACATCGTCTACTTTCCCAAAGGGCGGCCGCCATGGCCGCCCTTTCCGTTTCAGGGGCTACTGGCGCTGTCCCGTTGCCCGTGCCATTCACCATTGCGAGATGAATGTGGTCCCAAGATTTGCCGTCGTGATCCTCGCCGCCGGGCAGGGCACCCGGATGCGCTCCGACACCCACAAGGTCCTTCACCCGATCGCCTCGCGGCCTTTGCTCCTTCACCTGCTCGACCGCGTGGACGGAATCGGGGCGAGCAAGCGCGTAGTCGTCGTCGGCAAGGGCCGCGATCAGGTCGAACAGGCGCTCGACGGGTGCGGAGCGACGGTCGTCCACCAGGCCGAGCAGAAGGGGACCGGCCACGCCGTCCTTCAGGCCCGGGAAGCGCTCGAAGGCTATGACGGCGCGGTGCTGGTGCTCTACGGCGACACCCCATTCGTCAAAGCCGACACCTTGAAGCGCATGCTCGAGCGGCTCGACGGCGACGATGGACCGGGAGTGGTCGTCCTCGCATCGCAGCCCGACGATCCCGGCGCGTACGGCCGGATCATCCTCGGCAAAGGCGACACGATCGCGAAGATGGTCGAATATCGCGATGCGACCGATGACGAACGCGCTGTCCGGCTGTGCAATTCGGGCATGATGGCGGTGCGCTGCGGCGACCTGTTCCGCTGGCTAGGCGAGGTCACGAACGACAACGCCGCCGGTGAATATTACCTGCCGGACATCGTCAACATCGCTGCCGCCGAAGGGCGCGAGGCGGTCGTGATCGAGGGCGACCCCTACGAAACCGCGGGCGTCAACAGCCGCGCCGAGCTCGCTCACCTCGAGCTGGAGTGGCAGCGCCGCCGTCGCGAGGAGGTCCTTCACGAAGGCGCGACCCTGATCGACCCCGAGAGCGTCTGGTTCGCCTTCGATACGAAGCTGGGCCGCGACGTCACTGTCGAACCTCACGTGGTCTTTGGCCCCGGCGTCGAGGTCGCCGACGGAGCGGCGATCAAGGCCTTCAGCCACATCGAAGGCGCGATCATCGGCGCTCGCGCAGTGATCGGTCCCTTCGCCCGGATCAGGCCGGGAACGACGCTTGGCGAGAAGTCGAAGGTCGGCAATTTCGTCGAGCTCAAGAAGGCGACGGTCGGCCCCGGAGCCAAGGTCAATCATCTCTCATATGTCGGCGATACCGAAGTGGGGCAGGGCGCGAACATCGGCGCTGGGACCATCACCTGCAATTATGACGGATTCGGCAAATACCGGACGGTCATCGGCGAAGGCGCGTTCATCGGCTCCAACACCGCGCTGGTGGCGCCCGTCACGATTGGCGCGGGCGCAATCGTCGGCGCCGGGTCGGTGATCACCAGCGACGTCGAGCCGGACAGCCTCGCCGTCGAGCGCAGCGAGCAGAAGGGCATCGCCGGCTGGGCCCGTCGCTTCCGCGAGCGGATGACGAGGAAAGCCGCGGAATAACGCCCGCTATTTGAACTTGCGGAGGAACGCGGTCAGCTTGGCAAAATAGGTCGGCTGGTCGTCATAGAAGGCCATGTGGCCGCCGTTGGTCGCCGCGAGCTCGCCCTTCGGAAGCTGCCTGGCCATTGCCGCCATATAGGCCGGGTCCATCGTGTCGTATTTGCCGGAGATCACCAGCGTCGGCACCGTGATCCGCTTCAGGTCGGCGAACCTGTCCCAGCGCTCGAGCCGGCCGCTCGCGCCCATTTCGCTCGGGCCCTGCATCAGCACATAGATGTGACGATTGAGGTGGCCGAAGCCGCGGTTTACCGGGTCCGGCCATTGATCCGCCGGCCGCCTGAGGATGTGCTGCGAATACCAGTTTGGCACCAACAGGCCCATGTAATCGGGCTGCTCGGTCTTGCCGGTCTTCTCCATGTCGAGAATCCGCTTGAGCGCTGCCTGGTCCATCTGCGGCTCGAGGACCTGGCGCGCATAATCGTTATAGGCGGGGATCGAGGCCATCATGTTCGAGATGATCAGGCATTTGACCTGATCCTGGTGCGCGAGCGCATATTCCATCGCCAGGATTCCACCCCAGCTGTGGCCCAGCAGACAGAAATTGTCCTTCGTTCCGCCGATCGCCGCGCGCACCTGGTCGACCTCCGACACGAAGCGGGGGATCGTCCACAGATCGTCGTCGTCCGGCTGGTCGCTGAAGCCGGAGCCGAGCTGGTCGTAATAATAATATTCGACCCCTTCCTTGGGCAGGAAGCTGTCGAAAGCCTCGAAATATTCGTGGGTCGCGCCCGGACCGCCATGCAGGAGCAGGAGCTTGAGGTGGGGATTGTTTCCGACTCTCTTCACCCACACACGGAAATTGCCCTTTGGCGTCGAGATCGGGACCATTCGCGCCCCGCCGCTCCACGCGTCCTCGTGGCCGCTGTTGTCATAATAGGAGGCGGGCGGTGCATCCGCCCGGCCGTCTTCGGCGTTACGGCAGCCGGCCACGACCAGAAGGCCGGCGCTTGCCAGCATCAGCAGGGACCTGTTCATGATTCCCCCTTTGCGCCTGCTGTTCGACCGGCGCTTGATGATGCATAGCGCGCGACGAGAAGCGGTCAAAGGAGCGGCCCTGTAATGTGCGGAATCGTTGGAATCGTCGGCAATAAGGAGGTCGCCGGACGGCTGTTCGATGGCTTGAAGCGGCTCGAATATCGCGGCTACGATTCCGCCGGAATCTGCACGATCGTCGATGGCGAGTTCAGCCGGCGCCGGGCGGAGGGTAAGCTCGACAACCTCAAGCGCGAGCTGGGCTCAGACCCGCTTCGGGGCTCGGTCGGGATCGCGCACACGCGCTGGGCGACCCACGGGGCACCGACGGTCGGCAATGCCCATCCGCACATCGTCGGTCCGGTGGCCCTGGTCCACAACGGGATCATCGAAAACTTCAAGCCGCTCCGTAACGAGCTGATGGCGCAAGGACGCAAGTTCGAAAGCGAGACCGACACCGAAGTTGTCGGCCATCTCGTTGCCCGCGAGGTGGAGAACGGCGCTTCGCCCGAGGAGGCGGTCGCCGCAGTCCTTCCCCGGCTGGTGGGCGCCTTTGCAATCGCCTTCCTGTTCCGCGACCATCCCGACCTCATCGTCGGCGCGCGCATGGGTGCGCCGCTGACCGTCGGCTACGGCGAGGGCGAGAATTACCTGGGTTCGGACGCGATCGCGGTTGCGCCTTGGACCCAGCGGATCGCCTATCTCGAGGAGGGCGATTGGGCGGTCGTTCGCCGCGACAGCATCCAGATCTTCGACCGCGACAATGCGCCCGTGGAGCGCGCCATCGTCGAATCCGGCGCGCAGTCCGCGCCGATCGATAAGGGCAATTACGCCCACTACATGCAGAAGGAGATCTTCGAGCAGCCGGTCGTGGTTGCCCAGACCCTCCAAAGCTACATCCGCCCGTTCGAAGGCGAGGTCGCTCTTCCGGACGTCGACTTCGACCTGGGTGCGGTGGACCGGCTGACGATCGTCGCCTGCGGCACCAGCTATTATGCTGGCCTCGTCGCAAAATATTGGATCGAGCAGTTTGCCCGGGTGCCCGTCGACATCGATGTCGCGTCCGAGTTCCGTTACCGCGACCCGGTACTGCAGCCGGGCGGCCTTGCCTTGTTCGTCAGCCAGTCGGGCGAGACCGCCGACACGTTGGCAGCGCTCCGCCACGCAAAGGTGCAGCAGCAGCGAATCGCGGTCGTCGTCAACGTTCCCACCAGCTCGATGGCTCGCGAGGCGGACCTCTTGCTTCCGACCCACGCGGGGCCGGAAATCGGGGTCGCGTCGACCAAAGCCTTCACCTGCCAGCTGGCAGTGCTCGCCGCGCTCGCGGCCAACTTCGCCTGCAAGCGGGGACAGATCGGCGCAAAGGATGAAAGGTCGATTGTGGCGGACCTTCAGCAGGTGCCCGCAGCGCTCAACGCGGCGCTTGGCCACGACGACGACATTGCAGCCATGGCGCACCTCATCGCTCCGGCGCGCGACGTCCTCTACCTTGGCCGCGGGCCCTATTATCCGATGGCCTTGGAAGGGGCGCTGAAGCTCAAGGAGATCAGCTACATCCACGCCGAGGGCTACGCCGCCGGCGAGATGAAGCACGGGCCGATCGCGCTCATCGACGAGGACGTGCCGGTGATCGTGCTCGCCCCGTCCGGCCCGCTTTTCGAGAAGACTGTCAGCAACATGCAGGAGGTCCGCGCCCGAGGCGGAAAGATCGTGCTGATCAGCGATTCCGAGGGCATCGAGGAAGCCGGCGATGGCTGCATCGCGACCATCGAAATGCCGAAGGTCCACCCGCTCATCGCGCCGATCGTTTATGCCGTCCCCGTGCAGCTTCTGGCCTATCACACGGCGGTGCTAAAAGGCACCGACGTCGACCAGCCGCGCAACCTCGCCAAGAGCGTCACCGTCGAATAGCCGAAAAAAACTGGCAATCTCAAATGCTTCCATTATCCTGATCGCAGGGGTGGAGGCGAGTCATGGGTTACCCTCAGCCGCTTAGGCTTCGCGGCGCCGAGGTCGAGCAAGCACATGTGGCTGCGTTCCTGAGCGAAGGATATGCCGTCATTCGCGGGCTCTTTTCGCCGGACGAGGTCGCGAAGATCGCTGCTGCCAGCGACCAATTATATGCGGAAGGGATCGGCCATGGCCGAAGCTTCCGGCACGGCAATCTGTTCTACAATGTCGCTGAGTCGGCAGCCGGCGAGCCGCTGGTGAGGATGGTTCAATGGCCATCCTACCATCAGCCGGTGCTCGACCGGGTCCGCCTCGACCGCAGGATTGCCGCCATCCTCGAGCCACTGATCGGCCCGAACCTCAAGCAAATCATCAACCAGGTTCACTGGAAGGCCCCCGGTTCGCTTGGCGACTTCGCCTGGCACCAGGACAGCCGTTCCCGCCGTCCGGCGTCGGCCTACCGCAACCTCGCCGATTCCTATGTGCAGACCGGTCTCGCCATCGACCCGCATGGGCCTGAATCCGGGGGCATGCGGTTCATCCCGAGGAGCCACCTTCGCGGCGACCTTGGAATGGACTGCTCGAAGAAGGCGCTCGGAACGCCGCTCCAGGACGAGGCTCTCGAAGCGGTCGGGCTGTCCGGAGCGGACGCCATCGACCTGATGCTGGAGCCCGGCGACGTAGCTCTCTGGAGCCCTTATCTGGTGCATGGCTCGGGCAGCAACCGCTCGAACCACAAGCGCCGTTTTTACATCAACGGCTATGTCCGCGCCGGGGATTGCGACCGCGGCGAGTGGGCGTTCCGAGGCGGGCGGGCGGTGCCGCTCGGCCCCATTCCGGCGCTGGTCCATTACGAAGAGCTTCGCGAGAGACCCGAACCGCATTACGTCTAGGGTATGAAAGCCTCAGGTGGTTGCCATTGCGGAGCGGTTCGGTTCGAGGCGGAGCTTCCGGAGCCGCCGGTTCCCGCGCTCGACTGCAACTGCTCGGTGTGCAGCATGACCGGCTTCCTTCACATCGTCGTTCCGCACACTGAGTTCGAGCTGATCAGCGGCCGGGACGCGCTGAAGAGCTACCGCTTCGGGACGGGCACCGCCGAGCATCTCTTTTGCGGCAATTGCGGAGTGAAGAGCTTCTACCAGCCGCGCTCGCATCCGGACGCGTGGAGCGTCAACGCACATTGCCTCGATGAGCCGCTGGAGCTGGCGGTTGAGCAATTTGACGGCCGGAATTGGGGCCAGGCGAAGGCCAACCTCGACGCAAAGCAAGCTGGCCGCTAGTCCGCCGCGATGCATCGCCCGCTTCGCCTGAGGCTCGATCGAGCCGCGCTCAAGCACAATTTCCGCTGGCTCGAAGATCGCGCGGGCGTTCCCGCCGGCGCGGCAATCAAGGCCGACGGCTATGGCATCGGCGCCGCGGAAACGATGCGTGCTTTCCACGAGGCGGGGTGCCGCACCTTCTTCGTTTCCACCTACGCCGAGGCCGAGGCGCTGGGGCCGGTGCCCGATGACAGTGCGTTGGTCGTCCTGCACGGCGTCGCCGCCGAAGATTCGGAGGCCGCGCGACAGTCGAATGCGCGGCCCGTGCTCAATAGCGTTACCCAGGTCGGACGCTGGAAGGAGATCGCTCCGGATCGAGCGTGCGACGTTATGATCGACACCGGGATGAACCGGCTCGGCCTCAGTCCGGACGAGATCGGCGTCCTCGACGGCCTGTCGATCGACACCCTGCACAGCCACCTCGCCTGCGCGGACGAGGATTCGCCGATGAATGGCCGACAGCTTTCGATATTTCGCGAAATCGCGGCTGCAGTTCCGGCGAGGCGCTACGCGATTGCCAATTCGGCCGGCATCTGCCTCGGCCGGGACTACAGCTTCGACCTCGTCCGCCCCGGCCTCGCCCTCTATGGAGGCGTCCCAAGGAGCGAGGCGGAAGGACAGATCCGCCAGGTCGCGCGCGTCGATGCGCAGGTCGTCCAGAGGCGCACGATCCATGCCGGCGAAAGCTGCGGCTACGGCGCCACTTTCATGGCCTCCGCGCAGACTGAGGCCGTCATCATCAACGTCGGCTATGCGGACGGCTATCTTCGCGGATTCTCGTCGAGCGGCTCCGCCTTCGCGGCTGAATTCGCTCTCCCAGTGCTTGGCCGAGTGTCGATGGATCTCGTCGCGCTCGGCTGCGATGCATCGCCCGACCTGAAGGAAGGCGACTGGGTCGAGCTCGACTACGACCTTCCGACGGCGTCCGAAGCCTCCAGGCTCAGCCAGTATGAGCTTCTGACGACTCTCGGTTCGCGCTTCGAGCGGGTGTGGACGAGCTAAGCGGCACGTCCCCCAGACGTGCCTGGCTTCGCTCGTGCCTTCGGCGCCGGGGTCTTCGGCTCGTAGCGGCACAGGTCGATCACGGGGCACCGCCAGCATTCTGGAGTCCGCGCCTTGCAGGTGTAGCGTCCGTGAAGGATGAGCCAGTGGTGGGCGTCTCGGCGGAACGGCTGCGGGACGATCTTCTCGAGCTTCGCTTCGACCTCTTCGGGCGTCTTTCCGGGTGCGAGGCCGGTCCGATTCCCGACGCGGAACACGTGCGTGTCGACCGCGAAGGTCTCCTCGCCGAACGCGGTGTTCAGCACCACGTTCGCTGTCTTACGCCCGACGCCCGGAAGCTTCTGGAGGTCCTCGCGGGTGCGCGGCACCTCGCCGCCGTGATCGCGGATCAGTGCCTCGGATAAGGCAATCACGTTCTTCGACTTCGTGTTGAACAGGCCGATCGTCTTGATCGCGTCGCGCAGGTCATCCTCGCCGAGCGCGACCATCTGGGCCGGCGTGCGCACTTTCTCGAACAGCGGCCGGCAGGCGATGTTCACGCTCGCGTCGGTCGCCTGGGCGGAAAGCACCACCGCGACCAGCAACTGATAGGGATTGCCGGATTCGAGCTCGGTCGTCGGGGAAGGATTATCCTCCGCCAGACGACGGAAGAATTCGAAAACTTCCGCCTTTTTCACAGCGATTGGATGACGTCGCGCATCGAATAGAGGCCTGCAGGCTTGCCCGCGAGGAAGCGAGCCGCCGCAAGCGCTCCGCGGGCGAAGATCATCCGGCTTTCAGCGCGGTGCGACAGGATCAGCCGCTCGTCCGCTCCGGCGAAGATCACGTCATGCTCGCCCGCGACCGTTCCGCCGCGAATGGACGCGAAACCGATAGCGCCCTCCTGCCTCTTGAGACCGGTGCCGTCGCGTCCTCGCTCCGCATTGAGCGGCGTGCCGCGCCCCTTTACGGCGGCTTCGCCCAGAGCGAGCGCGGTCCCCGAAGGCGCGTCCGCCTTCATTCGGTGGTGCATTTCGACGATCTCAATGTCCCAATCGGGCCCTAGCGCCTTGCCGGCGCGCTCGACGAGGTCGAGCAGCACTGCAACGCCGAGCGACGTGTTTGCAGCTCGAAGCACTGCGATCTTCTTCGAAGCATCGGCGATCAGCCGGTCTGCGTCGGGTCCGAGGCCGGTCGTTCCTATGAGGATCGGGATGCCGGCCTCAACGGCCTTTGACAGGCTGGCGCCGAGCGCGTCGGGTGCCGAGAAGTCGATCAGAACATCGCCATCGTCGGCAATTTCGAAACCCCGGGTTTCGGCGGCCGCAGCCGCAATCGCCTGGCCCATGCGGCCATTCGGGGCGAACAGGCTGATGCGGACAGTGGCCATCGCCGGTTTGTTAGCCGAGCCGCTCCTGCAGGGCCAGCGCGGCCGCTGGCGCCCGAACCTTGGCTCCGTTGATCATGAATATGTAGGCGTCCCGGCCGTCCGCCCATCGCTTCGCGCGTTTCGCGAATTCATCCAGCTTTTCGTCGGAATAACCGGTGGGAATTTCCGCGTTCATGCATTGCAATCGGGCGTAGGCGAAGTCCGCCGTGTCGGCCTCTACACATGGGTATTCGTTCGAATCTGCGAACACGATCGCAATATTCCGAGCGCGGCATAGCTCGTAGAAGCGCTCGTCGCGAAAGCTGTCGTGCCGAGGTTCGATGGCGTGTCGAAGAGCAGTTCCATCGATTTCCCTGGGTAGTAGCTCGACGAAGGCGGCGATGTCTCCCGGCGCGAATTTTCGGCGAGGGTGAAATTGCCAAAGGATCGGCCCAAGTTTCGGGCCTAACGCTGCAAATCCCTGGGAGAAGAAATTGCCGATGCCTTCCGCACCTTCGGCCAGGTTTGACCGCATCACGCAGAAGCGCGAGCCTTTCACCGCGAACTGGAAGCCCGCCGGTACTGTCTCCGCCCACTTCTCCCAGCGCTTCGGGCTTTGCCGGCCATAGAAAGTCGCGTTGATCTCGATCGCTCCGACCTGTCGCGATGCATATTCGAGTTCACGCTTCTGCGGCAGGTCGGGCGGATAAAAGGCCCCGCGCCACGGCGGATAGGTCCAGCCGCCGATTCCGATACGGATGTTCCCGCGCGCCATCGCGGCGACAATAGCGCTCAAGAAAATAGGGCGGAAGCTTGCGCCTCCGCCCTACGTTCAGCTTGCGTGTTCAAGCATTAGATATCGTCGTCGCGATCGTCCGTGAGGTCGCGCGCTTCGTCCTTGATGCTGCCCCAAGCGTTCTGGAGCTTGCCCTCGGCCTGGTCGGCCTGGCCTTCGCGCTTCAATTTCTCGTCGCCGAACAGCGCTCCGGCGCCTTCCTTCATCCGGCCGCCGGTTTGCTTCATGCTGCCTTCGGTCCGATCTTCATCGATCATGCGGTCGCGGTCGTTCATCGATTTTCTCCTGTATTTCTTGTTGTTTAAAGAACGATACAGGAGACCGTTGGTTCGGCGTCCTGCCGTCCCCAACTGTCGTTCCGGCCCGCTTACGGCAGCGCGGTCGCCCTCTGCGCGACCTGCGGTGCACCCGGCGCCGTAAAGTCTTCAACGGCCTTCCAGCTTCCGTCCGACTGCTTCTGCCAGACGGTGAGATAATATCCGGTCGTCATCTCGGGCTTCTTCGTCGCCGG
Source organism: Sphingomonas anseongensis (assembly GCF_023516495.1). Classification (NCBI taxonomy): domain Bacteria; kingdom Pseudomonadati; phylum Pseudomonadota; class Alphaproteobacteria; order Sphingomonadales; family Sphingomonadaceae; genus Sphingomonas; species Sphingomonas anseongensis. The sequence goes on from NZ_JAMGBC010000001.1 coordinate 92,000, forward strand.
ATTGGTCATCGTCAGCGTGTAATGCCCGCGCGAATAGGCAAGGTCGCCCGACTGAGCGACCTGGATGCGGTTGGCCTCGAACGCGACCTTCAGGTGCGGATCCGATGCGAATTGCGCCGTCGCTTTCTGAAGTGCCTCCTTGCCCCGGACCAGGTCCGAGCCGGCATTAGCCAGCGCTCCGTCGTCCGCGTACATCGCGGCTAGCCCGGCCGCGTCGTGCTTGTTGTAAGCCTCGTTCCACCGCGCCTCCTGCTGCTGGATCTGAAGCTTGATCCCGTCGGTGTCAGCCTTGGGCGCCTGCTGGGTGCAGGCAGCGATCGACAGCGCCGCGGCGATTGCGGCTGCGGATTTGATGGTCATGGCTTGGCTCCCCCTGATGGCGAAGACAATCATGGACGGGCGAGTCGCGCAAGGCGCGCGCTCTGCTAAGCGGCAGGAGGAATGGCGGACGATATCCACAACATCGTGATCCTGACCGGCGCCGGAGTGTCCGCCGAGAGCGGGCTTGCCACTTTCCGCGGCCCCGATGGCCTATGGGAAGGACACAGGGTGGAGGACGTCGCCACGCCGGAGGCTTTCGCCCGCGATCCGGATCTCGTGCATGGCTTCTACGATGCCCGGCGTGAGAAGCTGCGCACGGTCGAGCCCAATGCGGCGCACAAGGCGCTGGCTCGGCTGGATGAGCAATGGCCGGGCGAGCTCCTGCTCGTCACCCAGAACGTCGACGACCTTCACGAGCGGGCAGGGTCGAAGCGCCTGCTCCATATGCACGGCGAGCTCACCAGCGGCTGGTGCCTTCGCTGCAATGAGCGGTTCGGGTGGAGCGGCCCCATGGGAATGAGCGCGGAATGCCCGGGCTGCGGAACTGCCGGATTGGTCCGCCCCGACATCGTGTGGTTCGGCGAAATGCCCTACGAGATGGAGCGGATCGACGAGGCGCTTCGACGCTGCGACCTGTTCGTGTCGATCGGGACCTCCGGGGCCGTCTATCCCGCGGCAGGTTTCGTCCAGACCGCGAGCTATAGCGGCGCCCGAACGCTGGAGATGAACCTGGAGCCCAGCCTTGGAAGCTTTCTGTTCGACGAAAGCCGTACGGGGCCCGCGGGCGAGCTGGTGCCTGCCTGGGTGGACGAGATCCTCGGCTAGTCAGACCACTCCAGGCCCATTTCCCGAAAGACGGAACGGTCCTCACCCCATTTGGGGTTCACCTTCACGTGCAGGAACAAATGCACCTTTCGGCCGAGGTGCTGGGAGATGGCCTCGCGGGCGTTCTGCCCGATCTCCTTCAGCCGCCGCCCGCCCTTGCCGATGACGATCGCCTTCTGGCTGTCGCGCTCGACCAGGATCTGCTGGCGGATTTCGGTCGATCCGTCCGGCCGGTCCTCCCACGTCTCGGTCTCGACCACCGACGCGTAGGGCAGCTCCTGGTGAAGCTGCTCGTAGATCTGCTCGCGGGTCAGCTCGGAAGCGATCATCCGGTCCGTCGCGTCGGACACCTCATCCGCCGGGTATAGCCAAGGGCCGGCCGGCATGGCTTGCGCAAGCGCCACCTTCACGTCGGCGACGCCGTCGCCCTGGGCTGCGCTGATCATGAAGACCTGCTCGGGGTTCAACCGCTCGGTCAGCGAGGTGGCCAGCCCTAGCAGTTGGTCCTTTTTCACCAGGTCGATCTTGTTGAGCGCGACGAACAGAGGATGCTGCCGCTTCTCGAGGCCCGCGATCGCTCGCTCGACCTCCGCGCCGATGCGCGCCGATGCGTCGACAACCAAAAGGATCAAGTCCGCGTCTTCGGCGCCGCTCCATGCCGCCTGCACCATCGCCCGGTCCAGACGACGCTTCGGCTGGAAGATGCCGGGCGTGTCGACCAGCAGGATCTGGGTCTCGCCCTCGATGGCAATGCCCATCAAGCGCGCTCGGGTCGTCTGCGCCTTGGCGCTGACGATAGCGACCTTCTGGCCGACCAGCGCATTGACCAGAGTCGACTTGCCAGCGTTGGGCGCGCCGATGACCGCCGCGAAGCCCGATCGTGTTTGTGAATCGCTCATTGCAGCTTCGACAACAAAGCTTTCGCCGCCTCGGTTTCCGCTTCCTGCTTGCTCGATCCTTCGGCCTCGGCCTCTCCCAGGCCCTGGATCGATACGCGGACGGTGAATCGCGGCGCGTGGTGCAGCCCCGTTCGCGAAACCACCTCATAATTGGGGTTGGGCAGTTCGCGCGCGGCGGCCAACTCCTGCAGCGCCGACTTCGCATGCTTCGGCGCGCGCTGCTGTCCTTCGATCAGTGGCGCCCATCGCGCCCGGATCAGCGCTTCCGCTGCATCCAGCCCGCCCTCGAGATAGATGGCCCCGATCAGCGCCTCGACCACGTCGCCGACGACATTGTCGCTCCAGTTCGCATTGTCGTCTCGTGCCTGCTTGCCCAGGCGGATGACGGCGGGCAGACCCATTTCGCGGCCGATGTCGCTGCAGGTGACGCGGTCGACCAACGTGTTGAACCGTCGCGACAGATTGCCTTCGGGCTCGTCGGGAAAGCGCTCGTAGAGCCAGCGGGCCACGACCAGGCCGAGCACCCGGTCGCCGAGGAATTCCAGCCGCTCGTAATTGGCGCCGCGCTTGCTCGAATGGGTCAGCGCGGCCTCGAACAGTGAGGTGTCCTTCGGCTCATGGCCGAGGGAGGCGATGAAGTGGGCGATGTCTTCGCTCATTTGCTGTTCGGGGACAGACCGTCGCCGATCCGGCCGCCGCGAAGGGCGGTGAACCAGGTCCACGGCTTGAGATAGCTCGAGCTTCCGTCGGTCGACCAGAAGATCATCGTCGCCCGTCCAACGATATTCTCCAGCGGTACGAAGCCGATCCCGCCCTCCGCCTCGGAGAAGCGGCTGTCGAGGCTATCGTCGCGATTGTCGCCCATAAGGAAGGCGTGGCCGGCCGGGATTCTGACCGGGCCGAAATTGTCCGCCATCGTGCCTTCCACCTGATCGAGCACGCGATAGCTCGCTCCGTTGGGGAGGGTCTCCACATAGCTTCGGTACACGCATTGAGCCCCTTGAGACGGTGTGACCGGCGCGCCTTGCGGAGCGATCCGGCGGCAGGGGCTGTTGGCGGAAACAGGGATGCTGGTGGAGCCCATCTGCCCTCGAGCTACCGGCTTGCCGTTGAGGATGACGACGCCGTCGCGGACCGCGACTGTGTCTCCGGGAAGACCGATCAGGCGCTTCACATAATCCTCGCTCTCCCTGCCGGGCGGCACGAACACGACAACGTCGCCGCGCTCCGGGAGGCTCGCGAACACGCGGCCCTTGATCGGAGGGAATTGCAAGGGGAAGCTGTAGCGGGACAGTCCGTAGGGCCACTTCGCGACGACCAGGTAATCGCCGATGTAGAGCGCCGGAAGCATCGAGCCCGACGGGATGCTGAACGGAGCGAACACCAGGCTCCTGAACAGCCAGGCGATGACCGCGACCGTCAGGACGAAGCGAAACAGGCTTCCACGCTCGGATTTGGCGGTCTTGCGGGATCGCGATCGGTTCATCGCGCGCTTCTTGAGGTGCGGGGGCTGAACGTCAAGCTATGGCAATATCGCGCGCCGCCGGTATGACGCTCGCCAATGGCGACGGACCCGTGGAAGAGCATCGATGCGCAGCCGGTCGAGCGGCTCGACGACCTCTTTCGCTCGGACCCCGAACGGCTCCACCATTTCTGCTGGACCCTGGGCGGCATCACCTTCGACTGGTCGAAGACCCATCTCAGTCAGCCGCTGCTCGACAGGTTCGTCGAACTTTCCATCCGGCAGAAGTTCGACGAGGCACGGGAGGCGTTCTTCGCGGGCGGGGAGGTGAATCCTACCGAGGGGCGTTCCGCCGACCACCCGGCTGAGCGCGGCTCTGGCAATCCCGAAGCGGTTCAGCTCGCCGCCGTCCGGCGCCTGCGGATGCGCGCGGTAATTGACGCCATCGAAGCTGGCGCTTTCGGCGATATCAGCGGCGTTCTTCATATCGGTATCGGCGGCTCGGTCCTCGGCCCGGAGCTTCTGGTCGATGCGCTCTGCACCCGCACGTCCGCGCTGAAGCTCCGATTCCTCTCCAACATCGATCCCAACGCCTTCGACAGGGCAATTGAAGATCTCGACCCCGCGACAACCCTCATCGTCGCGGCATCGAAGACCTTCACGACCGCCGAGACGCTATCCAACCTCTCCGCCGCCCTCGAATGGCTCAGCCGCGGCGGTGTCGACGATCCGTACGGCCGCTTGATCGCCGTCACCGCCGCGCCCCAGGCCGCGCTCGACGCCGGCGTCGACGAAAGCCGGATCCTGCAATTCTCCGAAGGCGTCGGCGGCCGCTATTCGCTGTGGAGCGCGGTGTCCGTCTCCCCCGCTCTCGCGCTCGGCTGGGACAGCTTCGAGGAGCTTCTCGAAGGGGCGGCCGAGATGGACCGGCATTTCCGCTACTCTGCGCCCGCCGAGAACGTGCCTCTGATCGCCGCCTTCGCCGACCTTCTTTACACGCAAAAGCTCGGCGCCCGGACTCGCGCAGTCATCCCCTACGACGAGCGCCTTCGCCTCCTGGTCCCCTACCTCCAGCAGCTGGAGATGGAATCGAACGGCAAGTCGGTCACGGCGGCGGGCGAGCCCGTCGGCCGTCCGACTGCTCCGGTCGTTTGGGGCGGTGTCGGGACAGACGCCCAGCACGCCGTCTTCCAGCTGCTCCACCAGGGGACGGCGCTGATCCCTGTGGAATTCCTCGCCGTCATTCGCGACGACAGCGCTCTTCCCGATCATCACCGCCAGCTTCTCCTCAACGCCTTCGCCCAGGGCGCGGCGCTGATGCGCGGGCAAAGGAGCGACGATCCGCACCGAAACTATGAGGGCAACCGCCCGAGCTCGACGATCCTCCTCGACCGGCTGGACGCCCGCAGCCTCGGCGCTCTGCTAGCCTTCTATGAGCACAGGACCTTCGCCAGCGCCGTCCTACTGGGCATCAACCCATTCGACCAGTTCGGAGTGGAGCTGGGCAAGGCAATCGCGCGCGACCTTGCGGAAGGGGACGGGGACGACGATCTGGACCCGTCGACGCGGGCACTGATGGAAAGAGCGGCACTGTAGATGGCAGACTTCGACCTCTTCGTGATCGGTGCCGGATCGGGCGGGGTGCGCGCTTCGCGCATCGCCGCGGCGCACGGCGCTCGGGTGGCCGTCGCCGAAGAATTTCGAGTCGGCGGCACATGCGTGATCCGCGGCTGCGTTCCCAAGAAGCTGCTCGTTTTCGGCTCGCAATTCGCCGAAGACATCAATGACGCCGCGATGTTCGGCTGGGACATTCCGAAGAAGACCTTCAATTGGCAGGTGCTTCGCGACAATGTGCTCGCCGAAGTGACGCGCATTGAAGGCGCCTACACGGACACGCTGAACAATCACGAGGTCGAAATCTTCCACGAGCGCGCCGTGATCACCGGGCCGAACTCGGTCCGGCTGGCCTCCGGAAGAGACATCACCGCCGGCAAGATCCTGATTGCGACGGGCGCCCGACCGCAGATGCTCGACATCCCTGGGATCGAGCATGCGATCAGCTCCAACGAGACCTTCCATCTGGAGGAGGTGCCCAAGCGCATCGTCATCGTCGGCGGGGGCTATATCGCCAATGAATTCGCCGGCATCTTCAACGAGCTGGGATCGAGGGTCACCCTCGTGAACCGGACCGACGTTCTCCTTCGCGGCTATGACCAGCAGATCGTCGATCGGCTCATCCAGATTTCGATCCGCAAGGGCATCGACTTCAAGTTCAACGCGCGGATCGACAAGATCGAAAAGCTCGCAAATGGCCGCCTGAAGCTGACGATGACCGGCTGCGACAATATCGAGGCCGACCAGCTGTTGATCGCCGCAGGCCGCCTGCCGAACACCCAAGGCCTGGGCTGTGAGGACGTCGGCGTCGAGCTGGGCCATCATGGCGCCGTCAAGGTGGACCACGACAACCGGTCTTCGGTGGATTCCATCTTCGCGGTCGGCGACGTGACAAATCGCGTTCAGCTGACTCCGGTTGCCATTCGCGAGGGGCAGGCCTTCGCCGACACCTTCTTCGGCAACGCCCCGACCCGCGTCGATTATGATTGCATTCCATCCGCCGTCTTTAGCCATCCCCCGATCGCCTCGGTCGGAATGACGGAAGGGCAGGCTCGGGAGGCGCTTGGGGTGGTGCGGACCTATACGTCCGACTTCCGCGCGATGAAGAATGTCCTCGCGGGGCGCAACGAGCGCTCGCTCTACAAGCTCGTGGTCGATGAGGGCAGCGACCGGATCGTCGGAGTCCACATGATCGGCCCCGACGCTCCTGAAATCCTGCAGGCGGCGGCAATTGCGGTGAAGGCGGGGCTGAAGAAGTCCGATTTCGACGCCACGATCGCCCTGCACCCGACGATGGCCGAAGAATTGGTGCTGATGCGTTGAGCCAGCACGCGATCATCATCGGCGCCGGGCACAATGGCCTTACCTGCGCATTCTACCTCGCCCGCAAGGGGCTGAAGGTCACCATCCTCGAGGCCTCGGATCGGATCGGCGGCGCTGCGGTCACCGACGAGTTCCTCCCCGGGTTCAGGAACTCCGCGGCCAGCTACACGGTCAGCCTTCTGCAGCCCAAGGTCATCCGTGACATGGAGCTGGAACGGCACGGGCTGAAGGTTGTGCTCAGGAAGCGCGACAATTTCCTGCCCGGCGACGACGATTACCTTCTGGCGGGCCGCGGCGGCCTGACCCGTAAGGAGATCAAGCGGCTCAATCCGGCGGATGCTGAAGGGTACGACCGGTATATCGCCGAGCTCGAGATCGTAGTCCGGCTGCTCAAGAAGTGGCTGCTTCGAGCGCCGCCGAACGTCGGGCGCAAGGTCAGCGCCTTGCCCAAGCTGCTGAGCCTCGGCCGCGACATGGCGGGCCTGTCGCTGGCCGAAACCCGGACGGTGTTCGATTTCGCCATGAAGAGCGAAGGCGAGATCCTCGACCGCCACTTCAAGGGCGATTTGGCAAAGGCGCTGTTCGGCTTCGACGGGGTCGTCGGAAACTTCGCCTCACCTTACGATTCCGGTACAGCCTACGTTCTGCTTCATCACCTATTTGGTGAGGCTGCGGGAGTGGAGGGCGCTTGGGGACACGCGATCGGTGGAATGGGCTCAATCACCCAGGCAATGGCCCGCGCATGCCGCGAAAAGGGCGTCGACATCGTCCTCAACACGCCGGTCGAGGAGCTGATCGTCGAGCGCGGCCGCGCGGTGGGCGTCGTCGCCGGCGGCAAGGCGGTGCGGGCGCCGATCGTCGTTGCCGGCGTCAATCCCAAGCTCCTGTTCGACCGGCTCGTGCCCGATGGAGCCGTGGAGCCTGACGTCGCTTCGCGAATGCACGCGTGGAAGTGCGAAAGCGCGACCTTCCGAATGAACGTCGCGTTGTCGGAGCTTCCCAAGTTCACCGTCCTTCCCAAGAAGGGCGACCATCTCACCGCCGGAATCATCATGGCGCCAAGCCTCGCTTACATGGACCGCGCCTATGTCGATGCGCGGGTGAACGGCTGGTCGAAGAAGCCGGTGATCGAGATGCTGATCCCCTCGACGTTGGATCCGAGCCTTGCGCCGAAGGGCAAGCATGTGGCGTCGCTCTTCTGCCAGCATTTCCGCTACGATCTCGGCCCGGACAGGAGCTGGGACAAGGAGCGTGAGGCCGCTGCCGACGCCATCATCGCGACGGTGGATTCGCACGCTCCGGGGTTCGCGAAGTCGGTGCTCGGCCGCCAGATCCACTCTCCCCTGGACCTCGAGCGCCGCTTCGGCCTGATCGGCGGTGACATCTTCCACGGCAAGATGGGCCTCGACCAATTGTTCAGCGCCCGGCCGATGCTCGGCGCGGCCGATTACCGGATGCCGTTAAAGGGCCTCTATTTGTGTGGGTCGGGAGCGCATCCCGGCGGGGGGGTGACAGGGGCGCCAGGCCACAACGCGGCACAGGCGATCCTCGCCGACAGGCGGCCCTGGTCAAGGCGGCAGCGGTGAACGCTCCGCTCGCGGGCGTCCGGGTCCTCGATCTCAGCCGGGTTCTCGCGGGTCCGTGGTGCACGCAGCTTCTCGCCGACCTCGGCGCCGACGTGATCAAGATCGAGCGGCCGGGCGCAGGCGACGACACCCGCCACTGGGGCCCGCCCTGGCACGAGCTCAACGGCCACAAGGTCGCCGCGTATTTCCTCTCCGCCAACCGCGGCAAGCGCTCCGCCGCCATCGATTTCGCTAGTGAAGAGGGCGCGGCGCTGGTCCGGAAACTTGCCGGCCAGGCCGATGTGGTCGTCGAAAATTTCAAGGTCGGCGGCCTGGCCAGGTTCGGCCTCGACGCTGCGTCGCTGCGAACGCTCAATCCGCGACTCATCGTCGCCTCGATCACCGGTTTCGGCCAGGACGGCCCCTATGCCGCCCGCGCGGGATACGATTACATAATCCAGGGCATGGGCGGCCTCATGAGCATCACCGGCAAGCCCGACGATGAGCCCGGAGGCGAGCCCCTGCGGGTAGGCGTTGCGGTCGCCGATTTGTTCACCGGCATGTACACGGCAGTCGCAATCCTCTCCGCGCTCTACCGTCGCGAGAAAACGGAGGAGGGCGCGCATATCGACATGGCGCTGTTCGACACTCAGCTGGCGATGCTGGCGAACCAGGCATCGAATGCCCTGATCGGCGGTGAGGACCCGCCGAGACAGGGGAATACACACCCGAATATCGTGCCCTACCAGACCTTCGAAGCGTCCGACCAACGCATCATCATCGCCGTCGGCAACGACCGCCAGTTCGCTCGCCTGGCGGCGCTCTGCGGCCATTCCGGCTGGGTGGAGGACGAGCGCTTCGCCAATAACAGCGCGCGGGTAGCTCACCGGAAGGAAATGGTCGCCGCCGTTGCCGAGTGCATAAGCCGCAAACCGGCGGCCGAATGGCTCGATCGGCTGGAGGAGGCCGGAATCCCCGCCGGTCCGATCAACACGATCAGCCAGGCGCTCGCGGACGTGCAGGCGCAGCACCGGGCGATGGTTCGGACGATTGCCGGAACGCCGATGGTCGGCTCACCCGTCAGAATGGACGGCGAGCGTCTGGATTCGGACCTGCCGCCGCCGGCGCTCGGCCAGCATACGGGCGAGGTACTTCAGGAACTCGGCGTTTCGCCAGCCGAAATGGAACGTCTCAGCCGCGAAGGGATCGTCGGCGGCTGAGCCTCGTCAGTCGGCGCTGGGAGCCCCGTCGACCAGCACGTCCAGCTGGTTCTCGCAGCCATTGGCGATGAGCGACTGCGCGGTCCCGATCGTGTCACCCGGCGGGCTGTTGAGAGTGACGAAAGTTACCCGCGCCGTATCGCCGCTTTCGGGCTGGCTCAGCTGGTATTCCGCTCCGGTGGTCACCGGCAGCGATGCCGGCCAGGCAATCGTATCCGTGCCGGCGGGCCAGTCGATCGTCTGCTCGCCCGAACCGCCCCTGATGGTCAGCTTGATTCCGTCCTCCTTCTGAGGACGCCACAGCGTGAGCTTGGACGGGTTGGCCACGCAAAGCTTTCCGCTCTGCGTGATGTCCACGTTCCACGGGCTGGGATTGAGCGGCACTTCGCCGCTGCGCATCGCGCTGAAGCGCGCCCGGCGGTTGGCGGCTTCGGCCAAACCGCCGCCGGTGGCCGCGACCGCGAAGGTGCCCGGGCCGCGAAGCGTGCGCGCTCCGTTGGTGTTGAGCAGCATGACGCTGTCGCCAGGCTGGAGCTGGATCTTCGCGCTTTCAGGAAGCGCCTTCCCCGGCGGATAGACCTTTGCCGACGGCCCTTGCGCGCGAACGACCAACACGGTCGCCAGCGACGCCGATGATGCGGCGAATGCCAGTGCGGCAGCCCCGATCTTAAACAGCTGAGTAGTTTTCATGCCCCGGTTCCTTCTCAAGCGTTCGATCATTGAGCGTTCGCGACGTTGTACTTCACCGCTTCTTGCGGGGTGAGGCAACGCCGCGTGGACTTGTCCTTCGAATCTCCAATCGCCTTCTGTTGGTACATCACGTCGGTAAGGAGCTTGCGCGACACGCCCATCCGAATGAGGAAATCGTTGTCCTCGCTCGCAAGCAGCGCCGAATCCTGCTCGACATCGCCGATGAGGCCGAGCGCCTCGTCCGTTCCCTGCTTGAGCTCCTCGCGCACCGCTTCCTTGTTTCCCAGGTGCGTGAACATGTGGACGACGAACAGTCCCTCCGGATCGACATAGCGCACCGCGCCACCCATGAACAAGAAGTTGCAGGCGGAGAAGCAGGCCCAGCCATTGGGGATGCGCGTTGGAATTCCGGCGGCGCGAACGACCTTGCCCGCTTCGTTCCCGGCCCGGGCGTTGCCCCCCGGCGAGCGGATCCAGATTTCATCGATCGGAGCATTCGCTTTCAGCGCGTCCTGCAGCCGCGCCGCGACCCCGTCGTCAATCATCCCCTCGGCCTTCAGGATCCGCTTGCCCTCAACGGGTTCGAGCGTGAATTTCATCTGGCGATAGGTCGACCAGTTGAGCTGCGTCGGGCAGCTTGGGTTGTCGGGATCGATCGTCGCCCCCGGCGCCGCAGTCGACATCAGCAACCCGCAGGCCGCGGCCGACAGGAACGCCCTGCGCATCACACCTTCACGTAACCGGACTGGCCGGGCGATTTGCACATCTTCTTTGGAACGGTGGTTTCTTCGCCGTCGACGATCACCACGTCGGTCACCGTCAGGCACTGGCCGCCGTCGGCGAGTTGCTCCTGCCCGGTGACCTTGGACGATCCGTGGACGTTGGCCCGAGTCTCGCTCTGCCAAGCGCTTTCGGTGCCGACCCCGCCGCGAATGGCCTCATCGGTCGCCTTGGCCGCCTGCTGCTGCTCCTTGCAGTCGAGCATCTTGAGCAATTCGTCGCCGAGGTAGGATGCCGCAGGGAGAGCCGCGACCGCGACCGCGCCGGCAGTTCCGCCGACGGATCCGAGCACGCCGCCGGCAACGCTGCCTAGGATGCTGCCGAACATCGACCGCTTCGCCTTTTTCTGCGTGGTGTCCGCGCACTTTGGCGCAGTGTCCGCGGCAACTGCAGCCTGCGATGGAAGCACCGGAATCACTGGGGAAGCTGCCAATAACGCGACGGCTAGAATTAAACGCGACATGCCCGACTCCCTGAATTTAATCAGATTATTAGCGCCGAATGCCCCGGTCAATGAAAGCCGCGACCGGCCCTGTCCCTTATTGGTGCTTGAGCTTCAGCAACTGCTCGATCCGGTCGATTCGCTCGCTCTGTATCCTGACCAGCCGAAGCATCTCTTCCCGGTCCTGTTCGCGGCTGAGCACGATCCGGATCGACCGGCCCAACGTATGCGCGATCTTCTCCAGCTCTTCCTGCTCGTCCTCGCCGGGGATTGTGCCGTCGGGACGCGGCCCGATTAGCAGCCAGCCGAAGGCACCGGTGCTGATCTCGACCTCCAGCCGCAGCGGGAACACATGATCCCCAGGAATGCAGTCGAGCACATTGTGGTCGAACTCCGGCTTCTTCTCCTCGTGCCAACGCATGACCTCGGTAGCCGTGATCCCGACCGTCTGCCGGACCTGGCCTTCAAGGATCACCGCTCCGCGCACCGACAAAACTCCCGTCACCAGCCGCTCGAGGACACCGTCGAGAAAGTCGTCCAGGGTCGCCGAATCGCGCGTGTCGCGCATCAGCTCGGGCACCTTCTCGCGGATCTCCAGGAGCGCCTTGTGGAATCGCCGCTCGACCCAGGCGTGCGTCTTTCGGTTGACCGGCTCGATGAACACCGCTGCCACCACCGCTCCGCCCATCGCCGCGATCGTCTGGCTGGCTTCGCTCTCCGGGTAGAGGAACTGCAGCCCGGTTATGATCCCCTCCATGACCGCGGCGAACGTGCCTCCGATCGCGAACGTCAGGATCGCCGCAGTCGCGGTCCGGCTGATGATCGCTTCGGCGTCGTAGAGCCGGTAGCGGATCAGCGCGACGAGAAGCCCCAGCTGGAAGACCAGCATCGACAGCCCGAAGCTGAGCCCGGCGGTGAGCTCGAAGCCGAGCTGGCCGCCGAAGCTCCCGGTCGAATATTTGAAGACGTCCGCGAGATAGGAAATCGCCTTGAACGTCGCGTAGCCGGTGAAGCCGAACAGCGCCCAGCGGATCTGCTGCTTCAGGTCCTGGGCCTCCGTCGTCCTCAGGCAGCGGATCTGGATCAGAACCGCGATGATCAGGAGCATCAGGAAATAGGCTTCGTACAGCCGCCCCGACAGCGCCAGCAGCAGCGGCGATATGCCGACGAGCGCGGCCAGCCTGGGCGATAGGTTGCCATGCGGAAACAGCAGGATTCCGGCGATCAGAAGGACGTTGCCAATGTCGTACATGGCGACGTGAACCGGCCTCGGCACGCCGATGCTGGACAGGAAGTTTGACGCCGGAAGCTCGGACCCGATCATCAGCAGGATCGCGAGCGAGAGGATCGAGCTGATGGCATCGCGGGAGTTTCGCCGATGCAGGATCCACGCGGCCCAGATCAGGAACGGGTAGAAGATGACGTGGACGACATCGATGAAGCTCAGGAGAACGGGAGGCACGCCATGCTCGCTCGAAGCGGCCCTGATGTGGTCCTCGCTGGTGGTGACGGTGACTTCGTGCACCTTGCCGTTTGTCGAGTGCACCGTCAGCGGGAACGGCAATTTTTCAGTCCCGTAGAGCAGGTTGCCCATCGCGATATAGGCAGGGTCGTCTGCGCGCTGCGCGAGGACTTGCTCGGTCACCGGCATCTTGTCCGGCAGCGGGAGGCCGTAGATGGCGACGATGTCGTCGCCCTTGCGAAGACCTGCCGCGCGCGCTTCCGGCCCTACCGTGAAGCGTACCTTGGTCGCATCCTGGGGAGCGACTGCGAAGCCGGCGCGAGCGCCGAGCATCAGCTGCGAATTGTCGCCGGGCGAGGTGTAGCGGTCGTACAGCGCGAGCGTAGGACCGAATACCGCCAGAAGCAGGGCGGCGATCCAGATCGCCGAGAAGATGCGGTAAGTGGCGGTATTGAACGGCGGCAGGCGCTTGGGAAGCTTCATCCCCGGCCAGCGTGTCTGGAACCTCGCCCTGATCGCCGCCTGCGCGGTCATTGCTCGAGGCTCCGACGGTTAGGCATCGGGGCCTTCGCGGCGGTCGGCGCGGTCGCGGTGCCTCTCGATTCCCTCGGTGAATGATGCGGCGAAGAGGCCGGTGGGAAGCGCTATCAGCATGACTCCCGTTAGCGCGATAAGTGCAGCCAAGGCCTTGCCGAGCGGCGTGATCGGGTAGGCGTCGCCATAGCCGATCGTCGTCAGTGTAACGATCGCCCACCAGAGCGCCCGTGGAATGCTTCCGAACTTGTCGGGCTGGGCGTCAGCTTCCGCCCAATAGAGGAGCGATCCGGAAATGAGCACGGCGACCGCGACTAGGCCGAGGACCAAGCCGAATTCATAGCGCCGCTCGTAGATTGCCTCGCGGATCGTCCGCCATGCGCGCGATGTCCTGCCGAGCTTGGCGAGCCGGATCATCCGGAACACCCGGAAGAAGCGGAGGACCACGCTCGACGCGCCGCCGAAGGCGAAGAAGGCGGGCAGGATTGCCGCAAGGTCGATGATCGCGATCGCCGAGACCATGTAGCGAAGGCGCGGGAAGCGATATTGAGCGAAGGCCGGATTTTCGACCACCGTCCACACGCGGGCTGCATATTCCACTGAGAAGATGCTTGCGACGATGACTTCGAGATCGTCGAACATGCGCTCGCGGCCGGCCGCTACCAGCGGCTCGGTTTCGAGGATCGCGTTCATCACCGCGATGAGGATCAGGGACGCCAGGACCCAGTTGGTCGGCGACAGTCCTTTGCTCGTCCAGGCAGTGGGTTCGAGCTGCCGGTACGCGCGCAGTCGCAGCGATCGCAACGACATTCAGCAGCCCCCCTGAAGCTTACGCCGATGGACTGCCCTCGCAACGCTCGCCCTGCAAGCTTTTCCTGAACTTGCCCAAGCGCCTAGCGGCTGTGTTTTCAGCCTTCGATCGGCTCCTCGCCGTAGCGCGATTTGATGAAGCGGCCCTGCGTCTCGAAGGCATTGAGGTCGTTGCGCGCAAGCTCCTGAGAGATTTCGTCGAGTGCCGTCCGGGCGGCGGACAGGCCTTCCACCAAGCGCTGGTCGACGGTCAGGCCTTCGCCATCCGCCTGGCGTCGAAACTCCGGCGGCACGTTCAGATAGCGGTCAATCAGGCCGGGAAGGTGGATGGACATCAGCCGCCGCGCGTCCTGCGCCTTCGGGTCGAGGGTCTCCACCCGGTCGAGTGACTGCTTGAGCGACGGAAGCCGCGCGCTGATCGCATCGATCTCTGCCCGGGCAGGCGCCGGAAGCACCGCGCGAGAGCGGTAGAGATAGGAATCGAAGCGCTGCACCATCTGCCCGTTGGGCAGGTCGGCTGTCGGCGCTTTCGCAGTGCGCTCGCCGGGCATGAACGCAAGAAGCGCTGCGATTCCGATGGCCAGGCCGACCGCCGCAAGGAAGCCGAACATCCCGATCGGAATGATCAATCCTACCCCGATGGCGATGACGCTGATGACGCCGATCGCGACTCCCACGCGGGCCAACCTCTTGCCCAGATCGCGGTTCAGCCTTTGCCGTTCGCGCTTCGCCGCCTCACGCGAAGCGCCGTCGCGCTCGTCGAGCGCCCGGGTAACCCTGTCGAAGCGCGCGAGCGCCCGTTCAACTTTGGTATTTACGTCCGTCACTTCGCCTCGATCGGAGTCAGCGGCGAGGTGGTTCCTGCCAGCCGGCCCTTCTCCACGCCTTCGGCTCGGGCGATATAGCCTCTCGACTTCTCGACCTCGCTCGAAAGCGTGCTGACCGTCTGCTTCATGTTGTCGAGCGCCTGGAGCTTGAAGCGGTCGATCTGGTCCATCGTGTCATAGATGTTCTGGAACGCTCGCTGCAGCGTCTCCAGCGGGATGGTCGAGCTTGCAGCCTGCTCGTGGATCGCTCCCGTCTGGGTCTTGAGCATTTCGCCGGTCGTGTCGATCATCCCGGCAGTGGTCGTGTTCAGGGCGCCGATCTGCTCGAGCACCAACTTCTGGTTGGTGAGAGCCTGGGCGACCGTCACCGCGGTGCGAAGCGCTGCGACTGTGGTGGTCGACGCCCGGTCGACTCCCTTCACCAGCTCGACATTGTTCTTCTTGACGAGGTCGAGCGCCAGATAGCCCTGCACCGTCACAGCCATCTGGGTCAGCAGGTCCGTCGTGCGCTGCCGAGTGTAGAAGAGGGCGGTTTCGCGGATCGCCTTGGCCTTGGCCGGATCCGTGGCGTCGAGGTCGTTGGCCTTGTCCTCGAGCTGCTGGTCGAGCGTCTTCGAGATGTGAACCATCTGCTCGAGCTTGTGCATCGTCTTCCACAGGTTCGCTCGCTCGGTGTCGATGGCCGCATTGTCCATCAGCAGCTCGTCCTTGCCGTTGCCGAGGCTGCTCAGGATCTTCGAGATGTGCGTCTGCGAGCTGCGATACTTGTCGAAATAGCGGTCGACCCTGTTCCCGAACGGGATGATCCCAAGGAGCTTGCGGGTCTTCGTGGCTTCCTTCGGGTCGAGCGATTCGACGGTCCGTCGAAGCTCGGTCAGGTCGGCTCCGATCCCGGTGTCCTTGTCGATAGCCTTGACCGGTCGGTCGAGGAAGCGGTTCGACGCTCCGGCCGCCTCGGCGATCTCCTTGCGGCCCATCGCGGTCAGCTGGTCGACCTTCTTGCCGAATTCGGGGCTGTTGGAATCGAGACTGGCGAGCTCGTTGACGAAGTCGGCGACCCTCTTGTCGAGCTCGGTCGTTTCCTCGGCCTTGAGCGGCACCAGGCCGGCCGCCTCGGCTGGAGCGACTGCCTGCAGAGCTTCCGGCGGGTCGAGCTTGAGCTTGGTCGCGGTTTCAGTGGCTTCCTTGGCCATGTTCGTCTGCCCTTTCTCGTGCTCGCCTGGCGTCCTGGCGACTTTCACCGCCGCGCGCCGCCCATGCAAGCGCCTTCAACTGTATTATAGGTGTAACACGCTAGCGTTCAAGCCGGTCCTTTGCGGAGTAGGGGTTACCTGCTGTTAACCATTCACCTGCACGATTTGATCACCTTGAGGGGCGATAGACGTCGCCAAAGCTGAAATTGGGCCTGGGGACGCCAATATGATCCGATTCCTTGGAAAGCTGTGGAGAGACCGCCGCGGCAACGCGCTCATCATTGCCGGCGCGGCGCTTCCGTTCGTGGTCGGCGCCGCAGGCCTGGCGACGGACACGATCCAGTGGGTCGTGTGGAAGCGCGAGCTCCAGCGTGCGGCGGATTCCGCGGCATTTGCCGGCGTCTATGCCAAGCTTCAGGATTCGGCCGTTCCCGCCGCGGTCAATGGCGATCTCGCCAACAACAACAAGACGGGTATCACCCTTGCGAGCGGCTACCCGCAGATCGCATATCCAACGGTAGGCACCTATTCCTATGCGGTGCAGGTGACCCTTCGGGTCCAGAAGACCCTTGGCTTTTCGTCGCTGTTCGTGTCGTCGGCGCCCCTGATCACTGCCAGCGCGACCGCGGCGATGGTTGATGACGGCCAATATTGCCTGGTTGCGCTGAAGAAGAGCGGCGGCGCCGGAATCAACATCGGCGGCAGCTCGAGCGCGAACCTGGGCTGCGGCGGAATCTCCAACGCAAATGCGAATCCCGCCGTTGCCACCAACGGCGCCAGCTACAACTTCATCGCTCCGGTCGTTGCCGGGGTCGGCACGCTTCCGAGCGCGATCACCGGGGTCACGTCGCTGCGGCCGCACCATTCGGCGATGCCGGATCCGTTCGCGGGGAAATATCCCACCAGCACCAGCGGAATGACCTGCAACAAGCAGGTGACCGGGGGCAGCACGAACCTGACGCCCGGCTGCTACAAGGATTTCTCCTTCACCGGCAACAAGACCTACAATCTTGCCGCCGGGACCTATTTTCTCGACAGCACCGACTTCAGCGTCGCGGGCGGCGTGACCGTCACCGGCACCGGGGTGACGATCATCCTGACCGGAACCACGCCTGGAAGCATCAAGACGAACGGCAATTCGATCGTCCAGCTGGTCGCTCCGACGAGCGGCACCTACTCGAAGATGCTGTTCATCCAGGCGTCGAACGCGACGACCGACAATACGAACGAGATCAACGGCAACAACACGTCGAACTACGACGGAGCTATGTATTTCCCGAAGGGGAACGTGACGTTCACGGGAAGCTCCGGGAACATGACCAAGTGCGCCATGGTGGTCGCCTACACCGCCACCTTCTCGGGCAACACCAACCTCCAGAACAGCACGACCGGTTGCAGCGCCAACCAGACGGTCACGAACAAGATCGTGAAGTTGGTGGCATGATGCGGATCTGGGGAGACGAGCGAGGCAACTCGCTGATCGAAATGGCACTGGTGACGCCGGTGCTCGCGACCCTGCTTGTGGGGACTGTCGACCTCAGTCGGTCCTATTCGACCAAGCTTCAGGTCGAGCAGGCCGCCCAGCACACGATCGAGCTGATCCAGGTGTCCGACTACAAGACCACGAACAATTCCGTTTACCAGGCGGAGGCTCAGACGGCAGCCGGAACGGGTTCGGCCGCCACGGTCAACTCCTGGCTCGAATGCAACGCCGACGGCGTCCACCTCGACTATGATACCGGAACGTGTGCCAACGCGACGGATCCGTACGCGCGCTACGTGCAGGTGACCGTGTCGCAGAGCTTCACGCCCCTGTTCGGCACCAGGTTCTTCCCTGGGGCCAACTCCAACGGCACCGTGACGGTCCGCGCGACCGCAGGAGTGCGCACGCAATGAAGACCCGGCTTCGCAAGCTTCTGAGGAACAGCCGGGGCGCGGCAGCGCTGGAGTTCGCGATCGCCGTGCCCGCGCTGATCGTGATGATCTGGGGCATGTTCCAGGTCGCGCTCATGTTCCAGGCGAATGCCGGCATTCAGCAGGCGCTGGGAGAAGCGGCCCGGGCGGCGACCATCTTCCCGACTCCGACCGACACCCAGCTGCAAGCCCAGATCACGTCGCACAAGTTCGGTGTGGGCAATGGCACCTGGGCTACTCCAACAATCACCACTAACGCGGGCGCGGGAACGAAGACGATAACGGTCAGCTATTCGCAGCCGACCGATTTCCTCTTCTTCCAGGGACCGTCGATTACGATCACCAAGTCGAAGGTCGTCTACCTTTCTCAGTGAGCGGAAGCGCTCCGGCGAGCTTCGAAAAAGGCGGCGATGGAGTCCCTGACTTCGGCCGACTGGAGCCGCTCGGAAAAGTGGCTGCTCTCAAGCTCCATCCGCTCGATGATCTCCTCGCTCGTCCCATGCCTCAGCAATTGCTGAGTGATCCGAAGCGCATCACGCGGTTTGGCCAGAAGCTTGCCGACAATCTCGACGAACGCCGAGTCGAGCTGGGCATCCTCGACCACATGGCTGACCAGTCCTGACTCAAGCGCGTCCTGTGCTCCGAAGGATTCGCCAAGCAGGAGATAGCGGGCCGACCGCCTGCGCCCAGCGATCCTCGGCAGCAGAAGCGTGCTCGCGGCTTCGGGCACTAGCCCCAGATCGACGAACGGCAGGGAAAAGCGGGCGCTCGCCGCCGCAATCACGAGGTCGCAGTGGAACAGCATGGTCGTTCCGATCCCGACCGCATTGCCCTGGACCGCAGCGACGATTGGCACCTGGTTGTTCGCCAGCGCTCGGAGGAACCTCCACACTGGAATATCCTCCGACTGCCTCGGAAGCTCCGCCAGGAAGTCCATGAGGTCGTTGCCGGCGGTGAAGTCCTGCCCCTGGCCACGGATGGTTATGACCCGCACCGAGTCATCGCGGGCCGCGGCCTCGATCGCATCCGCGAGCGCGGCGTACATCGCGACCGTGATTGCATTGCGCCGGTCGGGCCGCGCGAGCGTGATCGACAGCACGTCGTCGCCGGGTTCGATCCGAAGGTCCTGCGTCATTATTGCGCTCCCGAATCGGATGACTGATCCCGCCGCAGCGGCTATCTCGCCCAAATCATCCGGGGAACGCCATGAAGTTTTTTGCCGATACTGCCGAAATTGCCGAAATTCGCGATCTTGCCGCCACCGGCCTCCTCGACGGGGTCACCACCAATCCCTCGCTTGTGCAGAAATCGGGACGCGATTTCGTGGAGGTGCTTCGCGAGATCACCGAGGTGTGCAGCGGTCCGGTTTCGGCCGAGGTCGTCGCCCTCGATTACGAAGGGATGATGGCGCAGGCGGAAAAGCTGCGCCGAGTCGCGGACAATATCGCGATCAAGGTGCCGCTGACGCCCGACGGACTGAAGACGTGCAAGACGCTCAGCTCCGACGGCACGATGGTGAATGTCACCCTCTGCTTCTCGCCGGCGCAAGCGCTTCTCGCGGCGAAGGCGGGGGCGACGTTCATCTCGCCGTTCGTCGGCCGCCTGGACGACATCGGATCGAACGGGATGGATCTGATCTCCGACATCCGGATGATCTACGACAATTACGATTTCGGAACGGAGATCCTGGTGGCGAGCGTTCGAAGCCCGATGCACGTCGTCGAAGCGGCGAAGATGGGCGCCGACGTCATGACGGCGCCGCCCAAGATCATCCACCAGCTGTTCAAGCATCCGCTGACCGACGCCGGCCTGGCCGCCTTCCTCAAGGATTGGGAAGCGACCGGCCAGCAGATCTAGGGATTAATTCCCCGCGTTGAACTTGACTGCGGCGGTCCTCACCGCAGTCACAGCCTGGCCCGTCGGTGTGATTACCGGCGTGTGCGAAACGCGCTGAAGCAGCTGCTGGCAGCCGACCTCGACCAGCGCGCTGGGCTGCTTGGGCGCGGAGCGCATCAACGAGCATGCTCCCGCATTTCCCTTCGCATCGACAGCATAGGCGAGCTTCACGACCGGCGGCTCAAGTGTCCCCTCCGGAAGCTTGTTAACGCTCACCTCGAGGTCGGGCCCCGGATTTGCATTGAGCATCTGGCGTTCGGGGAAAACCCACACGGCCTGGCTTCGGTAGACGCCGTAGGCCAGCTCCCCCTGCGGCCCGCGCGCCGGGCGGAATTTCGCGCGCTTCGAGGCGAGGAAGCAGGTTCGCTGGTCGAGGATTTGGTGACCGCTCGACTCGGTGACCTTGCAGTCGGCGATGGAGCCGTCCTGGGCGATCAGGAGTTCGAACTTAGTGACTCCTTCCCACCGCTTCTCGAACGCCTGCATGGGATAGTCCTTGAACTCGAACCACGGTTGCGGAGTCGCGGGGGTGGCGGCGACAACGGAGCCGGCAAGCAACAACATCAGACCTGGCATTTTCCTGCCCTCCCTCAATCGGTTGGGGCAAGGATAGACGTGGTGCGCGCGGCTGACCACCGGAAATTAACTGGTCGTCGACTACGGAGGGCCGTGGCTCAGATCATCCAGTTCAAGGACGAGGCCGTTGTCCGCTTGCGCGAGCGCCTGGGCGCCGTCGAGGAGGCAAACGAGGACCTGATCGCCTTCGCACGCGGCCATTCCGATGCCGTGGCGTCGATCAACGTGGCCGTTCTCGAGGCCATCGAAGCGCCATCGGTGGACTCGCTGTTCGAGGTGATCACCCGCCGCTGGCCCGACATCCTTGGAATCGACTATGTCGCGATCGCCCTGGTCGTCGGCAACCGCGGCTTCCGGGCGGACTGCGATTCGATGGAACGGGTCGACCCCGTCTTTGTGAAGCGGATGCTGGGCAAAGTAGGCCGCGTAGAAGTCCGAAGCGTGGAGCGCGGTCACCCACTGTTCGGAGCGGTGGCGGGCGATTCCGTCCGGGCGGAGGCCTTGATCAGGATCGACGGGCCGGCGCCTTATCCGCAAGGGCTGCTTGCTCTTGGCCAGCGGACCGAGCTTGCGCCCGACAGCAGCCAGGGCTCGTCCCTGCTGCTGTTCCTTGGGCGGGTGATCGCGGCAACGATCAGGCGCTGCGTCGCCACTTCCTGACTGGCAGCCGCGCAAAGCCCGCTGGACGTAGTTTGTCCGCACCCCTATCTCGCAGCCGAAACTGCGGAAGGCATTCGAATGAGCCAATTCGACGATCGCGAGCGCGCCTTTGAGGCGAAGTTCGCTCACGATGAGGAAATGAACTTCAGGATCGTCGCCCGGCGCAACCGGTTGATGGGTGAATGGGCAGCCCGCCAGATGGGCCTGTCGGACGAGGAGACCGCTTCGTACGCCAAGGACGTCGTCCGCTCGGACTTCGAATCCGCCGGGGATGATGACGTGGTTCGAAAGCTGCTCGGCGACCTCACTTCGGCTGGAGTCGATCTCGAGGAGGCCCAGATCCGCGAGGCGATGGGGCACAAAATGGTAGAGGCCAAGCGGCAGATCATGCAGGAGCAGGCTTGAGTCCGGCTCATGGCAATGACCCCCGAAGACATTGAACGGCTGATCAAGGCGGCAATTCCCGATTCACAAGTGACGATTACCGACCTCGCCGGCGACGGCGATCATTATTCGGCCCGTGTCGTATCGCGCAGCTTTGTTGGCCTCACGCGCGTTCAGCAGCATCAGAGGGTATACGCCGCAATGGGCGGCCGGGTCGGCGGACAGCTGCACGCATTGCAGCTTCAGACGGCAGCGCCGGAGGAGACAGAAGGTGACTAGCGCAAAAGAGCGGATCGAGCAGATCGTCCGCGGAGACGACATCGTCCTGTTCATGAAGGGGACCGAGCTGTTCCCTCAATGCGGCTTTTCCAGCCGCGCCGTCGCGATCCTCGAGCACCTGCAGGTGCCGTTCAAGACCGTGGACGTTCTCCAGGATCCGGAAATCCGGCAGGGCGTGAAGGAATATAGCGACTGGCCGACCATCCCCCAGCTTTACGTGAAGGGTGAGTTCGTCGGCGGTTCGGACATCATGATGGAAATGTTCGAAAGCGGCGAGCTCAAGCAACTCGTCGGCGAGCCAGCCGCCTGAACCAGACAAAGAAGAAGGGGCGGCTGCGCGGGACCAGAGATCCGCGCCGCCGCCCCTTTGGTGGTTTGTGGAACCAAGTGGACGCTAATAACTAAGCAACGGGCGTGCCAAATGCAAAAAGGCGCAGTTTTACGTGGTTTTCAGATGATGTTTCAACGCGCAGCCAAGCGGCAGTGTAAAGCCTCCCGACATTTTTAGGACGAAACCGGTGCATATTTTTCAAAGCTCGTTGCGTTGAGCCTCGGATGATCCAGAGCCCATCAAGCTCGCAACTGTTCTGCGACGTCACGCAAAGCTGGTCCCACGTCGGCGGCGGAGTAGGAACCTACTTGCGGCGGAAGCGCGATTACATCCTCGAGCATACGCCCCATCGGCACTTGCTGATCGTCCCCGGCGCCGAGGACAAGATCGAGGAGGACGGGCGGACCACGACGGTGACGATCGCTTCGCCCCCGGTGCCGACAAGCCCGAAGTATCGCCTGCTCCTTCGCAATGGTGCCGTCCGCGCCGCGCTCGAGCGATTCCAGCCGCGGTTGGTGGAGTGCCAGGACGCGTACAACCTTCCCTGGGCGGTCCTGGGCTATCGGAAACGCCACCCGAAGACGGCCGCGGTCGCGGTCTACATGACCGATTTTCCAACCGCTTACGTTCATCGGCCGCTGAAGCGCCTCCTTGGCGAGACCGTCGCAGGCCAACTCCGCTCAATCTCCTACCGTTATTGCGGTTTCCTCTATCGCCGCTTCGATTCGGTCATCGCGCTCAGCGAAAATGGCGGGGCTTCGAAGCTCCGGAAGCTGGGCGTTCGCGATATCGAGATCGTGCCGCTTGGAGTGGAGCTCGACGACTTCAGTCCGCAAAAACGAGACCCGGAGCTCCGGCGCTCGCTTGGCCTCGGACTGGGCGACCCTCTGCTGATCTATGTCGGGCGGCTGGACCGCGAGCGCCGCGCCGAGGTCGTCGTCGATGCCTTTTCCAAGCTCCCGAAGTCGCTCGGAGCTCGTCTTGCGATGGTGGGCGATGGCCCTGTCCGCGACTCGCTTCTCCAGCTCCGCGACCAGCGGGTGATCGCGCCGGGCTATCTCAGCGATCGCGAGGAGCTGGCGAAGTGGCTAGCAAGCGCGGACGTCTATGTCTCGGCGATGGCCGACGAGACGTTCGGAGTGTCGGTGATCGAGGCCCAGGCGTCAGGCCTTCCCGTGGTCGGAGTGGCGGCCGGCGCGATGTTCGACAGGGTTGACGATTCGACGGGCAGGCTGGGTCCCATCGATGATTCGGGAGCCATGGCAATCAACATCCTCGACGTCTGGCATTCCGACCATGCAGCGATGGCGACGGCCGCGCGCGCCCATGTCGAAGCAAGCTCCTTCAGCTGGGACCGGTCCTTCGAGCGGCTGTTCCATGACGTCTATCCTCGAGCGCTCGAGCGCCGCCACTCTGCGGCGGAACTGCCCCGCGCCGACGCTTATGCGGAAAGCGTCGCCTGATCCGTTCATCGGAAGTGCAGCCGTTCGGGCGGACATCGCCCCGATGTCTTGCTAGGGAAGCTAAATGACTCGCCTTCTATTGCTTTCGGCGGCCCTGTTCGCCGCTGTACCCGTCGCCGCACAAAACCAGCCGCAGGCCGCGCCCGAGGCGAGCGCGGACGCGCCGGCAGCCAACCCGCAGCTGAAGACGCTTCTCGAAAATTGCGACGCACATAAATTCGAGACCATGGTCGACACGGTCCTCGACGGACAACCGCACCGGTCGAAGGTCAAAATGTGCGGGAAAGAGGGGCAGACGGACTCCGACTGGATCCAGACTCTCGAGGACGCCATCGCCAAGCTCGAATCGAACAAGGAGATGGAGCCGGCGGTTCGCCAACAAGTCGTCACCGCGGTGAAAGCCGAGGTCGCAAGGCTGAAGGGGGCAAGCACGGGCGTCGCTCCGAGCGAGTTTTCACTGACGCCTCGGCAGCGGGCGACGCAGGCGCCGATTTCCGACGATTACACAGTGCTTCCGGCGATTCCGCCGCGAAAATCGCCGCAGGCGCCTGCATCCAATGCGGACGTGGGAACGGCAGGCTCCACGGTTGCAAGCGCCGCTCCGCCGGCAAAGGTTGTAATGCCGCCTTTGGTGCCCGTGGCCAAGCCGCGCCTCACCATCTCCTGCATAGATCCGCAATATCCCGGAGGTGCCGATTGCGTCTCGCTGAGCCGCGACACCGTCCTCAACGTCAGGGCGGGCGAAGCCTTGCCCGCCGGAGTGTTGCTTCGCTTCCTTCGCAATGGCCAGGCGCGAGGCGAGATCGCTCTTGGCGCAATGCGCAACGGCCGTTCGGTCAACTTCTCGCTGCCGAGGGAAGTCTGCGCCGGCGTCGTCAGCGCCGAGGTCGAGATGGTCGTGGTCCGCTCCGGCCAGTCTGTCGAGCGCCGCGGGCCCTTCCTCCTACGCTGCTGATGCGGTGAGCGCTCAATACGAAGCGCTGGAGGAATTGGAGCCCGGAATCGCGCGCGTCCTCGCGCACAACCCGTCAGCCTTCACTTATTACGGTACGCAGACCTACGTCGTCGGCTCCAGGGAAGTCGCGGTCATCGACCCCGGCCCCGACAATCCGGAGCATATCGACTCGCTGGTCGAAGCAGTGGGTCCGCGCAAGCTCGTCGCGATCCTGTGCACGCACACCCACCGGGACCATAGCCCGGCCGCGGCTCCGCTGGCTGAAAGGACGGGCGCTCCGGTCATCGGCTGTGCGCCGCTCGCGCTGGAGACGGTGGGCCCCCGCGCGGACGCCTCTTTCGACGGCGATTATTCACCCGACCGGGTGCTTGGCGACGGCGAAAGCATCAGCATCGACGGGCGGCCCCTGACCGCGGTCTCGACACCCGGCCACACCTCCAATCACCTGTGCTTCGCTTACGGTGACGCGCTGTTCACGGGAGACCATGTGATGGGCTGGTCGACGACGGTCGTCTTCCCGCCCGACGGCGACATGGCGGCCTACATGGCCAGCCTCCACAAGCTGAGGAAGCGCAACGACCGGATCTACTTCCCCGCCCACGGCCCGCCGGTGACGAACCCGCAGCAATATGTCCGCCACCTCGCCGGCCATCGGATGCAGCGAGAGCGACAGATCCTGAAGCTGGTCAACCACCGGCCGCTCGACATCCCCGAGATCGTCGCAAGCGCCTATCCGGGGCTGGACCCGCGGCTGACGACCGCTGCTGGAGGTTCGGTTTACGCACATCTTCTGGACCTTGAGCGCCGGAGGCTCGTTTCCCGTAGTGGAGACATATGGACAGGGACCGGATCCGCCTCCCGCTCCTGATCGGGGCGGTCGTTATTGCGCTTCTGCTCGGGCTCGCGCTCGGCGGGGCGGGGCTGCTCGGCGGCCTGTTCGGCGGCCCCGATGCGAAGTCGATCGCGACCTCCAGCCTGGAATCGATGCGGGCTCAGAACAAGCTCGACGTGTTCGTGGCGCGCTACGTGTCGGTCACGACTGCACGCGAATCGCGCCTCGGCTTCTCGACCGAGCGGACGCTGATCCTGCCGGGCGACGTTCGCTACGTGCTCGACCTGTCCAAGCTCCAGCAGGACGACGTGAAGTGGGACAAGGGATCGAGCACTTTGTCGGTCCGGCTTCCGGACGTTCAGATCGCGGGCCCGGACGTCGACCTTGCCCATGCCCGCGAATATGGCTCCGGCGGGCTTCTGGCCGCCTTCACCAATGCCGAGCAGGGGCTGGACCAGGCGAACCGCGCCAAGGCCGTCGCCGACCTTCGCAAGCAAGCGATGGGCGAAGTGCCCATGCGGCTGGCTCGCCAGGCCGCGCGCCAGGCGGTCGAACGAAGCTTCGCAATGCCGCTGAAGGCCGCCGGCTTCGAAGAGGCGAAAGTCGTCGCCCGCTTCGCCGGCGAGGCAACCGACACTAGCCAGTGGGACGTGTCGACCTCATATGAGAATGCAGTGAAGGAAGCGGAGCGGCGCGAGGCCGCCCAAGGACAGAAGTGACGGTACAATCGGAATCGTTGAAGGGCGTCGACCTGCTGGCCGAAATCCAGCGCCTGAAGCGCGAGCGCAACGCGGTCATCCTCGCCCATTATTACCAAAAGCCGGAGATCCAGGACCTGGCCGATTTCGTCGGCGACAGCCTCGACCTATCGCGCAAGGCGGCCGCGACCGACGCCGAAGTGATCGCCTTTTGCGGAGTCCGCTTCATGGCCGAGACGGCGAAGATCCTGTCGCCGGAAAAGACCGTGATCCTTCCCGACATGGAGGCCGGCTGCTCGCTTGAGGATAGCTGTCCGCCGGACCAGTTCGCCGCGTTCCGGAAGGCGCACCCGGACCATATCGCGCTCACCTACATCAATTGCTCGGCGGCGGTGAAAGCGCTCAGCGACATCATCGTCACGAGCAGCAGCGCGCAGACCATCCTCGACCAGATTCCGCTCGACCAGAAGATCATCTTCGGGCCTGACCGGCACTTGGGGGGCTACCTCGCCCGGAAGACCGGACGGGACATGCTTCTGTGGCCGGGCATTTGCATCGTCCACCAGGCGTTCAGCGAGACCGAGCTGCTGAAGCTCAAAGCGGAGCATCCAGGCGCTCCAGTGGCGGCCCATCCCGAATGCCCGCCGCACATCGTCGAGCATGCCGATCTCGTCGGTTCGACGAGGGCGATCCTGGAGTTCGCGCTGAGTTCGCCGGCCGACACGATCCTGGTGGCGACAGAGCCGCACATCATCCACCAGATGGAAAAAGCGGCGCCGAACAAGAGGTTCATCGGCGTCCCTGGCGGCGACGGGAACTGCAACTGCAACATGTGCCCGTACATGGCACTCAACACACTCGAGAAGCTCTACGTGGCGCTCCGCGACCTGCAGCCGAGGATCGAACTGTCGCCCGAGGTGATGAAGGCTGCACGCGTTCCGCTTGAGCGGATGCTGGAAATGGCCGGCGGCACCGTCGGCAAGGGCGACGTTGGAAAGCCGATAGTCGAAGACGCGGACGGCGGAGTCCCGCCGGAAGATATCGACCGCTCGATCAGCGGCGACTGATTCGCCGCCATTTGGAGGAGGGCAATCCGATCGAGCTGTGGGAACAGCCGAAGCCCTGAGGCACCGGCTCAACCCGACTTAGCGAGCGCCGTTCGCCTGCGGAGCCGACTTCGCCGGAGGGGCGGGCACTTCGACAACACGACAGATTTTGGTCGTCGGAGCGAGGCGCGAGCCGATGCTGCGCTCTTCTTCGACGTTCTTGCATACGGTCTTCTTGACCGTCTTCGGCTTCTCGGCAGGAGCTGCCTGGGCCTGGTCTTGCGGTGCCGGCGCAATTTGCGCGGTTGCCGGTGCGGCGAAGAGTCCGAACGCAGCCAGGCTTACTAACAGCTTTTGCATAATCGCTCCTGTGGGGAAGTAGGTGCGCCGTAGTCCGCTGACCGACGACAGGAAAGTGCTTTTTCGACGAGCGGCCGTGAACGGAAGATTTACGGCCTCTCGATGGCGGTCGGGATGTCCACAGTGGCGCCTGCGGGATGCTTCCTGTCCAGGTGCCGCTTGATGATCCGAAGGTTCCTGGTGTTGGACAGGAAGAAGAAGTCGGGGATCGCGCCAACCAGCGGGATCATTCCAAGCAACCAGTCAACTCCGATATTCCCGCCCATCCTCGCCATGTGCCACTTGGACATTCCAAGATTGCGCGCCTCCCAGGCAAGATAGGCGCCGATGACGGCGGCTGCTGTCGGGCCCGCAACGGGTATGAAATCGAGAATGACGTCGAGCCCCACGGGACGGTTGATGCCGGGTATGACGACGATCCGCTCCATGAGCTTCTCGAGCGCTTCGACGCGCTGGCGAACCGATGCAGCATCGTTGCCGAGTGGCAGGCGCGTTCGCAGATTGCTTCCAGTCGCCATCAATCGCCGGTTCGATCCAATCGTTGTTCCAGGTCGATCAGCGTATGGATCGCGAAGCGGTTCCCCGCGAACCCTGCAATCCTGCTGGAAACCAGCGACCAGCGAATCGGCGCGGCGATCGGGATGAACAGCTGCTGGTCGTCGATCTCGCGGGCGGCCTGTTCGAAGAGGGCGCTTCTCTGTGCGAGAACGGCGGTGTCCCGGGCGGCTTCGAGCAGCTCGTCCAGGTGATCGTCGCAGATCCTCGCCTGTGCGCAGCGGAATCGGCGGACGAACCAGTTTGCCGACGTTGACGGCGCGACCTCGTCGATCAGCCTGAGGTCGGCAACTTCGCCGGCCGCTGAGCGCCGGACCGTGAGCCCGATGGCCCCCCAGTCGTTGACGAGCCGCCTGAACAAGAGGTCGGCGCCCGGGCCGATTGGAAGAGCGACCGTGATCGTCGGCGCCTCCTGTCCGGCAAACAGGCGCCTGGCGGTAGCGGCGAGCGCTGCCCTGCGGTCGGCAATCGGCGCCGCGGCCCATGCCGGGGGCGCGGGATCGGGTATGTTGTCGAGGCCAGGTTCGAGCACCGTCGCCCGCGGCACCAGGCCGGGCACCGACAGCGCCGCCACCAACGCATCGCGGTCAATTGCCTGGCTCAGAAGCCGCCGCACGTCGGGGTCGGAAATAATCTTGCTGTCGCGCCCGGGGGCAAGGCCGAACAGGCCCGAGGCCGGATCGAACTGCAGAGCCCGTCTGGGAAGGCTCGCTTCACGAGCGAAAGGCAAGTCGACGAACGTTCCTCCAAGCACGAGGTCCGTTTCGCCGGCGGCGAACATGCGCACCGCATCTTGGGCGTTGGATGAGCCCAGCTCGAGCCGGTCGCGCCGGGGCTGTTCCTCATCGGGTGTCTCGACGTCACGGACAAGCATCAAGTTTTTTCCCGAAGCCTTGGGCCGCTCGATCGTAAACGGCCCGGAGCCGCCGCCGTACACCATCGCCATCTGCGGCTGCGCGAGGAGCTGGAGGAGGTGGGGGCGTGGCTGCTTCAGACGGATTTCAAGAACCCTGTCCGTCATCGCCACCACGTCTTCGACCGCGCCGAAGGAATCCTTTATCGGGTTTCGGCTGGGCGGACCGATCAGCCGCTTCAGCGTCTGCGCGACCTGCTGAGCGGTAACTCTCCGCCCGTCGGACCAATGCGTATTGGCGAGGCGGAAGATGTAGCTCAGACCGTCGTCGCTGACGTTCCAGGTTTCCGCAAGGCCGGGCTCGACCTGTCCGTGAGCGTCGAAGCGCACCAACCCTTGAGCCACATTGGCGAGAAGGACCGAATCGCTTTGGCTCGGGGCGACACGCTGGGGATCCGCCAGGCGGGGCTGGCCTCCGATGACGAGGACCTGCAGGACGCCTTGCGACTTGCGTTCGCATCCGCCGACCGAAGCGGCGGCTACGGCTGCCATGGCCATCAGGAAGCAGCGGCGCAGGAGGGATATCCGCATGTGCGCGACCAATAAAGGCAACGCCAGGTTCAGCAACCATCTGGCGTAATGGTGCACACTGTTTTACCGGAGTAAGGCAGTGGCGCTGCGGGAGGGAAGTCGATCCACCGGATGACTGATTACGAGTCGATCTGGAGCCGTGGCGGCGTAAACGTTGAGGATCTTCCCGATCCTTTCGCGCCGGCTCAGCCGCCGCCCGACGCCGCTCCAGGCTCCGAGGAGCCGGAGGAGCAGAAGCCGAGGTCGCGCTGGCGCCGGACGAAGATCATCGTCGGCTCCGCCCTTTTAGTCATCCTGATCACCTTGCTTTGGCTGGTCTTCACCGCCCCGCTGTCACGGGCTCTGGAGCCGCTGCCGGATCCCGCGATGCTGTTCCTGTCGGCGGAAGGCCGGCCGATCGCCGAGCGCGGCGCGATGAAGGAAGCGCCGGTTGACGTCGCGAAGCTCAATCGCCTGACCCCGGCAGCATTCGTCTCCATCGAGGACCGGCGATTCTACCGGCATTGGGGAATCGATCCGCGCGGCATCGGCCGGGCAATGCTCGCCAACGTTCGGGCGGGCGGGGTCCGCGAGGGCGGAAGCACGATCACCCAGCAGCTCGCCAAGACGAGCTTCCTTTCCTCCGACCGAAGCATCAAGCGCAAGGCTCAGGAAGTGATAATCGCCTTCTGGCTGGAGGGCTGGCTGACCAAGGACGAGATCCTCTCCCGCTATCTCTCAAGCGTCTATTTCGGCGACGGGGTCTACGGGCTCCGGGCCGCCGCCCATCACTATTTCAACCGCGACCCGGAAAACCTGTCGCTGGCGCAGTCGGCGATGCTCGCCGGCTTGGTGCAGGCGCCATCGAGGCTCGCCCCGACGCGCCATTTGAAGGCTGCGCAGAACCGAAGCCGCCTAGTCCTCGCGACCATGGCGCAGACTGGCGCGATCAGCCGCCAGAAGGCGCGCACAGTGAAGCTCGCGCGGCCGGTCAGGCAGCGAAGCCCTCTCCCATCCGGTACCTATTTCACCGACTGGATGGCCCCACAGGCACAGGACGCGTTCGATGCGGAATTCGGCAAGGTGCGGGTGGAAACCACATTGGATGCCGATCTGCAGCGAATCGCCGTCCGCACGATCAGCCGAGCCGCCATCGGCGGCGCGCAAGCGGCGCTCGTCGCGATGCGTCCAGACGGCCGGGTCGTGGCGATGGTCGGCGGCAAGAGCTACGCCGACACGCCGTTCAATCGCGCAACCCAGGCGCGTCGTCAGCCCGGCTCCGCCTTCAAGCTATTCGTCTATCTCGCCGCGATGCGAGCCGGCTGGACACCGGACAGCATCATCGAGGATCGCCCGATCGCCATCGACGGCTGGAGCCCGGGTAACAGCGATGGAATCTATCGCGGCAAAATTACTCTTCGCGAGGCGTTCGCCCGATCGAGCAACGCGGCAACTGTGCGCCTGTCGCAAAAAGTCGGCCGCCCAAGCGTCATCCGTGCGGCGCGCGACCTCGGCATCACCACTTCGCTGCCGGACAAGCCCAGCCTTGCCCTTGGTACGGGCGGCGTAAGCCTGCTGGAACTGACTTCCGCTTACGCGGCGATCCTATCCCGCCGCTACCCGGTCCGCGCCCGCGGACTGCCGCAGGAGCCGGAGGAGGGCGGCCTCTCGGCCTTCTTCTCGAGCAGGGGCTCGCTCGACGAGCGCAGCGAGCGCGCAGCCATGCTCGACCTCCTTTGGGCCGCAGCGAATACGGGCACCGGCAAGCGGGCGGCGCTGTGGGTCCCGACGTTCGGGAAGACCGGCACGACTCAGGATAATCGCGATGCGTTGTTCGTCGGTTTTGCGGGCGACCTTGTGGTCGGCGTCTGGGTTGGCCGCGACGACGACAAGTCTCTCGGCAAGATCAGCGGCGGCACGGTCCCGGCGCGCATCTGGCACGATTTCATGAGCTCCGCGGTTTCGATCGACGGGACCCGCGGTCCGGCGCTGCCCGCCGGCTATCGTGAACGGCCACGCCCGCAGCCCCAGCAGAAGCCAAAGCCGCCGGTTCGCCACCCCAGCCCGCTTCCGGAACAGTGGAGCGAAGATTCCAAGCCGCTTCGCGACATCGCCCGCGAGATCCAGAACGTCATCGAGGAACGCTGAGCTTCAGCGTTTCAGGCTTCGCCGTACCCAGACTTCGGTGTCTTTTGTCACAGCCGCGGGGCGGTAGGGGCTCATCGCCGCGGCGATCGAGGGCTCTCGCATCAAGGATTTCTTTGCAGCCCTGCTGACCAGAACTACGTCGGGCGAATGCGCAGCGACGTCCCTTCCGAACGAATCGACGTCTTCGCGGTACGCGTCGCGCGCGATCGGATCCTTTAGCCCGGCATGAGCCGCCCCGCTCGCGGTAAACAAGCCGGCCCGCGAGCCCACCCAGCGCCCGTCCACATTGCGTGTCACCGGGTGCCCGGTCGTCAGCTGCGGGCTGAGCGCGATCATCGAAGGCGTGGGCGGCGCGACTCGCTTGATCGCCGACGCGACCGCCGGGTCGGGAAGGATCACCCATTGGTACATCTGGCACGCGCCGACGAAGGCGAGCGCAAGAGAAACTGGGAGCCTGCGGCCGCGAACGACTCCGGGCAGGTCCAGCACCGCGGCCGCGGCGGCGAGCGCCAGCGCGGCTTCGGGAAGCAGGTGATTCGGATAATTCTTGGCTTGAGCAAAGGTGGCCAGCAGGAATCCGGCGGCGCCGAGGATCCATGACATCGCGAGCACCGGGACTTTGTCCGGCCGCAGCATCATCAACAGGCCGATGCAGATTGCCGGGTAGAAGGTCGGCGCCAGAAGCAGCTTCCACCAGCTTTCGTGCATCGGCCCGTACGTGTGGGCGATGACGGGAAGCCAGGCGAGATAGGCAGGAGCGAAGAGAAGGATCCCCGCCACATAGAGTGCGATCGCAAGCCCGCCCGCGATGAGCCCCGGAACCAATGGAGTGACCGACCGCCGCTTCCACGCTGTCCAGAGCGCCGGAATCGCCACAGCAAGCAGGAAGTAAGGCTTGATGATGACGATCAGGCCCGCAGCAAAGCCGCTCGCCGCAACGGCGCGACGGTTCAGGCGTCCGCCTTCAGCGATGACTGCGACCGCCGCGAGGACTGGAAGGGCGAGAAGCACTGCCGCATGCTCGCGCTGGGCGAAGAGCGCCATGGGAAGCACGAGCGCAATGAAGGGCAGGGCGCACGCCAGGAACGGGCGTGCCCTCGGCACATCGAGTCGCGATGCGATCCGCAAGGTTGTGAATGCGGACGCGAGCCCGCCCGCGACGAATCCGGCAGCGACGACCGCCTCCGGCCTGGTTCCAATGGTTTTAGCAAGCCAGACCAGAGGCAAATAGAGCCACACGGATGCCGGCGGATTGACCTCCAGGATATCGATGTAGAGCCGGTCCCCCGAAAGAACCCGCTCGCAAACCGTGATCAGCCACGATACGTCGGCGTCGATCGGGATCCACAGCGTCTGGATGGCGATCGCGAGGGTGGCGGCGGCCAGAGCGGCGACCTTGGCCTCTATGCTCATCGGATTGCGCAGCGCCCTGGCTGACCCGATTGCGTCCGGCTCGATCGCGCACCCGTCCATGCGCAGCCGACTAGCGCCAAAACCTTAACGCATCGAAACCTGCTACTTTAAGAGTTTCTCAACTCCTTCGGTCCTAATCCTCTTCGCAACCTACGCAAAAGTAACAGCGCAGGTGGGGGAGCACGTCTCCCATTTAGTGGAGCCTACAGGAGACCGGACATGGCCAAGTTTCTGAAGCTGATTAAGAACGAAAAGGGTGCGACTGCCATCGAGTATGGCCTCATTGCAGCTCTCATCGCCGTTGCGGCGATTGGCGCGATGACCTCCATCGGCAGCTCGCTGACCAACACCTTCAGCAACGTTTCGAGCTCGCTCGACAGCTAAGCTGAAAGTCAGCGTAAAAAGAGACGGCGGTGCCGAAAGGCGCCGCCGTTTTCTTTTGTGCGCTTGGCCACAGGCGCAACCGGCGGGCTGATTAACCATTCTTTCTCACCTGCGCCGCTAGACCGCCCGCGACACAATGCGGAGACCGGACTTGGGCAGGATTGCGGATTACGCGGAACGGCTGTTCCTCATCCTGTTGAGCGCGACCTTCCTGCAGGCGATGCTCACCAACGCCGTCGCTCATCCTTACGTGCTTCTCCTCTGCGTCTCTGAAACGCTTCCGGTATTCCTGATGATCATCAGGCGCCCGGGCGAGATGGCAATGAAGCCTTATCCCTTCTTCCTCGCCTTCGTCGGCACGGCCGCTCCGCTTCTCGTGCGGCCTGTCGCCGGCGGTTTCCAGCTGCTGCCCGATGCGGTCATCGCCGGGCTGATGACGCTGGGCGTCGGAATCAACGTCTCGGCGAAGTTGGCGCTGTGGCGCAGCTTCGGGCTCGCGCCCGCGAACCGCGGCGTTCGAAGCGGCGGCCCGTACAAGTTCATCCGCCACCCGATGTACCTTGGCTATTTCGTCACCCAGGTGGGCTTCCTTCTTGCCAACCTGACGCTCGGAAACCTGATCAAGTATCTGGTCACCTGGACCGTCCAGGTCCTTCGAATCCGCGAGGAGGAGAAGTTCCTGCTCAAGGATGCTGCCTATCGCGACCTCGCTAGGCAGGTGAAGTTCCGGCTGGTCCCGGGCGTCTATTAAGCGGGCACAGGGGCGGGGACAGGCGCCGCCTTCGGGCCTGCCAGCCACCACAACGACAGCATGGCGGCGATCGGGATTGTATTCGGGCCTGGATAGAGGTCGAAATACGCAAGAATCGGCGCCAGGAGCAGTAGCCACAGGATTGCGACGCGCCACGGATGCCTGCCATCGCGGAGCAGGAAAGCCAGCGGCAGCACCAGAAGCAGCGAATCGTAGGTGAATAGGTAGGGCGGGACGAGCAGCGTAGCCGCAGCAAGCACCGCGACGCGCTCCTCGGCCTTCGTCGACCATGATCTCCACGTGATCGCCGCCGCGGCGAGTGCCGCCACGCCTTGGATCGCGAGTGCAACGGCTTCCGGCACGCCGAAAAAGCGAACGAAAGCGAAGAGGCTGGCAAGCTCGCCCCAGTTCCAGCGGCTGCCGGCCATGTAGCCCGTATAGTCGCCGGTAATCGCGAGGAATCCCCGATAGGAGTCTAGCCCGAAAACCAGCGCCGCCGCGGCCAGGAGCAGCAGCGACGAGACGGCGGCAGCCGCGATTCCTCGCCAGTTGCGGTCGGCAAGCAGGGCAACTGGAAGAAGCACGCCGAGCTGCGGCTTTATAACCAGCAGGCCGAGCACAGCGCCGCCCAGGTAGGGCTGCCTCGCCACGATCGAAGCCCCGAAGGCGAAAATGCCCGTGGTGAGAAGTCCGTTCTGGCCGATGGCCGCGTTCATCAGGGCGGCCGGGTGCGCGAAAGCGTAACGGGGCGAGAGAAAACGCTTCACGGCCAGCAGGTAGAGTGCCCCCGTGCACGCGATCCAGGCGAGGTAGGCGAGCCAGAATGGGTGAAAACCGATGGCTGAGACCATGAACAGGAACGGCGGCGGGTAGGGGAATGGCATCAGCCCGCCCATGTGCGTGACGCTCATCTCGATCGCCCGGTGGGCCTGGATGTCGTAGGCCAAGGCGGGCTGGCCGGTGATCGCCAGGTGCCCCGCCGCCCAGAAGCTGGCGAAGTCCACCGCCGGAGATTGCGAATAATAGACCCAGACGCTGGTCGCGACCGTCAGGACAAAGATCGTCGAGAACGCCAGGGCGACCAGCGGATAGGTACGCGCCGCAAGGCCGCTTGCCGTTCCCCCCTTGTTATCGATTGGATCCATGTTCGCCCCCGCTCCGGCGTTTTGAGCCGAAGTCGAGGCGGCGCTCAAGCTTTCAGGCGTTCACCTGTGCCAAACGTGGCTGGAAAGTCCGCACCTTTCGATCGCCGCACCACAAGGTCAGCGGGCGGTGGTCGGACTGCGCGGCGATGTGGATTGCGTCGACGTCGTCGTTCGCCTCGATCTCCCGCTCGCGGTCGATCTGCGCCGTCCTGGGATTGATGAAACACAGCCGGTACAGGACCATGTGAAGCGTTCCCCCACTTTGGTGCAATCCATTCAACGCGTTTCCGGGCGATGGTTTCCAACAGCCGTACGCGCTCTTGCCGCGGGCGCTGCCGGAGGGTAGGCGGCCCACCAATTCCAACCGTTTTGCTCAGGAGACGCCCGGCCATGGCCGTTACGCGCACCTTTTCGATCATCAAGCCCGACGCCACCCGCCGCAACCTCACCGGTGCGGTTACCAAGATGCTTGAGGAAGCCGGGCTTCGGGTGGTCGCTTCCAAGCGAATCCGGATGAGCCGCGGGCAGGCGGAGGGTTTCTACGCCGTCCACAAGGAGCGTCCTTTCTACAACGACCTGTGCAGCTTCATGACCTCCGGGCCGGTGGTCGTTCAGGTGCTCGAGGGCGAGGATGCGGTGAAGCGCAATCGCGACGTGATGGGCGCCACCAACCCGGCCGAAGCTGCCGAGGGAACGATCCGCAAGGCCTATGCCGAATCGATCGAGGCCAATTCGGTCCACGGCTCGGACAGCGAAGACAATGCTAAGATCGAGATCGAGTTCTTCTTCAAACCCGAGGAAATCGTCGGTTAGACCGGGGTACGGTCGTCAGCCGGCGATTGTCGGTTAGCGGCTGAGGCTCACCAGCCGAAGCGACCGGCCGCCGAACAGGCCGCCGCCTTCCCAGCGATAGGTAAGGCGGTAAGTGCCGCTCACGGTCTTGTCCTTGCCCATCTCAACGTAGCGGGTCTCGATCCGCGCGGGCATTGACTGGCGTCCTTTCGAGGCCCTGCTTCTATCCGGAAGCGCGGCTTCCACGGCACCCGCATCGAGCTGGCCGTCGCTTCCGATCTCGATTGGCTCTGCGCCTTCAATCCTCACGGTAAGTGACTGAAGAGCGTGACTGTTTTCGATCGGTGCAATTTCGAGAGCGCGGCCGTCATCCAATGCTTTCGCGCGCAGCGTCAGTGGGATTGCCTCGCGCTTTTCGACGACCGTGGCGGGGCCCGACGGCGTCTCGTCCTTTCGCCACTCGTGCCACAGTCCGAGGCCGGAAACGACCAGCGCAGCGATGGCGATCGCTTCGCCAAGGTTGATCCAGCGAAGCCGAGCTCGCCGCGCCTTTTCCTGTTCGCTGTTCTCGCTCATCGCCCGCCAGCTTCCAGCAAGCGGCGCGGCGCCGCAAGCTCCCAGCTCGCCGCGATCCTGTCGGCGACATGCGCCCAGTCGACGCCTTCTCCGGAAAGATTGATCGAGAGCCAGCTCG
Organism: Sphingomonas anseongensis; assembly: GCF_023516495.1. Lineage (NCBI taxonomy): Bacteria > Pseudomonadati > Pseudomonadota > Alphaproteobacteria > Sphingomonadales > Sphingomonadaceae > Sphingomonas > Sphingomonas anseongensis. The sequence continues at coordinate 128,666 of NZ_JAMGBC010000001.1, forward strand.
GCAGATAGGCTGGCTTCGAATACGTGTCCGGATCTGCCTCCAGAAGCATCGCCTGCTCGTCGAGGCCGCTGACCCGCACGCAAACCACCGTCTTGTGGTCGTTGTGGTGGTTGTGCCTGAACTGAGCGAATTGCTTGCCAGCAACGAAGAACGTCGGCTGGCCGTGCGACAACCGCTCTTCGCTCTCCGGAAGATCGAGCGCCGCTTCGCGCACGTTTGAGAGCGGATCGGTCATCGCTCAACGAACTCCGCCAACGCTTTCGGGTAAAGATCGTGCTCCGCCTCAAGGACTCGCGCCTCGAGACTCGCTTCGGTGTCACCTTGGTGGATGGGCACTTCAGCCTGCGCGAGAACATCGCCCGAATCGAGCTCTTCGGTCACAAGGTGGACGCTGCAGCCGCTTATCTTGTCGCCGGCCTCGATCGCGCGCTTGTGGGTCTCAAGTCCCCGGTACTTTGGAAGCAGTGAGGGGTGGATGTTGAGAATCCGTCCGGCCCATCTGCGAGTGAACTCGCTCGACAGGATCCGCATGAACCCCGCCAGCGCGATAGTTCCCACGCGATGGTCCTCCAGCGACTGGTCGAGCGCCGATTCCCACGCCGCTTTTTCGACGCCGCGGCTGTCCCATGTCCAGGTGGGGATCGCCTGCTCCCGAGCCCAGGCGAGGCCGGCAGCGAGCGGCTTGTTCGAAGCGACAAGGACCACCTCATAGTTTCGCGCCTGCTCGACCAGGGCTTTCATGTTGCTCCCGCGGCCGGAGATCAAAATGGCGACCCGGTGCGGATCACGCATCGTGGCTGGCCGTCCATTCGTCAGCGGACCCCCAGGTTCCAGCGGCGCCCGAGACCGTGCAGCCGCGGTTCCCGCTTTCGATCGTGCCGATCACGTACGGGCTTTCACCGCTCGACTCGAGGCCGGCGATGACTGCGTCGGCGTCTCCCGCAGCGCAGATGGCGACCATCCCGATTCCGCAATTGAACGTGCGCGCCAGTTCCTCCGCTACGATGGAGCCGCCCTCCTGAAGCAAGGCGAACAGGGGTGGAAACTCCCACCTGCCGGCGTCGATTACGGCCCTGGAGCCTTCCGGCAGAACGCGCGGCACGTTCTCCAGAAGTCCGCCGCCCGTGATGTGAGCGAGCGCATGAATTTTGCCTTCGCGAACAAGCGGAAGCAGCGCCTTCACATAGATTCGCGTCGGTTCGATCAAGGCTTCGCCAAGGCTCACGCCGGGGAGGAAGGGCGCTTCCGCCTTGAGATCCCATGAGCGGTCGGCAGCAATTCGGCGAACCAGCGAGAAGCCGTTGCTGTGCACGCCGGAGCTGGCGATCCCCACGATCACGTCGCCGGCAGCGACACGGCTGCCATCCAGCAATTGCCCCCGCTCTGCAGCGCCGACGCAGAAACCCGCCAGGTCATAATCGCCAGGACCATACATTCCTGGCATCTCGGCCGTCTCGCCGCCGATCAGCGCGCACCCGGCTTGGCGGCACCCGTCAGCGATAGAGGCGACGACGGCTTGAGCGACTTGCGCGTCGAGAGCGCCGGTCGCGAAATAATCGAGGAAGAACAAAGGCTCGGCGCCCTGGACGATGAGGTCGTTGGCGCACATCGCTACGAGGTCGATTCCCACGCCCTCGTGCCGGTTGAGGTCGATCGCGAGCTTGAGCTTGGTCCCGACTCCGTCGTTGGCTGCGACGAGAACCGGATCGGCGAAGCCCGCGGCCTTGAGGTCGAACAATCCGCCGAAGCCGCCGAGCTCCGCGCCGGCGCCGGGCCGTGCGGTCGAACGGGCAAGCGGCCCGATCGCCTTGACGAGGGCATTTCCGGCTTCGATCGATACGCCTGCGTCGGCATAGGTCAGCGGCTTTTGGGACATCGGCTCGGCGCGTAGCCACAAGCGGCTTGGATTTCCACGCCGTTGTCGCCAAAAGCGCCGTGAATGCTTCGCCGTCCCTGGGTCCTCGCTGCTTTTGTCGCGCTTCTTTGCTTCGCCATCGGCGGGGCGGTCTACGCGCAAATGGAGGCCGGCGAGCGGGGAATCCTCCCGCTCGACAGCTCCGGGACGCTCGAGGTCGACGGAATTCACGTCGATGTGGGAGCCAAGGACGCGCAATCGGCCCGCCTCGGCGGCTGGCGCATCGCGCAGCGCGAAGGGTTCAAGATGTTGTGGGCGAAGAGCCATGGCTTGCCGGCCTCGCAGGCGCCGTCGGTCTCCGATTCGACGCTCGACGACATGGTCAGCTCCATCATCGTCCGCCGCGAGCAGATCGGGCCTAATCGCTACATCGCCGATCTCGGCGTCCTGTTCGATCGCGCCCGCGCCGGCCAGTTGCTCGGAGTGGAGGGAATCACCAAGCGATCGCAGCCGATGATCCTGATCCCGATCATGGTCACCGCCGGCACGGAGACGAGCCTCGAGCTTCGCAATCCGTGGCAGCGCGCCTGGGCGGAGTTCCGGACATCGCAAAGCGCGATCGATTATGTCCGCCTGAGCGGCCTCGGAGTCGACCCGCTGCTGGTCAACGCGGCGCAGGCTGCGCGCCCGGGACGAACGTGGTGGCGGAACATCCTCGACATGTACGGAGCCTCCGACATCCTCATAGCAGAGGTGATGGTCCACCGTGCCTATCCGGGCGGACCTGCGAAGGCGCGTTTCATCGGCAGGCACGGGCCCGACGGGGAGATTGTCGGCGGATTCGACCTCACCGCTGCAAACAGCGCCGAACTGGCGGCCATGATGAACGAGGGCGTCCGGCGAATGGATCAGCTGTACCTCGCCGCCTACCAATCCGGTGCCCTGACTCGCGACCCGAGCCTTAACCTTCCGCCTCCGCCGCCGCCTCCGCCCGAGGAGGAAGAGCAGCAGGCGCAGCACGCGCCGACGCGCTATCAGATCGGCCTGCTTGCGCCGAACGCGGTCACCTACAATTCGGCCCTCGCACATCTGCGCGCTGTGCCTGGAGTGGACAAGGTCGAGCAGGTCAATATCGCGCTCGGCGATACCAGCTACTTCTTCATCACCTATCGGGGCGACCTGAGCACCTTGCGTTCGATTCTCACGTCACGTGGCTGGGGAGCGGATGTGGCCGGGAGCCAGCTGAAGATGTACGTCCCGCGTCCGGCTCCGGCGACCCCGACGCCCGCGCCTCAGCAGCCTGCGCCCGCCGCAACTCCGCCTGGCGCTACGAACGAGAACAAGGTCACAGCCTCGGCAACCGAAGCGCAGCCCCGGGGCACGGCCGAATGAACGGAAAAAGGGAGCAGATCGCGCTCCCTCTCGACTGGCCGCAGAGCCAGGGCGAGTCACGGCTGATCGTCAGCGATTCCAACCGCGACGCCTTCGAGCATTTCCGCAAATGGAGCCTATGGCCCGTAAAGGCGACGCTGCTGACCGGTCCCAGGCGATCGGGGCGAAGCCTGCTCGCGAGAAACTTCGTCGAGCGCGTCGGAGGCCGGGTGATAGACCGCGCCGATATGGCCGAGGAGGAGGAGCTGTTCCACGCCTGGAATGCGGCCCAGGAGAGCGGCCACCCGTTGGTGATGATCGTCGATCGAGTGCCGCCCGAGTGGGAGATTGCGCTGCCCGACCTTCGCACCCGGATCGCCGTTACTCCGGTGGCGAGGATAGCGGAGCCCGACGACTTGCTATTCCAGGCGCTCATCGAGCTTCATTTTGCCGACCGCGGACTCCACATTCCACGCGAGGCGCTTCGCTTCATGAGCGAACGGCTTCACCGCGACTATTTTACCGTCGAGCGGGCGGTCGAGGCTGTCGACCGCTTCGCAATCGCCGAGCGCGCGCGGGTCAGCCTTCCGACGATCCGGCGGGCGCTCATCGATGCGGGGATGATCGATTCCTAGCTGATTAGCTGCAGCTGATCCGCTCGACCCGGTCGTTGGCGTCGAGGAACACGGTCAGCCGGTCCGCGCGAAACTCCATCGTCACCATCGTTCCGAACGGCGCCCACCGGACGAAGGCGGCGTTCGACACCCTCAGCATTTCGGCTTCAAGGTCGGCGCTCCGCTGGCGTCCGACGAACTGCTGGATGTTCGAATTGTCGCAGTTGTGCCCTGGCGTCACTCCGTGAACGGGCGTCGTGTCGGCGGGCGGGGGCGGAGCGGCCTGCGTCGAGCAGGCGGCAAGAACCAGGTTCCCCGCTACTGCAATCGCTATCCTGCCGATCATGCCTCAACCTCCTCGGCAAGCCTGCTCATCTTCAGCTTGCCGTTCTCGATCGCGAACGCGAGCCGCCCTTCGACCAGCGCAAGAGCGTCGCGCCCGAACTCTTCAAACCGCCAGCCCTTCAAGATGTTCAAATCCTCGCGCACTCCGGCGGCGAGCGCTTCGAGGTCGTCGCTCCGCGCGATCAGCTTCGGAGCTACTCCGGCCTCCTTGGCACGGATCTTCAAGAGCAGCTTCAACAGGTCGCTGACCAAGGCTCCGTCCTTGGTCAGTCCTGGACGCCGCGGCTCGCGCGATGGAAGCTCCTCGGGCTCGAGGGGCTTCGAATCCCTGAGGGCACCCATCAGGCGCGCGCCAATGTCATTGCTCTTCCAGCCGGCTGACAGGCCGCGGACCTTGGCGAGGTCGTCCTGAGTCTTGGGCGGATGGGCGGCAAGCTCCACCAAAGTATCGTCCTTGACGATCCGCCCGCGCGGGATGTTCTTGGTCCGCGCCTCGGTCTCGCGCCACGCGGCGAGTGCCTTGAGACGCCCGAGCATCGCCGGGTTGCGGCTGGGAAGGCGCAGGCGCTTCCATGCGTCCTCCGCCTCGAAAGCGAAGCTCGACGGGTCCGCCAGCCGCGCCATTTCCTCGTCCAGCCATGCGCCGCGGCCAGTCTTCTTCAGCTTGTCGAGGAGGCGCGGGAAAATCTTGGCGAGATGCGTGACGTCGGCGATCGCATAATCGATCTGCCGCTTGTCGAGCGGGCGCCTGCTCCAGTCTGTGAACCTCGCACCCTTGTCGAGGCTGTGGCCGAGCATCGACTCGATGAGGTTCGAATAACCGACCTGTTCCCCGTGCCCCAGCGCCATCGCTGCGATCTGGGTGTCGAACAGCGCGCGCGGCATCTTGCCGGTGAGGTTGTAGACGATCTCGAGGTCCTGGCTTCCGGCGTGGAAGACTTTCAGCACGTCCTCGTTGTCGACGAGGAGGCTGAGCAAGGGCTGGAGGTCGATTCCCTCGGCCTTGGGATCGATCGCCGCAGCTTCGTCGACGCTGGCGATCTGGATGAGGCACAAGTCCGGCCAATAGCTGTTTTCGCGCATGAACTCGGTGTCCACGGCGACGAATGGATGCTTGGACAGGCGCTCGACCAACTCGGAAAGCGCATCGGTGGTGCTGATTAAAGGATGAATCTTCATTGGGATTGGCCGCGCCATAGCGCGGGCTGACGCCTTGACAAAGTGGCGGGTGAATGGCGAAGCGCTCCGGCGAATTTCCCGCCAGTCCAGCGAACTCGGAACCTGAAGCGATTATGCACGCCTACCGCACCCATAGCTGCGCAGAATTGCGCGCCTCCGACGTCGGTCAAACGGTGCGCCTGTCCGGCTGGATCCATCGCAAGCGCGATCATGGCGGGGTCCTTTTTATTGACCTTCGCGACCATTATGGGCTCACCCAGATCGTCGCCGACCAGGACAATCCGGTCCAAAAACTGCTCGATTCGCTCAAGCTCGAGTCGGTCATCACCGTGACCGGCCAAGTTGTCGCCCGCGCTCCCGAAGTCGTGAACCCGAAGCTCCCGACCGGAGAAATCGAAGTCGCGGCTCGCGAGGTCGAGGTCCAGTCGAACGCCGAAGAGCTTCCGATGCCTGTTTCGACCGAGGCGGATTATCCCGAGGAGATCCGACTCAAGTACCGCTACCTCGACCTTCGGCGCGAGCAGATGCACCGCAACATCATGCTCCGCTCGGCCGTGATTGCCTCGATCAGGCGGCGGATGATCGAGCAGGGGTTCATGGAATTCCAGACCCCGATCCTGACGGCCAGCTCGCCCGAGGGCGCCCGCGATTATCTGGTGCCGAGCCGAGTCCACCCGGGCAAGTTCTACGCGCTCCCGCAGGCGCCGCAGATGTTCAAGCAGCTGATCATGGTCGCCGGCTTCGACCGTTATTTCCAGATCGCGCCCTGCTTCCGCGATGAAGACGCGCGAGCCGACCGAAGCCCGGGCGAATTCTACCAGCTGGACCTGGAGATGAGCTTCGTCACCCAGGATGACGTCTTCGCCGCGCTCGAGCCCGTGCTTTCCGGCGTCTTCCAGGAGTTTGCTGAGGGCAGAACCGTCACTCCCGCTGGCGAATTCCCGCGAATCCCCTTCCGCGAAGCGATCCTCAAATACGGCACCGACAAGCCCGACCTTCGCAACCCGCTGTTGATCCACGACGTCGGAAGCCACTTCCAAGGCTCCGGCTTCGGCCTGTTCGCCAAGATCGTGGAAGGCGGAGGAGTCGTCCGCGCGGTCGCTGCTCCCAACACGGCCGACAAGAGCCGGAAGTTCTTCGACGACATGAACGAATGGGCGCGGGGCGAAGGCTATGCCGGCCTCGGTTATGCGACGCGCAAGGCCGGCGAATGGGGCGGCCCGATTGCCAAGAACCACGGCGCCAAGGGCATGGACAAGCTTGCCGACGAGATGGGCCTCGGCCCCGACGATGGAATCTTCTTCGCCGCGGGCAAGGAAGCCGAAGCCGCCAAGCTTGCCGGAGCGGCGCGGACCCGTGTCGGCGAGCAGCTGGACCTTATCGAGAAGGGCGCGTTCCGCTTCTGCTGGATCGTCGATTTCCCGATGTACGAATATGACGATGAGACGAAGAAGGTCGACTTCTCGCACAACCCCTTCTCGATGCCTCAGGGCGGGCTGGAAGCTCTCGAGACGAAGGACCCGCTCGACATCCTCGCATGGCAATATGACATCGTCTGCAACGGCGTTGAGCTGTCGTCCGGAGCCATCCGGAACCACCGGCCGGACATCATGTACAAGGCCTTTGAGATCGCCGGCTACACCCGCGAGGAGGTCGACCGCGACTTCTCGGGCATGATCAACGCCTTCAAGTTCGGTGCTCCTCCGCACGGAGGCTCGGCACCCGGTATCGACCGGATCGTGATGCTCATCGCCGGCGAGCCCAACATCCGCGAGGTCGTGCTCTTCCCGATGAACCAGAAGGCCGAGGACCTGATGATGAACGCGCCGGCCGAAGTGCCTGCGCGGCACCTCCGCGAGCTTGGCATCCGGATCGTCGAGCCGAGTTGATCAGCAGCCGAATCCTCGCGCTTGCCGCTGCCTTCGCGCTGATCGGCGCTGCTCCCTTCGAGCCCGCGGCCCAGGGCGACCGCACGATCTATCGCCACGTCTCCCTAATCGACGGCACCGGTACTCCGCTGAAGCGGGACATGGCGGTGATCGCCGATGGCGAGCGGATTGCCGCCGTCCTGCCCGATAGTGCGCTGAGCGCGGCCCAGATGACCGGGGCGAAGCAGGTCGACCTGACCGGCCAGTATCTGATTCCGGGGCTGATCGACACGCACCAGCACCTTGCGACGCCGCCGGACAGGCCGGAGGCCGAAGCGCGGCTAAAGCGCGACATTTACAGCGGCATCACCGCGACTCGCGATATGGCCGACGACCTCCGCCAGATCGCCGACATCACGAGGCAGGCGCAGGTGGGTGAGATCCCATCGCCGGATATCTATTACGCGGCGCTGATGGCGGGGCCGAGCTTCTTCGTGGACCCGCGGACGCAAGCCATCGCTCACGGCGCGGTCGCGGGCAAAGTGCCGTGGGAGCAGGCGATAGACGGCAAGGTGGACATGCCGCTGGCCGTCGCCCGCGCAAAAGGAACCTTCGCGACGGCGGTGAAGATCTACGCCAACCTTCCCGGCGACCTGGTCGCGAAGATCACTGGCGAAGCCCACCGGCAAGGGATGCAGGTATGGGCGCACGGGATGGTGTTCCCTGCCACTCCGTTCGAGGTCGTAGACGCGGACGTCGATACGGTCTCGCACAGCTGTTACCTCGCCTACCAGGCGATAGAGCGGCGGCCGGATTCCTACCAGCACCGCTTCCCGATCGACGCGGCGCTTTTCCAGCATGACAATCCGGTCTTGGCGAAGCTCTTCGCCGACATGGCCAGGCGGGGGACCGTCCTCGACGCTACAGTGCACGTCTACCGCGAGGTCGAGGCGGCGGCGAAGGAGCAGGGCAAGCGGCCGCTGTGCACCGTCGCCCTGGCCGGCAAACTGACCAATCAGGCCTATCGCTCGGGGGTGACGATCTCGGCAGGCACCGACGCGGATTCTCCGCGAGACGACCCGTTGCCGGCGCTGTTCGACGAGCTCGAGCTTCTTCACGACGCCGCCGGCCTTCCCACGATGGCCGTGCTTCAGGCGGCGACCTTCAACGGAGCAAAAGCCGCGGGTCAGGAGAAGGAGATGGGGACGATCGAGGCGGGCAAGCTCGCCAACTTTGCGGTGCTTGCGAAGAACCCGCTCGAGAACGTGCGCAACTTTCGAAGCGTGGTCCTCACCGTAAAACGCGGCCGGGCATTCCCGAGGGAGGAATACCGCCGCTAAGCCGATTTCGTCCGGGCGATATAGTCGGCGATATTCAGCCTCAGCACGTCCATCGGCACGTTGCCGCCGAGCACCACCGCGTCGTCGAACGCCTTCAGGTCGTATCTCGGCCCGAGCGCCGCCTTCGCCTGCTCACGCAGCTGGTTGATCGTGGTGTGACCGACCTTGTAGCCGCAGGCCTGGCCCGGCCAGGCGCAATAGCGGTCCACCTCGCTCGCCACTTCGAGTGGGTTGGAGCCATTGACGTTGACGAAATAATCGACGCCCTGCTGCCGGGTCCACCTTTTGGCATGGAGCCCGGTGTCGACCACCAGCCTGACCGCTCGGAAGGCGATCGACTGCAAATAGCCGAGGCGCGCCACGGGGTTGCCGTCGTAGGCTCCCAGCTCGTCCGCAAGCTGTTCGGCGTAGAGCGCCCAGCCTTCGGAATATGCATTGAAGGCGAGCATCTGCCGGATCAGCGGCTCGTTGTGCGTATATTCGCCCTGCCAGATGTGGCCCGGGATCGACTCATGCATGGTGAGATCGCCGAGGCTGTACTTGCTGTGCAGGTCGGTGGTTCGAAGGTTGATCCAGAACCGTCCCGGGATCTTGCCGTCGATGGAGCCGGCGCCGCCATAGGCTGCGGGAGCGCCGGGCTCCTGCTCCGGCGACATCCGCTTCACTTCCATGTTCGGATGGACGAGCGTGTTGAAGGCGCGCGGAAGCTGGGAATTGATCCAGGCCAGCCTCTCGTTGATGAAGGCGACGATCTCCGCTCGGCCCTTGTCGCCTTCGGAGAATTTGTATTTCGGATCCTTGGCCAGCGCCTGCATCCGTTCGCCGACCGTGCCCTGAGTGTAGCCGACCTGCTTCAGGATCGAATCCATCTGCCCGTGCAGGCCCTTGAGCTGGTCGATCCCCATCTGGTGGATTTCGTCCGGGCTCATCGTCGTGGTGGTCGAGGCCTTGAGCGCCCAGCGATAATATTCATCGCCCATCGGCCGCGCCCACATGCCCGCCTGGTCGGTCGCGCTGGCACGCTCCAGCTCCAACTCCGCAGCCTGCCGCTCCAGGGCTGGTGCGACTTCATTGGCGGCGATTGCACGGGCGCGCGCCTCCCAGTCGCCGGCGATGCCTTTGGCCTTCGTTTTCTCCACCAGCGTCTGCACGAGCGTCCCGCCGGTCCGCGCCTTGGCCGCCGACTGGCGAAGCGGGGGCAGGGCCTTGTCCAAAAGGAAGCTGGGAGGCACGAGCCCCATCGCCCGCGCGGACTGGAGTCGGCCAAGCTCGCCGTCGAGCTGCTTGGCGAAGCTTGAAAGACGCGAGAGATAGGCCTCGGCGTCAGCTGCAGTTTCGATCGGCTGGTCGTTTTCGAGCAGTTGCGGCGTGTCGAGCCATGCGCCGACGTTCTGGATCACGACGTAGGGGGTGTTGCGCCAGCCGCCGACGGCGACATCGCCGTACGGGAAAGCCAGTCCTTCGAGCGCGGTCTTGTAAGCGCTCCGCACCACCTCGATGCTGGTCCGCACCGGGTAAGACAGTGCCGACGCGTCGAGCGCTTCAGCCCGGTTGAAGTCGGCAGCGAGGACGGATGCAAGGCGTTGCTGCCCTTGCGCGGATCGGTCGCCCAGCTGGTAACGCAGCGGAGCCCGCGCCCCGGTGTCGATTCCAAGCCCTGTTGCGCTTTCCGGAGACAGCCGGAGCAGGTTCTCCGCGACTGAGTCGAGTAAAGCCTTTGCGGTCGCGTCAGTCGTGGCCGGCGGCGGAGCTACGGTCGGTGGCGGGGCCAATGGCGCCGCGCCAACGGTCCGTGCGCAGGCCGAGAGGAAGGGCATCGCCGCCGTGGAGGCGAGTGCGGCAAGGGTTTGGCGACGGGTAAGCGGGCTGTGATCCAAGGCAGTGCTCCGGCGGAAATTCAGGACAGGCGGCGCTCAGCCTCGACGATCAGGCAGTTTCCTTCAACCCCGGTGATTCGCACCCGGTCCCCGGCTTCGGCAGGCCCGCCACGTGCACTCCACTCGCTGTCGGCAACCCGCACCCGGCCCGAATGCTCGTCGATGGCCGAGACTGCGACGACCGACTTCCCGATCAGCCGGCCTGAACGGTCATTGAGCAACGGGTCGGTGCTTTCGGTCGCTTTGACGTTGTAGAATTTGCGCCCGACCATGACCGCGATGATGCTGTAGAGCGCGAATAGCGCGAGTTGCGGCACTAGCCCGAGCCCGAACAAGGCGGCGAAGAAGCCGGTGGCGAGCGCGGCGGCGCCAATGAACACGAGGAAGAAACCCGGCGCGATCAACTCCATGATCAGCAGCAGCACGCCGCCGATCATCCACAGCCAGGCCGGATCGAGGTTGCTGACGAAGTCCATCAACCCTCCACTCGCGGAACGCCGGGGATGGCGGGCGGAGCTTTGCCCGATTTCTGCGAGGGCTTCGGCGCCGCGGCAGGGGTCGACCTGCCTTCACCAAACACCTCCTTGGCAAGCTCGCCGATCCCGCCAAGCGTACCCATCAACTGCGTCGCTTCGAGCGGGAACAGGATCGTCTTCGCATTTGGGGAGGTCGCGAACTTGCCGAGCGCTTCGACATATTTCTGGGCGACGAAATAGTTGATCGCCTGGCCGCTGCCGCCCTCGATCGCGTCACTGACGACCTTTGTGGCGGCGGCTTCGGCCTCGGCGGCGCGCTCGCGAGCTTCCGCTTCCCGGAACACGCGTTCGCGATTGCCTTCGGCCTCGAGTATCTGCGCCTGCTTCTGTCCCTCGGCGCGAAGAATTTCCGATTGGCGCGAACCTTCCGCCTCGAGAATGACGGCGCGCTTTTCGCGCTCGGCCTTCATCTGCCGGGTCATCGCATTGACGATGTCGGCGGGCGGCCGGATGTCCTTCAGCTCGACGCGGGTGATCTTCACTCCCCACGCTTCGGTCGCTTCGTCGACAACCACGAGTAGCCGCGCGTTGATCTCGTCGCGCTTCGACAGGGTCTCGTCGAGGTCCATCGACCCCATGACCGTCCTGAGGTTGGTCGTCGAAAGCGCCATGATCGCCGTATAGAGATCGCTGACCTCGTAGGCCGCCTTTGCAGCGTCGAGCACCTGGAAGAAGACGACTCCATCGACCGCCACCATCGCATTATCCTTGGTGATGATCTCCTGGCCGGGGATGTCGACCACCTGCTCCATCACGTTGATCCTGCGGCCGACGCGATAGAAGAATGGCGGGACGAAGTTGAAGCCCGGCTCGGCAATCCGTGTGAAGCGGCCGAAATGCTCGATCGTATAGCGATAGCCCTGGTGAACGATCTTGACGCTCATCATCACGAAGAGGAGCGCGAGCACCGCAATCGCGGCCATGAAGGTGGTAAGCATGTTTGTCCCCATTGGTCTGTCGCGCCATGATGCTTCCTGGGGCGAAGGAAATGAAGGAAAATCGAGGTGAGCAGCAGGCTTGAGCGAGTCCGGTCGGTCCTCTTCCTTCCCGCGTCGAACCCCCGGGCCATCGGCCACGCGCGGGAATCGGCGGCGGACCTCGTCATCCTCGACCTCGAAGATGCGGTGAAGCGGGAGGAAAAGGACAGCGCCCGCTCGGCGGCCGTGGAGGCGGTCGCAGGTGACTGGCCGATGCCCGTCGCGATCCGACTGAACTCGGTCGGAAGCGAATGGCACTCGCTCGACGTGGATTCCGTCGCTCGGTCGAAGGCGGAGTTTGCGGTCCTTCCGCGCGCTTCCTCCGCACATCTCGTGCACGAGGTCGCGGGAGCGCTTTCAAAGCCGCTGCTGGCGATGATCGAGACTGCGGCAGGCGTGCTCGCCGCGGCGGATATCGCTCCGGAGACGGCCGGCCTCATCGCCGGGACGAACGACCTCGCGGCCGACCTCAGGTTGCCAGCGGGTGCCGGACGCCAGCCGCTTCAGATGGCGCTCCAGACGGTCGTCCTGGCCGCCCGTGCCGCTGCCGTTCCGGTCTTCGACGGCGTGTTCAACGACCTCGACGACCTCGAGGGTCTCACCGCCGAATGCGCGGATGGCCGCAGCCTGGGTTTCGACGGCAAGAGCCTCATCCACCCCAGGCAGATCGACGCATGCAACCGGGCATTTTCGCCAAGCGAGGAGGAGATTGCCCGGGCGAGGCGCCTGGTCGAGGCATTCGGCGGCGGCGCCGAGCGGTTCGAAGGCCAGATGATCGAGCGAATGCACGTCGAATCGGCGCAGCGCCTTCTGGACCGGGCGTGAAGGCCTCCGACGTTGCGCTCCGGTTCGTCCTGACGGCGCTCCAGTCGCTCCGCAAGTCGCTGTGGTTCGTCAGCCGTCCCAAGACTTTCGGTGCCCATGCCATTGCGCTGACTGCGGAAGGCAAGATCATTCTCGTAAAGCTCCGCTACGCGCGGGGCTGGGGATTGCCCGGAGGCGGACGCAGCGAGGATGAGCCGGCGGTGGATGCCGCGCTCCGCGAGCTGAGGGAGGAGATAGGGATGATCTCTCATGGCGAAGTCCGGCCTGCCGCAGATTTCCATGAATCGACCGACTTCAAGCGCGACACGGCACAGGTTATCGTCGTGCGGCACGTTGTCTATCGTCCCCGGTGGAACCTGGAAGTCGAACGGGTGTGCGAGGCCGACCTCGACTCGCTTCCGCCCGATTTGTCGCCGATCGGCAGGCGCTGGATAGAGACGATCCGGCCGTCGCTCTGAGCGGAGGTCAGGCGTGCCCCCCTTGCGCGAATCGGTCCTGCTCTGCCATGGGCCGATATGGCCGACCCCAATAACTCTCCAGACGTACCGCTGGGCCTGACGTTCGACGACGTCCTGCTCCAACCCCTCGAATCGAGCGTTCTTCCGAGCCAGGCCGACACCAGGACCCAGCTGACGCGCGAAATCCCGCTCAACATCCCGATCCTGTCCTCGGCGATGGACACGGTGACCGAAGCCGACATGGCGATCGCGCTGGCCCAGCTTGGCGGAATCGGAGTCCTTCACCGCAACCTTTCGCTCGAGGAGCAGGCGGCGGCCGTCCGGGCCGTAAAGCGCTTCGAAAGCGGAATGGTCGTCAACCCGATCACGATGCGGCCGGACCAGACGCTCGCCGAAGGGCTCGAGCTGATGAAGGCGAACCGGATCAGCGGCATTCCGGTGGTCGAGAAGTCGGGCAAGCTGGTAGGGATCGTCACCAACCGCGACGTCCGCTTCGCCGAAAATCCGAAGCAGCCGATCTCCGAGCTGATGACCAGCGAGAACCTAGCCACAGTCAGGATTGGAACCAGCCAGGAGGAAGCGCGCCGAATCCTTCACCAGCGGCGGATCGAGAAGCTTCTGGTCGTCGACGAACACAATCGCTGCGTCGGCCTCATCACCGTCAAGGACATCGAAAAGGCGGTCGCTGCGCCGCTCGCGACGAAGGACGCCGAAGGCCGCCTTCGGGTGGCTGCTGCGACGACTGTCGGCGACAAGGGTTTCGAGCGGTCGCAGGCGCTGATCGAAGCCGGCTGCGACTGCATCGTCATCGACACCGCGCACGGCCACAACCTCGACGTCGGTCGCGCGGTCGAAAGGGTGAAGACGCTGTCCAACTCGGTCCAGGTGATCGCCGGCAACATTGCGACCGCGGACGCTGCAAAAGCGCTGATCGATTCGGGCGCCGACGCGATCAAGGTCGGGATCGGCCCGGGCTCGATCTGCACCACTCGAATCGTCGCGGGTGTCGGCGTTCCGCAGCTGACTGCAGTCATGGCGGCAGCCGCCGCCGCGCGTAAGTCCGGCGTGCCGGTCATCGCCGACGGCGGAATCCGGACCAGCGGCGACATCGCCAAGGCGCTGGCCGCGGGCGCATCGACGGTGATGGTGGGATCGCTTCTCGCCGGAACCCAGGAAGCTCCGGGCGAGACCTTCCTGTATCAGGGCCGGTCGTACAAATCCTATCGCGGCATGGGGTCGGTGGGAGCCATGGCCCGCGGCTCCGCCGACCGCTATTTCCAGCAGGACATCACCGACCAGCTCAAGCTCGTTCCCGAAGGAATCGAGGGCCAGGTTCCGTACAAGGGCCCCGTTAGCGAAATCATTCATCAGCTCGTTGGCGGAGTGAAAGCGGCTATGGGCTATACGGGCTCCGCGACGATTTCCGACCTGCAGAAGCGCGCGAAGTTCGTCCGGATCACCAACGCCGGCCTGTCAGAAAGCCATGTCCACGATGTCGCGATCACCCGCGAGGCGCCAAACTATCCGACGCGTTAGGCGATGACCCCCGCGGCACGCCTTCAGGCTGCGATCGAGGTTCTCGACCAGGTCATCCAATCGGCGGCCGAGGACGGGCCACCGGCCGACACGATCGTCACCCGCTACTTCAAGATTCGCCGCTATGCGGGGTCGAAGGACCGACGGGCAGTCCGCGAGCTGGTGTTCCGTGCAATCCGGCGGACCGGCGAAAGGCCGGAAAGCGGGCGGGCTGCGATCGTCGGCCTGGCGAATGATGATCCCGAGCTGCTTGAGCTTTTTGGCGAGCCTCGTGGGCCGGACGTGCTTCGCGACGGTGAAGCGGCGGCTCCGCGAGCCATCGTTCCGCATTGGCTGGAGCCGGAGCTTTCACCGCTTGTCTCCAGCGAGGAATGGCCGGCACTGATCGAGCGGGCTCCGCTGGACCTTCGGGCGAACATGGCGCGCACGACCCGCGAAGCCATGCTGGCCGTCTTTCCGGGCGCGGAGCCCACGCCGCTCAGCCCGTGGGGGATTCGCCTCCCTTCCGACAGCCGCATCGATGATTCTCAGCCTTATCTAGAGGGTCTGGTCGAGGTTCAGGACGAGGGAAGCCAGCTGATCGCGCTCGCCTGCCACCCGCAGCCTGGCCAGCGAGTCCTCGATCTCTGCGCAGGGGCGGGGGGCAAGTCGCTGGCTCTCGCGGCCGCCGCGCCGGACGCGACAATCCTTGCGACCGACTCCAACCGTGCGAGGCTGGGCAAGCTGCTTCCGCGCGCCGAACGGGCAGCGGCGGCGATCGAGACTCGCTTGCTGAGCCCGCCGCGCGAACTCGAGGAGCTCGACGACTGGCGCTCGGGCGCCGACGTGGTCCTGGTCGATGCACCATGCTCCGGAAGTGGGACCTGGAGACGAAGCCCGGACGCCCGCTGGCGCCTCAATGCCGACCGGCTCGATCGCCTGATCGCCGCCCAAAGCCGCCTCCTCGACATCGCCGCCGAGCTGGTGACGCCGGGCGGATCGCTCGTCTATGCCGTATGCTCGCTCTTCTCTCGAGAGGGGGCGCGGCAGGTCGGCTCCTTCTTAGGGCGGCGTTCAGATTGGCTCGTGCAGGATATTCTTCCGGGCGCTGGGCGTTTGGACGGAAGCGGCCGGATCTTGACCCCCGGCCACGACTCGACGGACGGCTTTTTCATCGCGCGGCTCGGTAAGCCATGCTAGGAACTTGGCCGACCTATGGAGAATATCATGCGGGTTTCGCTTCGTTTTCTGGCCTTGGGCCTTGTCGGTACGGCGCTTGCCAGCCCAGTCATCGGACAGCGGCCGGACAACCAGATTTTGCCGCGTTCGGTCGAACTGCAGCAGCAGGCTGAGAAGGAGCTTGTGGCCGGAAGGTTGATGGAAGCCGGCGACCTGCTCGAGACCGCCCTTGCGGTCGATCCGCGCAACCGCTCCGCGTTCGTCGATCTCGCCCGCGTCGCCAAGCAGCAGAAGCTGTTCGGAAAGGCGATTCGGCTCGCCAACGAGGCGCTTCTGCTCGAGCCCAATGACCTCGACGCGATAGAGATCCAGGGCGAAGCGATGGTCGAGCTGGGGGCTGTACCGCGCGCCAGGGAAAATCTCGCCAAGCTACAGAAGCTCTGCTCGAACACCTGCCGTCAGGTGGCGCAGCTCTCGAGCGCGATTTCGCGCGGGCCGACGGTCGCAGCGGCAAAAACTCCCGAATCGCCGAAGAAGGACTAAGCTCAGCTCAGCAGGTGGGCGAGGGCGACGAAGTCGGCCACTTCCAGAGTTTCCGCCCGCCGCTGCGGGTCGATCCCAAGTTTATCAAGTGCTTCGAGCGCCCCCGGCACGCTCTTCAGCGATGACCGAAGCATCTTCCGTCGCTGACCGAAGGCGGCTTCCGTCAGGCGCTCGATCATCGCCGGCTTCACTCCATCCGGCGTCTGGCCGGGCTCGATCTGGACGACCGCCGAGGCGACCTTGGGTGGGGGCACGAAGGCCGATCGGCTGAGCTGCATCGCAATCCGCGGCTGTGACCGCCACTGGGCGATGATCGACAGCCGGCCGTAGGCGTCGCTTCCGGCGCGGGCCACGATCCGCTCGGCCACTTCCTTCTGGAACATCAAAGTCAGCGACCGCCACCACGGGGGCCATTGCGTCGTGAGCCAGCGAAGCAGGAGGGCGGTCCCGACATTGTACGGCAGGTTCGCGACCACGCGCCCGTGCCCGCCGACCAGCTCTTGCTCGTCCACCCGTAGCGCATCGCCTTCAACAAGCCGAAGCTTGCCGGGAAACTCGGCTGCAAGTTCTGCGAGCGCGGGCGCGAAACGCCGGTCGCGCTCAACCGCGACAACCTTGGCGCCGCGTTCCAGAAGCGCCCTCGTTAGCCCGCCGGGCCCCGGGCCTACCTCCAGCACGGTCTCGCCGTCCATATCGCCGGGGATCGCCGCGATTCTTGCCAGCAGCTGGCGGTCGAGGATGAAATTCTGCCCAAGGGCCTTGCTCGCCTGGAGTCCGTGGCGAGCGATGATGTCGCGGAGCGGTTCCGGCCCGCTCGTCACGCAGCCGCGGAGCGGTTCGCCGCACATTCGGCCGCCAGCCGCAGTGCGGCGGCCATCGGCCTGGGGTCGGCCTTGTCCTGTCCAGCGATGTCGAACGCGGTGCCGTGGTCAGGCGCGGTACGGACGATCGGAAGCCCGAGCGTGATGTTGACGGCGTCGGTGAAGTGAAGCGCCTTCACCGGGATCAGCGCCTGGTCATGATACATGCACAGCGCCGCATCGAAGCGCGCCCGAGCTGTCTCGTGGAACAAGGTGTCCGCGGGATGAGGACCTGTCACTCGCCATCCTTCGGCACGAAGCGCCGCGATCGCGGGAGCGATGACCTCGATCTCCGCCTGTCCGAGCAAGCCGCCTTCGCCGGCATGCGGGTTGAGCCCGGTGATCGCCAGGCGCGGCTCGGCAATTCCGAAGTTGCGCTGAAGGCCGCGAAGGGTTGTCCGCCCACGAGACTCAATGAGTGCTGCGGTCAGCTCGTCCGGAACATCGCGAAGCGGGATGTGTGTGGTGACGGGAACGGTCCGCAGAGTCGCCCCCGCGAGCATCATGACGACATTGGCTGAGGCAATTCCGCAGCGCTCGGCGACGAACTCGGTCTGGCCCGGATGGCGGAATCCGATCGAGTAAAGCTGTTCCTTCGACACTGGGCCAGTGACTACCGCGGAAGCCGATCCGGATCGTGCCAGGCCGACGGCGATTTCGAGCGCATCGAGCGAGCAATGCGCGCCGGCGACGCTCGGATGGCCGGGCCGGTCCTCCTCCGGCGATGGAATCTGGATCAGGGGAAGCCCGACGTCGAAGGCCGAATCCGCCTCGCGCGGGTCGTCGATCGTCGCGATCTCGCCGTCCCACACCGCCCGGACGGACCTCGGGTCGCCGATGGCGACGAAAGGCGGCAGCTCGAACCGGTCGCGATTGTCCCAGCATTTGGCGATCACTTCCGGACCGATTCCCGCAGGATCGCCCAGCGACACTGCGAGCGGGGACAGGGGCGATCTGGACACGGCGGCGCCTTAGCCGAATTGCCGCTCTAGCGGAATTCGATCACCGCATCGCGTCGAAGGTCGCGCAGGTAATGGCGAGCGCGGACGTTCACCCGCTCCTCGTTGAGCTGCGCATAGACCTGGTCGAAGGTCGGCGCGCTGGGGTCGACCTCGTCGCGGCCGCAGATGACCAGCGTTCGAACCCCCTCTTCGACGGAACCGAAGGGCGGGGTCGCCTGGCCGACCTGCATCGGCAGCATGATGTCCTGGAGGGCCGGCGGTAGGTCGCGAAGCTTCAGGTCGTCGCTCGACACGATCTCTCCGTGGAAGTCGACAGCCATCTTGTCTGCCCCGCCGCAGCCGCCGATGGTCCGCGCAGCCTCTGCGAAGCGCGCCAGGACCGGAGCCGCCTGGTCCCTCGTCGTACCCTTGGGGAAGCTGATCGAAACCTGCTTCAGGCTGAGCACCGCATTGCGCGGGTCGGGCGTGAGCACCTTGCGAGCGTCCTGGAGCGCGATGATCGATACGCCGCCCGGCACTTCGATCGGCACGCTGACCTGGCCCGGCTTCAACGACTGGACGACGGAGGCGAGCTGCGGCGGAAGCTGCGCCGGGCGGACCCAGCCCAGGTCGCCGCCGACCGCTGCGGTCGAAGCCTCGGAATATTGGCGCGCATAGCCCGCGAAGGATGCTCCGTTCTTGATCTGCGCGAGGATCTGGTTGGCCGTGGCGGTTGCCTTGGCCTCATCGCCCGCCGCCGAAATATAGATTTCGCTGACCCGATATTCGTCGGCGCCCTTCGACGCGTTCAGCTTGTCGAGAACCGCCTTCACCTCGTCGTCGCCGACGCTGACCGTGCTTTCGATCCTCTTCTGCTGAAGGCGGGTCCAGGCGATTTCGCCCTCGATCTGCCGGCGGATCGACCGGATCGACGAGCCGTGGGACTTCAGGAAGGCGGCAAGCTGTTCCGCTGTCTGGTTGTTCTGCCCTGCAACGCGCTCCACCGTCTTGTCGACGTCGGCGTCCGTCACCTTGATCTTGTCGGCCTTCGCCGCCTGGATCTGGAGGGTCTCGTCGATGAGGTTGCGAAGCACCTGCTGGCGAAGCGCTTCCATCTGGTCGGCGGGAATCGCGCCGCCGTTGGAGATTGCCAGGAGCGCGAGCCGCTGGTCGATGTCGGACTGGGTGATCACGTCGCCGTTGACCAGCGCGGTCGCTTTCACGACCGACGGAAGAGTCGTTCCGAACAGCTGCGGGTTTTCAGGAAGGTTGAGCGGCCGCTTTCCCGGTGCCGACGCTTCGGGTGCCGGAGATTCAGGTGAAGCCGTCGTTTGGCTCTGAGCCAGTGCTGCAGTGGCGACTCCAAGCGCCAGGACCGCAATGCCCGTACGGGCGTGCGCCCCAAGTAATCCAGAGAATGCCACGTGCGATTTTTCCCTTATTGCCCAAACAAATCCGCGTTTCGCATTTAACCTGGCCCGCTGAACGCAAGCTTAGCGGCCGAGACCCTTCAATCCTATCTGGAGTGCGAAGGTGCTGCCTTTGCGGAACTCCCCGAGCCGCTCATAATCGCGGCGCCAGGTAAGGCCAAGCTCCAGGCATTCGTCCTCATAGGAAATTCCGAGCCGATTGCGAACCGGTTCATATCCGTCGGCGACCGAGAAGGGATCTTCGCGCTTGTCCGTGAGATCGATGACCGTCGCTCCGAAGATCGACCAATAGCGAGCGAACTTGACCCGGCCGGCAAGTCGCAGCTCCTCGCGATCGCGAAGGTCCTCGACGGTCGGGTTGATGTTGCGATTCAATCGGAGGTACCCGACCTGCGCATAGGTCTGGTCGCTTCCGACGGTCAGGTCGAGCTCGTTCCTTCGAACCGCGAAATTGTGCTTGTCGACCCGGTAACGGTGGGTGACGTCGATGAACCGGCCGTAGCGGATTCGTGTTCGCCCGACGATGTCCGACAGCCGGTCGGTCAGGCCGGTGCCGTCGGGAAAGATGCCGGGACGCCGATTGAGCCGGTAGCTCTGGCCGATCGTCGTGCTGATCGAAAGGTTCGGGCGATCGTAGGACCAGTCCACGCCATAGGTCAGCCGCGAGGAATCCTCCCAACGGTCGTAACCGGGGAAACGGTTGAGCGCGAACAGGTTGCTGTCCTCCAGATCGACCGATCGGGCATCCTCGTTCGGGATTTTCAGGTTGGTCGTCGGCGGCGTGGCGACCAGCTGCACCCGCGGGACGAGCCGCTGGATCCCGCCGAACAGGGGTCCGATGAAAGGCCATTGGACGTCGGCAGCGAAGGCAACGATCCCGCGCGTGTGCCATCCGTCCTCGCCGCGATAGATGGGCACCACCGTCTCGGCAGCATCGTCGGTATGATAGATGTCGCCGCGGATGTAGCCGGTGAGAGTGACCTGCTGGCCCATCGTCGTCAGCCGGCGAAGGTCCCAGCGAGCGCTCGCGAAGGCGCGCTGCGTGTCCTGTCCGTCGATCCGGAGGATGGCCAGGCTGTTCGCTTGAAGCTCAACCTTGCCGCCGACGATCCTGTCGTCGAGTAGGAACCGCGCATCGATGGCGGGCAGCGCGATCGGGATCTGCTTCTGCACGTCGTCCACCCGAAGGCCCTGGAAGGCCCAGCCGGCGATCGACACGTAACTGTTGGGGGTGATCCGCTCGGCGTTGACGAAGTTGCGCAGGCGATCGTCGCGGGTGATGTCGTAGCGGCGGGTCACGGTCTTGTCGCTTGCGACGCGGAAAAATCCGGTGAGGCTCCACAGCGGATCGAGCTGCGCTTTTCCGTTGGCCTCGAAATAGCCGCGAAGCTCGCGGCCGCCTTCGGGCCGGTGCGTCAGGTCCGCATTCTCGACCTGGCTGTAGGCGAGGAAGCCGCCGACCTGGAAGGCGCCGACGCTGTTGAGCTGCCGGTAGCGCGCCTCGATCGCCGGCAGGGTGCCGGTGTAAATATGCGGGATGACTGCGAAATCGCGGTTGGGGGCGATTCGCCAGTAATAAGGCAGTGCGACCTCGAACCCGTTGTTGCGCGAGATCTTAAGCTCCGGGACCAGCCAGCCAGTTGCCCCTTCGCCACTAGTCCCGACGCTGAAGACCGGAAGCAGCGGAAGAGTGATCCCGAACAGTTGAAGCCGCCCGCCCTGGAACCGGATTCGCTTGTGCGCGGGGTCATCGATCACTCTCGCCGCGGTGATCATCCAGCTCGGCCGCTTCGGACACCCGCTCTCCCTGGTGACGGGGCAGGGCGAGTAGACGGCATTTTCGAGTGTGACGATGCCGTTGCTCCGGCTTCCTCGCCGAGCCGCAATTCGGCCACCGCTCTCGAGCACCACCAGCAAATTGTCGACGACCCCGTCGCGCATCGTGTCGGTCAGGGCGACGCTGTCGCCGATCAGCTTGTCGCCCTGCGGGTCGACGACGACGACATTACCTTCGGCCCGAACGTCGCCCGTCTTGCGGGTCCAGACGACGCGATCAGCCGCGAGATAATTGCCCTCGCGCGACATCCGGACCTGGCCGGTCGCCGTGACGATGTCGTTCTCGCTGTCGTAGACGAGCTGGTCCGCACTGAATTCGATCACCGGCTCTGCAGAGGGATCGACCGCCAACGGCTCGGCTGATGGGTGATCCTGCGCTTCATGCTGGGCGGCCGCGGGGGCCGCCAGCAATGCCGCAAGCGGAAGCGCAGTCCACCAGATCAGCCGCCACCCAAAGTGCCGATTGCGCAATCGCCTGCCTTCCGCCCGCAAATCCACTCCGCCGCGCACGGCCTATCGCACCTTTGGCACTCGCCGCAATCGCCTTGACCGGGAACCCGCCTTATCCGGCAAACGCCTGATCGGCGCCGCCTTTGCCAAGGGTAACCGAGCGTCCTAAAGCCCGCGCAACCTTACACTCACGATTTGCCAGGGACACTGAATTGACGATGAAGATTGAATTCGCCGTATCCCGCCCGGACGGGGACTACGCGCTGGTTATCCCGTCGGCGGGGAAGGCCCGTCCCGCCGCGTCATCGATCGGCGACAAGGGGAAGGTCGAGGCCGCTCTCGAGCGTCAGCGTTTCGACGGAGATTTGGGAAGCGCTGCCGAAGTGTTCATCGACGATGGCGGCACGACGCGCCGGCTGCTCGTCGTCGGCACCGGCGGCGATTCGACGCCTCAAGATTCCGCGGAAAAACTAGGAGGCACCGCAGTGGCGCGCCTCCTCAAATCCGGCGAGACCCGCGCGGTCATTGACCTAACCGGCCTCAACTATGATGCGGATTCGGCGGCTCGGGTCGCCCTTGCCGCCGCGCTTCGCTCGTGGCGCTACGACCGCTACCACACGAAGCTCAAGGACAAGCATAAGCCGACACTCAAGTCGGTGACGGTGGTCGGCGCCGGCGACGGAGCTGCCGACCGGTGGAAGAATCGCTGGCAGCCGCTCGTCGACGGGATCGACCTCACCCGCAGCCTCGTCACCGAGCCCGCCAACATCATCTACCCCGAAAGCTTCGTCGACCGCTGCCGCGACCTCGTCAAGCTCGGGATCGAGATGGACGTCCTCGACGGCAAGCAGATGAAGGAGCTCGGAATGGGCGCGCTGCTTGGTGTTGCCCAGGGCTCAGTTCGCGACGGCCGCCTGCTGGTGCTCCGGTGGAACGGCGGCAAGGAGGGCGAGACGCCGACCGCGTTCGTCGGCAAGGGAGTCACCTTCGACACCGGCGGAATTTCGATCAAGCCCGCTGCCGGCATGGAATCGATGAAGTGGGACATGGGCGGCGCTGGCGCCGTCGTGGGCGCGATGAAAGCGCTCGCACTTCGCAAGGCCAAGGCCAACATCATCGGCGTCTGTGGCCTCGTCGAAAACATGCCCGGGGGCAACGCTCAGCGGCCCGGCGACGTGGTCACGACCATGTCCGGCCAGACGGTCGAGGTGATCAACACGGACGCCGAAGGGCGCCTCGTCCTGGCTGATGCGATCACCTACGTTCAGCGCAAGTACCGGCCGGCGACCGTCATCGACCTCGCGACTCTCACCGGGGCGATTCTGGTCAGCCTCGGCCATGAGTTTGCGGGACTCTTCACTCCGGACGACGAGCTAGCGGGCAAGCTTCTCGACGCGGCGAAGGAGAGCGGAGACAAATTGTGGCGGATGCCACTCGCCGAGCCGTTCGACCGGCTGATCGATTCGCAGATCGCCGATGTGAAGAATGTCGGGCCGCGCGAAGGCGGGTCGATCACCGCTGCGCAATTCATCAAGCGGTTCGTCGAGGACGGCGTCAAATGGGCGCACCTCGATATCGCCGGAATGGCGTGGTCGGACAAGCCGAGCTCGACGTACGACAAGGGTGCGACGGGCTTCGGAGTGCGCCTGATCGACCAGTTCGTCGCCGCCAACCTGGAGGCGTAAAGGCCGTCAGGTGCGCGTCGATTTCTATCAGCTCGGCGCAATCCCGATCGAACAGGTGATCGCTAGCCTGGCCGGCAAGCTTCTGGCCGAGCAGGAGCGTTTGCTCGTCATCGCGGACGACGAAACGCAGCTCGCGCGCCTCGACCGCCTGCTGTGGGATCAAGGGCCGGCGAGCTTCCTTCCGCACGCGATGGCGGGCGCGAGCGAGGATCCGCGCCAGCCGATCCTGCTATCCACCAGCCCGGACGCAGCCAACCGCGCCCGGAACCTGCTGATTGCCGATGGGGCGTGGCGCGACGCGGCGCTCGCCTTTCACCGCGCCTTCTACCTGTTCGACTCCAACACGCTGGAAGAGGCGCGATCGGCATGGCGCTCGCTTGCCGGCCGCGACGATGTCGAGCGGCATTACTGGGCGAACGAGGACGGACGCTGGGCGGAAAAAGCCGCCGATTCTCGCTCCCCTTCGTAAATCCCACTCCACCGAACGCCTTGGCGACTCATCTCGCCGTAAATCGGGTCCGAAACGTTTACCGTCGCCTCGCCTGCCCTGACGCGTCTCGACAATAAGCGGGCAAGAGCAACAGACCACGGGTGGTTGATGAAGAAGTTGATGATGGGCGCAGCAGCGCTTGCGCTCGCCATTCCCGCTGTGCCTCAGCCGGCGCAGGCTCACCGCAGCAACGCTTACCACGGGAAGGTGTGGAGGGATTCGCACGGGCGGCTGCGCTGCAAGCGCCCCAACGGCACCACGGGCCTCATTATCGGAGCCGCGGGCGGTGCGCTGGTGGGACGGGCGGTCGACACTCATGGCGAGCGGGCGACCGGGACAATCATCGGAGCTGCGGCAGGTGCGCTGATCGGGCGAAGCGTCGAACGATCGCGGGTGCGCTGCCGCTGAACGGACGGCCGGCACTCCGTAGTTCCCAACTCCCCCATCGGAGTGCCGGCCAACTTGGTGGTGTGTTGACAGTATAATACACCAGCTGTACTTTGCCCCCCGGAAGGGGTGCTCTCATGTACAGTCAAAATGACCTGGACGATGCAGTGGCCGCGGGCGCGATGAGCGCCGAATCCGCAGCCGCTCTTCGCAACTTCATCGAAACGCAGCGCTCCGCGCCCGCGGTCGATGAAGAGCAATTTCGCCTGATAACGGGTTTCAACGACATCTTCGTTTCAATCGCGGCAGTGATCCTGCTCGTCGCGGTCGGGTGGATCGGGCAGTGGCTCGGCACCTATGCGCAGACCAACGTCGACGGCGACGGCCCGTCGTTCCTCGCTCCGCTCGCAGTCGCTGCGACGAGCTGGGGGCTGGCCCTGTTCTTCACCGCAAAGCGGCGGATGGCACTTCCGTCGATCATCCTGTTGCTGGCCTTCGTCGGCTCGGTGTTCGCTGCCGTAGCCTTCGCTCTCGTGCTTGCGGTCGGGCCGGACGTGCTGGACAACAACACGCAGCTTGCGGGCGTCCTCGGCGCGGTTGCCGGGGCAGTCGCTGCCGCTGCCGCATGGGTCCACTGGAAGACGTTCCGCGTACCGATCACCGTGGCTGCCGGGGCGGCCGCCGTGGCGTCGATCGCCGTCGGACTCCTCGTCGCGGCGCTCGGGCCGAAGCTCGAGCAGTCGGAGAATCTGGTTCTCGGTTTCGTCCTCCTGCTCGGCGTCGGGGTGTTCCTGTTCGCGATGCGCTGGGACTCGTCCGATCCGGCCCGCGTGACGCGTCGCACGGACGTCGCCTTCTGGCTTCATCTGCTTGCGGCGCCGATGATCGCTCATCCGGTCTTCGCGCTTCTCGGCCTCAACAATGGCAATGTCGGGATCGGCGAAGGCCTGGTTGTGGTGTTGCTTTACATCCTGTTCGGGCTGACCGCCCTGGCGATCGACCGCCGTGCCCTGCTGGTTTCAGCGCTCGCTTATGTCCTGTTCGCGCTGAACGAGCTGTTTAAGCAGTTCGGGGCGATTGAGCTCAACGTCGCGCTGACCGCGCTGGTCATCGGTTCGTCGCTGCTTCTGCTGTCGGCATTCTGGCACCAGGCACGCGAAGTTGTCGTAAGGCCGCTTCCGGAAAGCCTCCGGGCCAGGCTGCCGCTTCTCGACCGGTCGGCAGTCAGCCAACCAGCCGCATAAGCCTCCGTTCGAGCGGGGCCATGACACCAGCAAGGTCGTGGCCCCGCTTGATCACCAGGCCATGCTCGCTGACGAGCGCGAACGCCCCCTGCTTCAGCCGAAGCTCGGGGCGCTTTTCTATGCGCACCTCCGGCCGCTCCGCGTGGCGGCGGAAGGCGGCGAAGACCGCGATGTCTGGGTGGTGGCCAAGCGCATAATCGCGCCAGTGCCCGGCGGCGACCATTCGTCCGTAAAGGTCCATGATCCGCATCAGCTCGCGGCGGTCGAAGCTGGTGATCGGGCGCCGATCCCTGGGATTGGGAAACGACGCTATAACGCTCAAGCGCGCTTGCTCCTGGCGGGCGCCTCCTTGACGCCTGTCCTCGCTTTCGCCTCCTCGCGAAGTCTCACGATCTCCCGCTCAAGCTCGCACAGGCGGGCCAGCACCGGGTCCGCGATCTCGTTGCACGGTGTGCCGTAGGGCAAGAACTCCCTCGGTTCAGCGGTCTCGATGTCGACCGGCACCGGCTTGGCCGGGATTCCGACGACGGTGGCGCCGGCCGCGACGTCCCTTGTGACGACGGCATTGGCGCCGATCCTCGCTCCCTCCCCGACGGTGATTGGACCGAGCACCTGCGCTCCGGACCCGATGACCACCTTGTCGCCGATCGTCGGGTGCCGCTTACCGGCCTTCCCCGTGTGGGGACTTGTGCCGCCCAAGGTGACGTTCTGGTAGATGGTCACGTCATCGCCGATCTGGGCAGTCTCGCCTATCACGGTGAAGCCGTGGTCGATGAAGAACCGATGACCGATGCGGGCGCCCGGATGGATGTCGATCGCCGTCAGGAAACGGGAAAAATGGTTCACGCAACGCGCGAGGAAATAGAGTTGCCCGCCGTATAGCCAGTGGGCGACTCGG
Source organism: Sphingomonas anseongensis (assembly GCF_023516495.1). Classification (NCBI taxonomy): domain Bacteria; kingdom Pseudomonadati; phylum Pseudomonadota; class Alphaproteobacteria; order Sphingomonadales; family Sphingomonadaceae; genus Sphingomonas; species Sphingomonas anseongensis. Next base: position 155,369 of record NZ_JAMGBC010000001.1, read on the forward strand.
TGAAGCACGAGCGCCCAGGCACCGGGATAGATCAGGACTTCCCAATGCGAGCGCGCCGCCGGATCGCGCGCTTCCACCGATTCAAGATAATCGAAGAGGCCTGAAAACAAGCGCATGCCCTTTGAACTGTTCGTGGCCAATCTAAGAACGACTGAGCGCTATTGCCAGAAGGTAAGCTTGTGCGCCGGCTTGCGTCGGTGCAGTGGCGCACCGGCAACAGGGTGAGTAGCGGGCGATCATTCCAACCCTCATGAACGAGCCGTCGGTGCTCGTCCCCTTCATCCTGATCGGCTTTGCCGCGCAGCTCATCGATGGTGCGCTGGGGATGGCTTATGGCCAGATCTCGAGCACGCTGCTGATCAGCATGGGCGTTCCGCCCGCGCTCGCTTCCGCGGGAGTCCACACCGCTGAGACCTTCACCACGGCGGTTTCCGGGATCAGCCACACGGCCCATCGCAACGTGGACTGGCGGCTGTTCTTCCGGCTCGTGATCCCGGGCGTGATCGGCGGGGTTCTCGGTGCCTACGTGCTAACGGCCGTCGACGCGTCCGTCGCCAAGCCCTTCGTGCTCGCCTATCTCACGGCTCTGGGCGTCTACCTATTCTATCGCGGAGTGATGCACCGGCACACGGAACGGACGCCGAAGATCGTTTCGCCGCTAGGGCTTGCCGGTGGATTCCTCGACGCGGCAGGCGGCGGTGGCTGGGGTGGGATCGTAACTTCGAACCTTCTCGTCCAGGGCAGCAATCCCAGGCGGACGATCGGCACGGTCAACACGGCCGAGTTCTTCGTCACCCTGACGATTTCCGCGACCTTCCTGGCGGCCCTCGGCTGGGAGGCCTTCACCACGGCGACGGTCGGCCTCCTCATCGGCGGGGTCATCGCGGCGCCGTTCGGGGCCTTGATCGCCAAGAGGGTCAATGCCGACCGGCTGCTGACCTTTGTCGGGGCGCTGCTAACCCTGGTGAGCCTCTACGGACTGTATCGGGCGCTCGCGTGACGATTGCTACAGTGTCGCGTGAACGGTCGCGAGCGCCTTCATCACGGCGGCAATCCTCACCGCCGACTGGATCACGTCGGATTTCACTCCATGGTCCAGAAGCACGCGCTCGTGGCTGTCGATGCACATGCCGCAACCGTTCATCGCCGATATGGCGAGGCTGAAGAGTTCGAACTCTTCCTTGGCGATCCCGTGGCTGGCGATGAAGTTCATGCGAAGCTTGGCCGGCATGGTCCCATATTCCGGGTTCGCGACGAGATGGACGAAGCGGTAATAGACGTTGTTCATCGCCATCAGCGCCGCGGCTCCGCGGGCGGCGTTCGCCTGACTTTCCGACAATTTGCCTTCCACTTCGGCCTCGGCGGCCTCGACCAGCGGTTTGTATCCCGATCCGTGGGCGCAGCTGAGCAGGAGCCCGTTCTTCCGCTCCTCGCCCAGCAGCTCGTCGGAGAGGATGGAGGTGAGGTTCAGCCGGATGTCCTTCGCATAATCGGGAAGGCTTTCGGCAAAGGCTTTGAGGGACATGGTTGGTCTCCGGAAAATCGATCGTGAAAAGGGGGCGCGGAACATGCCGTCCCGCGCCCCCGAGGTGTTGCGAAAATGCTGCCGGGAGGGGGCTTAGGCAGCGGGGCGCAGCACCTCTTCACCAGGGCTCCAGTTGCACGGGCAAAGCTCGTCCGTCTGGAGCGCGTCGAGCACCCGCAGCGTCTCCGCCGGGTTGCGGCCGACGTTGAGCCCGTTGACCGTGACGTGCTGGATGACGTTGTCGGGATCGACGATGAAGGTGGCACGGAGCGCGACGCCTTCCTCCTTGTCGAGGATGCCAAGCGCGTCGGCCAGTTCCTTCTTGTTGTCGGCGATCCACGGGAAGTCGGCATTGGCAAGCCGCCCATCCGAACGGCGCCATGCGAAGTGCACGTGGGCGGTGTCGGTGGAGGCCCCGATGAGCACCGCGTCGCGATCCTCGAAGTCGCTCTTCAGCTCGCCATAGCCCTCGATCTCGGTCGGGCAGACGAAGGTGAAGTCCTTTGGCCAGTAGAAAAGAACCTTCCACTTTCCGTTGCTCTCGCTGAGATCGATCGTCTCGCCGGCGGGAAGGGCCGAAGTGCCCTGCTGGACCGGGAGGCTGAGGGAAGGCAGCTTGTCGCCAACGGTAAGCATTCAAATCTCCTGAGTGGCTGGATGAAACTGATGTTGCACTGCAGCACCTAGGGTGGCGGTGCTCATCGTTCAAGGCTATTATACTGGTTAGACTGATTGGAAATATCGATTACGATGACCGTTCACCAGCCAACCCTGAAACAGCTTCAATATCTGGTCGCGCTTCGCGAGCACGGCCATTTCGGCAAGGCGGCGGATGCCTGTTTCGTCACCCAGTCGACGCTTTCCGCCGCTCTACGCGAACTTGAGACTTTGCTCGGCGTGACTTTGGTGGAGCGCACCCGCCGGGTGGTACGGTTCACTGCGCTCGGCGAGAAGATTGCCGACAAGGCGGTTCGCGTGATCCGCGAGACCGAGGAGCTTGCCGAGCTTGCCCGTGCCCAGGGCAAACCACTCCACGGCGAGCTGCGTCTCGGAGTCATCCCGACGATCGCGCCGTTCCTGCTTCCGGCCATGCTTCCGCGGCTTCGGACCGAGTGGCCGGACCTCAAGCTCTATCTGCGCGAGGAGACGAGCCAGGCCGCCTGCGAGGCGCTCCACCGAGGCCAGCTCGACTGCGTCCTGCTCGCGCTGCCCTACGCGTGCGGCGACGTGGACAGCGTCCCGCTTCTCGACGACCGGCTGTTCGTCGCGTTTCCGGGCGGGGAGGCGCCGAGCGGGACGGCCGTCGAGGTCGACGCGATCGACGAGAAGCGCATGCTGCTGCTCGAGGACGGCCACTGCCTGAAGGACCATGCGCTGTCCGCCTGCAACCGCCCGGAGCTTCGCGCCCACGCGACGATGATGGGTACCTCGCTCCACACGCTGGTGCAGATGGTCGACAACGGCCTCGGCGTGACCTTCATCCCGGCGATGGCGATCGAGGCGGGAATCCTCGACGGCACCCGCGTTGACGCCAAGCCGCTCCGCTCGGACCACGGGTTCCGGCGGATCTCGCTCATCTGGCGCCGGTCGAGCCCGCGCGAGGCGGAGTTTCAGATGCTCGCCGGCGCGCTTCGGCAGATCATCGCCGACCTCATCCCGCGCGACCAGCCGGTCGCGGTCAGCTGACCCGCGACCGTTGCTTCGCCGGCTGGCGCAAGTCGAACCGGTCGGCGTTCATCACCTTGGTCCAGGCTTGGACGAAATCGCGGACGAACTTCTCCTCGTTGCCCTTCTCGGCATAGACCTCGCCGACGGCACGCAGCTCCGAGTTGGAGCCGAAGATCAGGTCGGCGCGTGTGGCCCGCCAGGTCTCGCCGCCGCTGGCGCGGTCCTTGGCGATGTATTCCTGGTCTTCGCTGCCTTCGACTGCCGACCACACGTTGGTCATGTCGTACAGGTTGACGAAGAAATCGTTGGTGAGCTGGCCCGAACGCTTGGTGAAGTGGCCGTGTCCGCGTTCGCCGTGGTTGGCGCCCAGCACGCGCAGGCCGCCGATTAGGACCACCATCTCGGGCACCGAGAGGCCGAGCAAGCTGGCCCGATCGAGCATCATTTCCTCGGTCCTCACCGCCAGCTTCTTCTTGCCGACGTAGTTGCGGAAGGCGTCGGCTTCGGGCTCCATCACCGCGAAGCTGTTGCTGTCGGTCTGCTCCTCGGTCGCGTCGCCGCGGCCGCCGGCGAAGGGGACCGGAACCTTGAAGCCGGCGTCCTTGATCGCCTTCTCCAGTCCGACCACGCCCCCGAGCACAATCGCATCGGCAACGCTCATGTTGCCGCGCAAGCCGTCGAGCGTGCTCAGCACCTTGGCCAGCATCTCGGGCTCATTAACCTCCCAGTCCCTCTGCGGCGCGAAGCGGATGCGCGCGCCGTTGGCTCCTCCACGATAGTCTGACTTGCGGAAGGTGCTGGCCGAGGCCCACGCAGTCTTGATCAGCTGACTGACCGTCAGCCCGCTGTCTGCGATCTTCGCCTTCACGGCCGCCACGTCGGCGTCGGAAGGCATGGTGCCGGCGGGGATCGGGTCCTGCCAGATCAGGTCTTCGGCAGGGACTTCCGGTCCGAGGTAGCGGACCTTCGGTCCCATGTCGCGGTGGGTCAGCTTGAACCAGGCGCGCGCCCACGCGTCCTTGAACGCCTCGTGGTCGTTGCGGAACTTCTCCGAATACTGGCGAAGCTCGGGGTCCATCTTCAGCGCCATGTCAGCGGTGGTCATCATCGTCGGGACCTTGATGTTCGGGTCCCACGCGGCCGGAGCCATGTCCTCGGGCTTCTGATCGATTGGCTGCCACTGCTTCGCGCCCGCCGGGCTGGTCACCAGCTCGTATTCGTAGTCCAGCAGCAGTCGGAAGTAGTTCTCGCTCCAGCTCGTCGGCGTGTTGACCCACGAGCCCTCGATGCCACTGGTCACGGTGTGCTGGCCGCAGCCGCTCTCGTTCTGGCTGACCCACCCGAAGCCCTGCGCGACGAGGTCGCCGCCTGCCGGCGCCGGGCCCAGCTTCGACGGATCGCCGTTGCCGTGGGCTTTGCCGAAGGTGTGCCCGCCCGCGGTGAGCGCGACGGTTTCCTCGTGGCTCATCGCCATGCGCTCGAAAGTGACCTTTATGTCGCGCGCCGATTGCAGCGGGTCCGGATTGCCGCCCGGGCCTTCGGGGTTGACGTAGATCAGGCCCATCTGGATCGCGGCCAGCGGGCCTTCGAGCTCGTGCATGCCGTGCTCGGGGGCGACGCGGGTTTGCACGCCTTCGTTGACCCACTTGTCCTCGCTGCCCCAGTAGATGTCGCGCTCGGGCTCGTAGACGTCGGCACGGCCGCCGCCGAAGCCGAAGGTCGGACCGCCCATGCTCTCGATGGCGACGTTGCCCGCGAGGATGAACAGGTCGGCCCAGCTGAGATTCTTCCCGTATTTCTGCTTGATCGGCCACAACAGGCGGCGGGCCTTGTCGAGATTGCCGTTATCCGGCCAGGAATCGAGCGGGGCGAAGCGCTGCTGCCCGCTGTTGGCGCCGCCTCGGCCGTCGGCGGTGCGGTATGTCCCCGCCGCGTGCCACGCCATGCGAATGAAGAACGGGCCGTAATGGCCATAATCGGCCGGCCACCATGGCTGGCTGTCGGTCATGAGCGCTGTGAGGTCCGCCTTGACCGCGTGATAGTCGAGGGCGTTGAACGCCTCGGCGTAGTCGAAGTCGTCGCCATAGGGGTTCGATGGACCGTTGGGATTGAGGATTTCGGTGGCGAGCATCTCCGGCCACCAGTCGCGGTTGGTCCGGCCGAGAAGGGAGCGCAGGGCCGCGCCTTGCTGCATCGGGCTGCCGTGAAGCGGATCGCCGCCTGTCTTCGCATCCATCGTCTGTCCTCCTCGCGCGTGAACCGGCGGGTCTAGGCCTTCCGATTGAGCGACGGAAACGAGGAATAGCGGTCAGGTTGAGCGCAAAAATCGATTAGTGACCGGCCGCTGCCGGCTAATCCATGTGCTTGAGGCCGATGCGAAGATAATCGTAGCCGGTAACGAGCGTCAGTGCGGCCGCTGCCCACAGGCTGATCACGCCGACGACGTGCACCCATGGCTCTTGCGGCATCGCTCCGCCAAGGATCAGCGCTCCGAGCGAAACCAGCTGGAACGTCGTCTTCCATTTGGCGAGGTGGCTGACAGGCATCGACACCCGAAGCTCAGCCAGGAATTCGCGAAGCCCGGACACGATCATCTCGCGAAGGAGGATGATCAGAGCCGGGATGATGTTCACGTCCTGGAGGATCGGCGGGTTTCCGTCGGCCTTTCGCGAGGCCATCAGCATGATGATCACCGATGCCACCATGATCTTGTCGGCAATCGGGTCGAGGAACTGGCCCAGCTTCGATGTCAGGCCCTGCGCGCGAGCGAGATAGCCGTCGAAATAATCGGTGATGCCGACGATGCAGTAGAGGACGAAGGTGATCGCATAATCGATCGGCCGGGGCTGCCACAGGAGGAACACCAGGATCGGGACCGCGAAGATCCGCGAAAGGGTCAGCAGGTTGGGAACGGTCAGCATCGGCGAGGCGCAGAGTTATAGCGTTTGGCGACTTGCGCAAAGCTGGCTATTCCGCAGCCCCGAAACAATGCGACCCGGCGCCCGCCTTCCTTGATCCAGAATGTCAGACACCTGCTGAGTGCGCGGCGGTTCCTGCCGCTGTTCTCGACGCAATTCCTCGGCGCGTTCAACGACAGCCTGTTCAAGCAGGCGGTGGTCCTGTTCGTCACTTACCAACTCTATTCGGACCCGGCGAAAGAGTTTCAGTTCAGCGCGATAGCCCAGGCTCTTTTCATCCTTCCGTTCTTCCTGCTGTCGGCCCTTGCCGGCCAGCTCGCCGACGACCACGACAAGGCGCGGCTCATCCGCTTGGTGAAGCTCGCCGAGATCGGGATCATGATCGTCGGCGGGGCAGGGTTGTTGTTGGCCAATATCCCGCTCATGCTCGCAGCGGTCTTCGCGATGGGCGTCCACTCGACGTTCTTCGGTCCGATCAAATATGCGATTCTTCCGCAGCACCTGCACAAGGACGAAGTGCTCGGCGGGACAGGGCTGGTCGAGGCGGGAACCTATATCGCCATCCTTCTCGGCACGATCCTTGCCGGTGTCCTCGCTTCGCGCGCGGAGTTCGCCGCATTCGCGGTGCTCGGCTTTGCCTTTCTCGGCTATCTCGCCGGCCGGCAGGTTCCGCCCGCGCCCCCGGCGGCGGAGAGGCTTCCGATCACCTGGCACATCGTCCACGCGTCGATCGAGCTGGTCAGCGCGACGATGCACATCCGCCGGCTGTTCCTGGCGATCCTCGCGATCAGCTTCTTCTGGACGATCGGGGCGGTGCTGATCATCATCTTCCCCCCGCTGGTGAAGAACGTGCTCGGCGCCAATGAGCAGGTGGCGAGCATGTTCATCGCCATCTTCTCGATCGGAATCGCCATCGGCTCGGTCGCGATCAACAGGATGCTGAAGAGCGAGGTGTCGGCCCGCTTCGCTCCGCCCTCGGTGCTCTTCATGGGCGTCTTCGTCGTGCTTCTGCACTTCGTTTCGCTGACATGGGGCGATCATGGCGCGGAGCTGACGACGCTCGGCAACTTCTTGTTCAATCCCATGGCCTGGCCGATGATCCTGTGCCTGCTGGGAGTCGCCATCACCGGCGGAATGTTCGTGGTGCCGCTCTACGCCTTCCTCACCACCACCGTCCCGAAGACCCAGACGGCGCGCACCGTTGCAGCCAACAACATCGTCAATTCCGGCGCGATGGTAGTCGGCGCCCTGCTCGCGTTCGGCCTGTCGAGCCTCGGCATCGGCCCGGTGGGTCAGTTGCTTCTGGTTGCGGCGATGTGCGTCGTCGCCGCCTGGCTCGGCTGGAAGCTTCACCAGGCCTGCGACTGAGCTGGACTACGGTCCGGTTATTTCAGCTCAAGGACGACCGGACCCGACACGGGATCCGTGACTCCTCGACCATCGCCGAGATCCTCGAGCGTGTCGCGGAACGTATCGAGCGTCGCGATCATCTCCGGGCGAGCGGCCGCAAGGCTATCCATGTCGGTCCACTCGGCGACGATGCAATAATCGTGGTCGCCGGTCTTGAAGATGTTGGCCGACTTCATCCCGGGCCAGTTAGAATCGATGTTCCGGTGCGCCTGGAGGAAGTCTTCGTCGCGTCCCGGCTTCACCCTGAACCGGACGGCATTGAACGCGGTCATCGCAATTCTCCCGTGCTTGGACGGAAGGGCGATTCTACGCGATCAGGATGGAAACGAACAGGAAGCCGCCCAGGAAGGTCGCGGCAAACAGCTTTGCGTCGTCCGACAGGCTCCAGCGCGTTTCGGCCGGCGCCTCGAGCAGCCACGGACGAGCGCGGCCGAACTGGCGCGGATTTGCGGCAATCGCGGTGCGGGCGTGAGCCATGGGGAAATGCTTAACGGCCATTTAACCATGTTCAACAGCCGATTTGAGGACATGGCTCCGGCCGTCCAAAATTGGGACGCGGAGGGAGGCTCAAATGCTGAGTCGATGGGCATCGAATCGGCATGCCCCCGGCATGCCCTGGATTTTGATGCTGGTGCGGACGGTGGGAGTCGAACCCACACTCCCCGTTGGGGGAAGAGGATTTTAAGTCCCCAGCGTCTACCGTTCCGCCACGTCCGCGGTGGCCCGGAACGTTATAATTCCGCAGCGACCTCGTTGATGTTCAGCCGCTCGCGCATTTCCTTGCCCGGCTTGAAATAGGGCACGCGCTTGGCGTCTACCTCGACCGATTCCCCGGTCCGCGGGTTGCGCCCGAGGCGGGCATCGCGCTTGCGGGTGGAAAAGGCGCCGAAGCCGCGAAGCTCCACGCGCCCGCCTTGGGCGAGCTGATCGGTGATCGAATCGAAGACAGCGCCGACGACAGATTCGACCTCGCGCTGCGTGAGGTCGGGAAAGTCCTGGCAAAGCTTCAGGACCAGTTCGGAACGGATCATTGGCGAGTCCCCGTCAGATTCGGCTTGCCCCCCATCAGGCGGGCTGGGCTCACGCTGTCAGGAAAGTCCCGACCGCGCAAGCCCATGCAATGCCTACTTCTTCTTCTTTGTCGTCTTCTTGGACTCGGCTTCCTTGAGCGCCTGCCCAAGGATGTCGCCGAGCGACGCACCGCTGTCGGACGACCCGTACTGGGCGACCGCCTGCTTCTCTTCCGCGATCTGCATCGCCTTGATCGAGAAGTTCGGCTTCTTCGACCGGTCGAAGCCGGTCACCATCGCGTCGAACTTCTGACCGACCTGGAAGCGCTCGGGGCGCTGCTCGTCGCGGTCGCGGCCAAGGTCGGTGCGCTTCGCAAAGCCGGTCACGCCGCTCTCGGCGACCTGAACGTCGAGCCCGCCGTCCTTCACGTCCATGACTTCGACGGTGACGATGTCGCCCTTCTTGACGCCGCCGGCGCCCGAGGTTCCGCCACCTGTCGCAGCTCCGCCGCCGACTCCGCCGCGCTCGAGCTGCTTCATGCCGAGCGAAATGCGCTCCTTCTCGACGTCGACGTCGAGAACGACGGTCTTGACGGTCTCACCCTTGTGGTGGAGCGCCAGCGCTTCCTCGCCCGACACGCCCCAGGCGATGTCCGACATGTGGACCATTCCGTCCACGTCGCCGGGAAGGCCGATGAACAGGCCGAACTCGGTCGAATTCTTGACCTCGCCCTCGACTTGGCTTCCCACCGGGTACTTCTCGGCGAACTCGGCCCAGGGATTGGCCTGCGCCTGCTTCAGGCCCAGCGAGATCCGGCGCTTTTCCTCGTCGACCTCGAGGATCTTCACGTCCACCTCCTGCGAAGTGCTGACGATCTTGCCCGGGTGAACGTTCTTCTTCGTCCAGCTCATCTCGGAGACGTGGACGAGGCCCTCGATCCCCGGCTCGAGCTCGACGAAGGCGCCATATTCGGTGATGTTGGTCACCCGGCCACGGAACGCTCCGTCGATCGGATACTTGGCTGCGGCACCTTCCCACGGGTCGGCTTCCAGCTGCTTCATCCCCAGGCTGATCCGCTGGGTCTCGCGGTTGATGCGGATGATCTGCACCTTCACCGTGTCGCCGATGTTCAGGACCTCGGACGGGTGGTTGACCCGCTTGTACGAAATGTCGGTGACGTGGAGCAGGCCGTCGATTCCGCCCAGGTCAACGAACGCGCCATAGTCGGTGATGTTCTTGACGACGCCGTCGAGGACCTGGCCCTCGGTCAGCGACTGGATGAGGCCGCTGCGCTGCTCGGCGCGGGTCTCTTCCAGGATCGCGCGGCGCGAAACGACGATGTTGCCGCGGCGGCGGTCCATCTTGAGGATCTGGAACGGCTGGGGCGCATCCATCAGCGGGCCGACGTCGCGGACCGGACGGATGTCGACCTGGCTTCCGGGAAGGAAGGCCACTGCGCCGCCGAGGTCGACCGTGAAGCCGCCCTTGACCCGGCCGAAGATCACTCCGTCGACGCGGTTGCCGGCCTCATATTCCTTCTCGAGCTTGTCCCATGCGGCTTCGCGGCGTGCGCGGTCGCGCGACAGCATCGCTTCGCCGTGAGAATTTTCGACCCGGTCGACGAAAACCTCGACCTCGTCGCCGACTGCCAGCTCGGCCTTCTGCCCGGGGGCCGCGAATTCGCGAAGCGCTACCCGGCCTTCCGATTTCAACCCGACGTCGATCACCGCCATGTCGTTTTCGATCGCGGTGACGGTGCCCTTGACGACCTTGCCTTCGAAGCTTTCGTCCTCGCCGCCGAGGCTCTCGTTCAGAAGGGCCGCGAATTCGTCGCGGGTCGGAAATGCCGTTGTGGCCATAAAAGATGTGTCTTTCAGTTCTTCAAATCGGCCTGCCGCGTCGCGCCACCATGGCGCAGCTTCCACATGCGGACCTGGTTGATCCCGACTGCCGCCACCGGCCCATCCGGAGGCGGCGCCCGATACAGCCGTTCACGGAAAAGAGCGCGTGACAGTGCCGGTTCTTCCCGACCACCGTACGCGCTCGCCATGTGACGGGCTGCCGCGGATGCTCGAATACAGCCTCCGCCGGACGGCGCGCGCTATATGCGACAGTGGCTTAGAGGGCAAGTTGCTGCCGATTCGTGCTTGCGGATCGAAATCTCGCCGACCTGCCACGATAGGAAATTTCCTATTGCAGTGTAGGAACAAATAGGGAACAGTGACTCCGTTGGAGTCGCTGTCATGCTTGTTCTCGATCCCGCCGCAATCGTCGCCGTCGCTGCACTGATCAGCAGCGTGTCCGCATTCGTCTGGGCAGTCCGCCGGAAGCCATGAGGCCCCTGCGTCAGCTAATGGACCGCACTCGGACGTACATTATGACTATGACTGTTCCGTGTAGGTCGGCGGACGTCGCAGAGGGCATGAAGCGGCCGGCCGATATTGTCCGGCAGGCATCCTGCTCGGAGGATGCCAAGCCACTGTAACGCACCCCCAGGCAAGCGGTAACCGCCCCATCCGGGGCAATAGTCACGCTGCTCACTTGGCGTGCGGCCTCTTTGGCATCCGACAGCCCCAAAGGTTCCGCAACCCTGTCCGCAGGAACCGGGTAGAAATAGACTTCGCTGATCGCATACGCGGCGATGCCCCTCCCATCGGATGGCGTGCCCGACGCAGCGTGAGCGATCGCCAGGAGCGCCGCACAGGCGGCTGTAGGGGCCCCGAGGCCGGTTGCCTCAATCTTGCACTCCGCGACTTGTCCTTGCTTGTTCACGGATAAAGTCGTCCGCAGCATCCAGGCTTGACGTGGCACCGGCTCGGATTTTTCGCCGGCAAGTCGCCAGTGGATCGTTTGCGTGTAGCTGGAGCTTACCGCGTGGCCCCTTCGATCCCGTTTGGGCGCGAACCTGGCCCTTGATCGAAACAGCGAGCAGGTTTGCTCGTCGAGCGTCGCATGGCGAGACGAAATCGCGACTTTGCAGGATGTAACGGCGCCCGATTCGTCCACTTGGACCCTGACGGTGACGTCGCCCTGTTCATCCTTGCGCAGGGAGGTGAGCGGATAATCGTCCGCGGTCACCAGTTCGCCGACGTTGAGGAGCCGCGGGCCTCCGCTCGCAGCTTCGGGCGCCGCTACGGACGCGGCCAGAAACGCCAAGCCTAGGCTGAACAACGATGTACCCCCAGCTCCCGAGCCCAGTCATCGTCGTCCCGTCGATGGCCTTTCGCAAGACCTATGTCGCAACCGCTGGTTTCAGACCGGATATTCCTCGTGGCCGTAGACCAGCACGGTCATGAATCCGCGCCTTGCCTGGCCCGACCCTGCAGCCGCCTCGAACTTCTCCAGGAGCGCTTCGTCGCATCCGTAGGGCGGCCTCATCTCGCCCGACGCTCCCACGATCTCGCATTTGTTGACCTTGCCGTTGCCATCGATGGCAAGCGCCATCAGCTCGCCGCCGAGCAACGTGTCGCCGGTTTCCAGGGATACGCGCGTCGGCTCGGTCCCGGGCGTGAAGCGGCGCTCAAAGGTGATCTTCGTGTAGGTGCCGCTCGAAGCTCGCGCCTTGTGTTGAAGGCTCGACCGATCGCTGCTCGAATCGCAGCCTCTGGCGCCAGGTATCGCCGTGCTCGCTTCATAGTTGCACGCCTGCTGCACTCCGTCGGCGCTCATCGTGAAGGTGAATTTCTCCCACCATGGAGAGCTCGAGGCGAGCGCCTCGGCGGAGCTGGGGGAGGCTGCAGCGAGCATAAGCGCGGCAAGAGCAAGCACGAGTGACTCTCCTATCGTGCCCGCTCCGGCTGCGACATTGCCGCCGCCTTTGCCTGTAACGCGCAAATCGGAAATTGGTCCCGCTTGCACCGGTTGGAAGCAGTGAGGAGAGAAAAGCTGTGACCGCGGCTCGAAGCGGCAGGCGCCAAACGAAATGGGGGCCGGCATCGCTGCCAGCCCCCACTGCACCGAGCGAAGGATCTGCCGAAACTCATTACCAGGTTCCAGGGGAACCCAATCCTGAACTCCGGCTCACCAGCTCAGGCGTCGCTTCCCACCGACAGCTCCCTCCAAGGAGGAGCCCAGCGACCTCTACTCCAGTGCGCCAGCCGAAGCCTCGCTTCTGTTTCGTGCCGCCCGGCCTGACCCGAAAGTCAAAGCCAACCGATGTTCCGCGGCCCTTCTTGGGATGATCCTCAACTGCGTCCCGCTTTGCCCCCTCGGCCCGAAGGCCGTTGAAGCCGCGTCGCGCTGTCGAAAGATCATCTCTTCCGGCGCCTCGTCCCGGCTGGCCCCGCATCCGCTCCCGAAAGAGCCTCAACATTGCCTGCCGCGGAGATCGGACCTTTGGCCACCTGCCGCATCTTCATTCCGTTGCCGGTCTTCCGATGAGGCCGGGACCGCCGCCCCGATCACAAGGCAGACACTGAACCCCGTTTCCGAGTCGCGCCAAGCGAAAAATGCGGGTGCAAAGCTGTGGATAACGGGGATATCGGTAACAACCCTTGGAACCTTCTCCGGGTCTGTCCAACGGCTGTTCATCGGTTGCCGTTTCGTTCCCCCGGTCCTACCTCGGCGGGGTGCCTGAATCGCCGCAAATCGCCCCCGACGCGCCCTATCTCGACGGCCTGAACCCGCCCCAGCGCGAGGCCGTGCTTACGACCGAAGGGCCTGTGCTCGTCCTCGCCGGCGCGGGCACTGGCAAGACGGCGGCGCTGACCGCGCGCCTGGCGCACCTGATCGCCAGTCGCCTCGCCTGGCCCAGCCAGATCCTCTCCGTCACATTCACCAACAAGGCCGCCCGCGAGATGAAAGAGCGCGTGTCGGCAGTCTCCGGAGGAGCCATCGAAGGCATGCCGTGGCTCGGCACCTTCCACTCCGTCGCCGCACGGATGCTCCGGGCCCACGCCGAAGTCGTCGGGCTCAAGTCGAACTTCACCATCCTCGACACTGACGACCAGCTTCGGGTGATGAAGCAGCTGATCGTCGCCTCGGGCCTCGACGAGAAACGCTGGCCGGCGCGCCAGCTTGCCGGGATGATCGACCGCTGGAAGAACCGCGGCTGGACCCCCAAACAGGTCGACGCGGGCGAAGCGGAAAGCTTCGGGCCCGGCCGCGGCCGCGAGCTCTATGTGGCTTACCAGGAGCGGCTGAAGACGCTCAACGCCTGCGACTTTGGCGACCTCCTGCTGCACATGTTGGTGATTTTCCGCACCCAGCCCGACGTCCTCGAAAGCTACCGCGACCGTTTTAAATATATCCTCGTCGACGAATATCAGGACACGAACAGCGGCCAGTACGAATGGCTCAAGCTGCTCGCCGAGCCACGCCGCAACCTGTGCTGCGTCGGCGACGACGACCAGTCCATCTATTCGTGGCGAGGAGCCGAGGTCGCCAACATCCTCAAGTTCGAAAAGGATTTTCCGGGCGCGAAGATCATCCGGCTGGAGCAGAATTACCGCTCGACAAGCCACATCCTCGCGGCCGCCGACGGCGTGATTGCAAACAACGCCGGCCGGCTCGGCAAGACCTTGTGGACCGATGCGGGGGAGGGCGAGAAGGTCCGCGTGATCGGGGTGTGGGACGGCCCGGAGGAAGCGCGCCGGGTCGGCGAAGAGATCGAAGGGATGCAGGCACGCGGGCAGATGCTGTCGAGCATCGCCATCCTCGTCCGCGCGCAGTTCCAGACCCGCGAGTTCGAGGAGCGCTTCATCGCGATCGGCCTGCCGTACCAGATCATAGGAGGATTCCGGTTCTACGAGCGCGCCGAGATCCGCGACGCGCTCGCTTATCTTCGCCTCATCCACCAACCGGCGGACGACCTCGCGTTCGAGCGCATCGTCAACCAGCCCAAGCGCGGGCTCGGCGACAAGGCGCTGGCGATCATCCATGCGCACGCCCGCTCCAGCCAGCAGCCGCTTTTGATCGCCGCCGCCTCTCTACTGGACAGCGACGAGCTCCAGGCCCGCGCCCGAAACCCGCTCGGCCGGTTCATCGCCGACATCGCCCGCTGGCGGCAGATGTCCGACCAGGTGCCGCACGCCGAGCTCGCGCGAACCGTGCTCGACGAAAGCGGTTACACCGCGATGCTTCAGGCCGACCGCTCCGCCGAATCCGCCGGCCGGCTCGAAAACCTGGCGGAGCTCGCCCGCGCGATGGAGGAATATGACAACCTGTCCGGTTTCCTCCAGCACGTCAGCCTCGTCATGGAGAATGACGAGAACCGCGACCGGGACAAGGTCACGATCATGACCATCCACGCAGCCAAGGGGCTGGAATTCGACACCGTCTATCTGCCGGGCTGGGAGGAGGGCATCTTCCCGTCGCAGCGCGCGCTCGACGAAGGCGGCTTGGCGTCACTGGAGGAGGAGAGGCGCCTGGCCTACGTCGCGATCACCCGTGCTCGCCGCCGCTCGACCATCCTCCACGCAGCCAACCGCCGAATCTACGGCCAGTGGACCAGTTCGCTCCCGAGCCGGTTCGTTGCCGAGCTTCCGGAAGACCATATCGACCAGGAAACGACCATGAGCGGCGGCGAGAGCCTGTGGCGGGCGCAATGGTCGGAACGCGCCGACCCGTTCGCGCACCTGGGCCCCGCGCAGTCGATGCGGGCGAGCACGCGCGGTCCCGGCTGGCAGCGCGCGGCCTCCGGCGGCCGGTTCAACAGCGAGCCGCAGCGTGTGATCGAAGCCCGGGCGTCGGCCGTCAGCCTCGGTAACAAGGGCCGCGACGATCTCTCGCTGGGCCAGCGAGTTTTCCACGAAAAGTTCGGCCACGGCACCATCGCCGCGATCGAGGGCAACAAGCTCGAAATCGACTTCGAGCATGCCGGCCGGAAAAAGGTTCTCGATAGCTTCGTGAGTGTGGGATGACTCTGCGAACGACAATCGCGCTTCCGTTAGCCATTCTTCTGGCAAGCTGTTCCGCTGCGCAACCCGTCCTCTCAGTGGCCGAGCCGCCGCCGATCCAATGGGGAGCCGGAGTCGAGGCGATGAAGGCGAGGCTTGCCGGTCAATGCGCGTCGATCACCGTCCGTCCGATCAGGCCGCCGTTCCTGACCGGCGTATCGAACCAGCAGCAGATCGACTGCGAAGGGTTCAGGTTCTTCAACAGCGGCCGGCATGCGGAGTTCGTGATGGGCGATGACAGCCTCGAGATGGTTTGGGTGATGATCGATCCGACCGAATATTCGGCGGCGCTCGATGCGATGACGAGTGCCTACGGCGTGCCGACGGCAAAACGAGACGACATGGTGGGCTGGCCTGCGCACAGGACCGCTTTGCGCAGCAAACCAGTCGAGTTTCTTTTCTATTCGCCGCGCCAGGCGGCGGAGTGGTCCGACTGGTACCGGGAACCTGCGCCAAAGCCGTGATCCCGCGGCTCCCTGGATTGGCGGCCTTCGGATGGCCTTCGCGCCCCAAAGTCGTTAGGCAAAGCGCATGCCCACCGACGACTTGATTGTCCGCGACAATCCTGCCCGCCACCGCTTCGAAATCGACCTCGGCGACGGTCAATTCGCGATAGCCGAATATACGCTGCCCGAAGGGCGCATCATGTTCACTCACACCGAAGTTCCCAAAGCGCACGGAGGGAAGGGCATCGGCACCAGGCTGATCGTCGCCGGACTCGCGGCCGCCCGCGAGCGTGGCCTCAAGGTCATCCCCATCTGCCCCTTCTTCACGCGCTACATGAAGGAGCACGCGGAAGTTCAGGATCTGCTTGATCCCTCGTACCGGAGCACAAACGGGTTAGCGTGACAGCTGAAACGGCCGCTATTGCGGCTGCCGTCGCACCTGGTCGCGGATCCACGGCATGATCGAGGACCAGCTCAGTTCCTCCAGAAGCTCGATCCCGGCCAGATTGTCCTTCTGCCACGCGACCTCGCCGGGGGGGACGTTGAGGCTCTCGATGAACACCGAAACGTAGCTTCCCACCGGCGGCATCGAGTCTCCTTCGACCTGGAGTCCGCCGGCGGATACGTTGCGGACAGTCGCCGGGAGATAATCCTCGCCGCGCTTTACGTAGGCGGCGCAACGGATCTCGACGCGCGGCATTGCCCGCTGCTCGATCGGCTGGCTGACGAGATTGCGGTTGATCAGCGCCATGACGTCGATCGGCTTGGCGAAGCGCATTCCGCTCTCGCCTCCGTCGACCCACTCGACGGTTGCCGGCGCCCGCTGGCCGTTGGGAAGCTCGACCACCACCTGCTCGCCCGGCGCCTGCTGGACCTTGGAGCGGACGGTCGCGCCGAGCGCGGAGATTTTTCGGATGGTGCACGATTGCCGAAATCCGGAATCGTGGATCACGCCTTCCTCGAACGGCCCGTTGTTGTCCTTGACCGCGCACTCGTCCGGCCACGGGAGGCGAGCCCCCATGACGAAGGTTGTGACCAGTTGCGGTTCAGCCATTCGAAGATCCGGCAATTGCAGTCGCGAGCCTGCGCTTCAGACAGCTAAAAAGTCCCTAACGGCGGGATCCGTGCACCCTTCCCGTCGCCAGGTCGGGAGCGCTGCTGGTGAGATTGTCGAAGAGCCATAGCGCGAGGAGAATCGCGGCCGAGACAGAGGCGATCACGATCGTCCGTCGAATGATGCGCCGGCGACGGGACTTCCGGTGCCGTCTCGCGCTTTTTTCCACGAAGCTGCTTTCCCACTCGTCCATGGTGCCTCGATACGCAAAGTCACCCACGTCGTCGTCGTTATCATAAGTTATCGGATGTGCGAGTCGGTCGTTACGGCGAGGCAATGTAGCGCCCGCTTCCGACCCGGTGTACAGCGGCTTCGAAACGGAGACCGGTCGATGCGCACAGCTTTCCTGATCCCCTTCCTCCTGCTGTCGGCGGCTCCGCTCGCAGCCGCCCCGCAACAGCCCATGACCAACATCCTCGACACCGTCCGGCAAATTCAGGAGGTCGACCGCACGACCCAGGCCGACGACGTGAAGATGCGCAAGGACGTCAACGACCGGATGACGGTCGCGGTGAGGGTCGGCGGAAGCGGACCGTTCCGCTTCCTCGTGGACACCGGCGCCGACAGGACCGCGATCTCAAGCGACGTCGCAGCGCAGTTGGGCCTCGTCGTCGGCGACAATGCGTCGCTCCATTCGATGACCGGGATGAGCAGCGTCCGCACCGCGACCGTACCCAGTCTCCAGCTCAGCAGGAGGGACCTGACGATCGTCGATGCTCCGATTTTGGATGCGGCCAGGATGGGCGCGGACGGAATCCTCGGGACCGACTCGCTCCACTCGCAGCGAGTCATGTTCGACTTCGACAAGAACATGATGACCATCGTGCCGTCGGAGCAGCGCCTGGCAAGCGATGACGCGACGATCGTCGTTACCGGCCGGTTGAAGAACGGCCGCCTCATCGTCACCAACGCCAAGGCCGACCGGAACAGCATAACGGTCGTTCTGGACACCGGCTCGGAGGTGTGTGTCGGCAACGAGGCGCTCCGCCAGCGGCTGCAGAACGACGGCCTCCTCAGGAACGGCGGCGGAGTCGAGCTGGAATCGGTCACCGGCGACCTGCTCCACGGGCAATATACGTTCGTGAAGAAGCTGGAGATGGGCGACGTCACAATGACCAACCTCGCCGTGGTCTTCGCCGACGCGCACACTTTCCGGCAGCTCGGCCTCGACAAGCATCCGGCGCTTTTGCTTGGCATGAATGCGTTGCGCGCGTTCAAGAAGGTCTCGATCGACTTCGCGAACAAGAAGCTGCGCGTGATGCTGCCGGAAACGGGAAGCATCGATGCGGTGCGGATGGCAGCGCGCTAAGCGCGGCGTCCGTCAATCCACTGTGGCTGCGGAAGTGCTGGTGAGCCCTGCTGGATTCGAACCCCAAGGATCGGCTTGTCCGATCCGTTGAACAAAGACTTAGCTGGTTCCTTCTTGGGATTTGGTGCTGGTGAGCCCTGCTGGATTCGAACCAGCGACCTACTGATTAAAAGTCAGTTGCTCTACCAACTGAGCTAAGGGCCCGACCAGCGAGGGCGCGTTACCGCCGGGGACGCCTTCGGGCAAGGCGATGCGCGAGGTGGCGAGCGGTCAGCGGCGCCTCGAGCCGCCAGCTCGGAGCAATGCTGGCCAGTGGCTCGATAACGAACGCACGCTCCGCCACAGCCCCGTGCGGGACCGTAAGGGAACGCGAACGCCAGCGCCCGCCGCTCCAGTCGACGATATCGAGGTCGAGCACCCGCGAGCCCCAGCGGCGGCCTCGGCGGCGGCCGAACTCGCGCTCGAGCTTCTTCAGCGAGCGGAGCATCTCCGGCGGGTCGAGGTCGCTTTCGACAAGCGCGACGGCGTTGGCGAAATCGCGGCCGGCGCCGCCCTGCGCCTTGTTGAGAAGGATAAGCGAGGCGTCGAACAGGCCGAAATCCTCGTCGAGCCTGGCGATGGCCGATTCGACCACCTGTGGCGGGCGGCCGAAGCGCCCGTGCGGCCGGTTGGAGCCGATGGCGATGGCGTAGAGGTGCGTTGCGCCTGACACCGCCGCTCGCCTACGGCAGCGCGATGGCGTTCGCCAGCCCCGCCGACCTGTCTCCGATCCCGCAGGCAGAGGCTCCGCGTGACTGCCCCCTGTGCCCGCGGCTGGTCAGGCTGCGCGAGGAACTTCGCGCCGAATATCCAGCATGGTGGAACGCGCCGGTGCCCGTCTTCGGCGACCCGGAAGGATGGATTGCAATCGTTGGTCTGGCTCCGGGGAGGAAGGGCGCAAACCGCACGGGCCGGCCGTTCACCGGCGATTATTCGGGCGAGATCTTCTACTCGACCCTTCTCAAGTTCGACCTGGCGAAAGGCGAATATCGCGGTGACGTCGATGACGGCGTGAAACTGGAAGGCGCTGTGGTGCTGAACGCGGTCAAATGCCTGCCGCCGGCCAACAAGCCGACCCCCGAAGAAATCGCCACCTGCGGCCATTATCTCGAAGCGGCCCTGGCGAACTTGCCAAGAGTGCGGGTGGTCGTTGCACTCGGGCAGATCGCGCACGTGGCCGCGGCAAAGGCCCTCGGCCTATGGCCCGGATCGAAGTTCGCGCATGGCGCCGAGGCCACCGCGCTCGACGGACGAGTCCTGCTCTCGACCTACCATTGCTCGCGGCAGAACACGAACACCGGCAGGCTGACCCGGGAGATGTTCGAGGGCGTGTTCGAGCGGGCGCTGGCGTTCAAATGTCCTCGGTGAGCCGCCCGTAAAGCTCCGGCCTTCGGTCGCGGAAGAAGCCGAAGGCGGCGCGGTGCTTCTTCGCTGCGGTGAGGTCGAGAGTCGCCACGATCGCGCCCGTTTCCCCGGCCCCGAACTCGGCGAGGATGTCGCCGCGCTCATCGCAGATGAAGCTGTGGCCGTAGAAGCGCTGGCCGCCCTCGGTGCCGATGCGGTTGGCTGCCACGACCGGGACGACGTTGCTGACTGCGTGGCCGATCATCGCCCGCCGCCAGAGGCGTGAGGTATCGAGGTCGGGGTCGTGCGGTTCCGTGCCGATCGCTGTCGGGTAGAAGAGGATGTCGGCACCCATCAGCATCATCGCGCGTGCGGTTTCCGGATACCATTGGTCCCAGCAAACGCCGACGCCGAGCGTGGAGCGGTGTGGGCCTTGCCATACCTTGAAGCCGGTATTGCCCGGCCGGAAATAGAACTTCTCCTCGTATCCGGGGCCGTCGGGAATGTGGCTCTTTCGATAGACTCCCGCGACCTTTCCGTCCGGGTCGATCATCGCCAGGCTGTTGTAATGATGGGGCCCGTCGAGCTCGAAGAAGCTCGTCGGGATCCAGATTTTCAGTTCTTCCGCGAGCTTCTGCATCGCCACCACCGACGGATGTTCGGCAACCGGACGGGCGTTGGCGAACAGGCTCTCGTCTTCCTCGCGGCAAAAATAGGGTCCTTCGAACAGCTCGGGCGGAAGAACGACCTCGGCGCCACGCGAATGGGCGTCGCGCACCAGGTCGCTGACGGCGCGGATGTTCGCGTCAATGTCTTCGCCAAAGGCGAGCTGCAGCGCGGCGACGGTGATCTTGCTCATGCCGGGACCTGTTGCGAGATGCAGTGGAAGCTTCCACCGCCGGTGAGGATGTGGTCGGCTCGAAGGCCGATTGCAACGCGGTGGGGGAACAGCGCCTGGACGACCTTGACCGCGGCGCGGTCGTTGGGCGCTCCATATTGCGGAACCACGACAGCGGCATTGCCAATGTAAAAGTTCATGTAGCTGGCAGGGATGAGATCGCCCTCGTCGTTCACGAGCGCGCCGGGCGAAGGCAAGGTGACGACATCGAGCCTGGTCTCGCGCAGCCGGCGAGCCGCGTCGCGGAAGACTGCCGTGTTCGGATCGTCCTTCGCCGGCGTCGGGATCGCGATCCGCCCCGGAGCGACGAAGCGAGCGAGATTGTCGACATGGCCGTCGGTGTGATCGTTGGCCAATCCTTCGCCGAGCCAGATCACGCGATCGAACCCAAGGTCGCCGGCAAGAGCCACTTCGACTTCGCGGCGCGACATTCGCGGGTTGCGGTTGGGGTTGAGCAGGCATTGCTCGGTCGTCACCGCGGTGCCGGAACCGTCCTGGTCGATCGCTCCGCCCTCAAGGATCCACTCGGCCTGGCGGTAGGGCAAGCCGGCATGCCCGGCGAGCCGCTCGCCCACCGTGTTGTCGCCGGCGAGTTCATATTTGCCGCCCCAGCCGTTGAACCGGAAGCCCTGCGCTCGCCGGTCCTTGCCTGAGCCGACCACGATGGGACCCGTGTCGCGAAACCAGATGTCGCCGAAAGGCTCGACAATGACCTGCGCAAAGGGCGCGAGCTCGCCAGCGGCAGCGGCTGCGTCCTCGTGGCTCGCGACCAGCCACACTTTCTCCCCGCGCCCATCGGCGTGGATCGCCTTTGCGAAGTCCGCGACCTCCCGCTCGGCCGCCTTGAGGTCGGCAAGCCACAGGTCGGGATCGGAAGGAAAGCCGATCCACACCGCCTCGTGCGGCGACCATTCCGGAAGTGGTGCCTGTGTCATCGCCCGGCGCGTAGCAACGCCCGCCAGCCGCGCCAAGGCGAGCCCCTTGTTTTTGAAGGTGCTTCTGACAAGCTGGACCGGTGCCGAAGTTGGGCAGGGGGATTAGTTCGTGAAATACTGGATTTTTGGGAGCGTGGCGGCCGCCGCGCTGATTAGTGCGTCCGCGCAGGCGCAGGCGACTCACAGCCTTGCAGAGGATGCGGCCGCGTTTGGCGCTCGCGAAGCCGTGTCGGAGGCGACGCTGTCTCCCGACGGTTCGAGCGTGTTGTACGTAACGCCGGGGCCGGGACCGAAAACCTACGCGGTCATCTCGAACCTCGTCACGGGCAAGAGCAGCGTCATGACCGGTGCCGACGGCGTTCCCGAGAAAATCCGCTGGTGCAATTATTCTGCGCCCGACCGGGCGGTCTGCCGGGTCACCTGGAACTCATTCAACTCGTCTGGCGACATCCTGGGCTTTGGCCGGCTGATCGCGGTCAATCTCGACGGCAAGGACGCCAAACTGCTTGGCCAGCCGAGCAGCTGGTACGACGCCGGCCTTCGCCAGTTCGATGGTTCGATCCTCGACTGGAATGGGTCAAGCGACGGCACCGTGCTGATGGAGCGGGAATATGTGCCCGAAGAAGGCAAGATCGGAAGCCACATCATCCAGACCAAGGAAGGCCTGGGGGTCGACCGGGTCGATACCCGATCCCTGCGTGTGAGTTCCGTCGAGACTGCCCGCGATTCGGCGGCGAGCTACATGACCGACGGGCGGGGCAACGTCCGGGTCATGATGCTGGCGGAAGCCAGGCACGACGGCACACTGAGTGGCCGGTTCAAATATCTCTACCGGACGGCAAGCTCGCGCGACTGGAAGACTCTCTCCGAGTTCACCTCGGGCGACGAACAGATCCAGCCGCTTGCCGTCGATGCGGACATAGACTCGCTCTATGCGCTCAAGAAGAAGGACGGCCGCCAGGCGTTGTACGCCATCAAGCTCGACGGAAGCCTGGCGCAGCGGTTGATCGCTGAGAACCCCAACGTCGATATCGACGATGTCGTTCGCTTTGGCGACGGCAAGCGGGTCATCGGCTACACTTATGCAGACCAGACCCGGCACGCGGTCTATTTCGACCCCGAGTTCAAGGCGCTTTCGGAATCGCTTTCCAAGGCAATCCCGAACCTTCCGCTGGTCGATTTCGTCGATTCGAGCGCGGACGGGCGAAAGCTTCTCATCGTTGCCGCAAGCGACACCGATCCCGGACGCTTTTACGTCTTCGACCGCGACAAGAAGACCCTCAACGAGGCGATGCTCGAGCGGCCGGAGCTCGAGGGCAGGGCCCTTGCCCAGGTCAAGCCGGTGACGATTCCCGGCTCGGGCGGCGCCCAGATCCCGGGCTATCTGACGTTGCCGGTCGGCAAGGACGCCAAGCAGCTTCCGGCAATCGTCCTTCCGCACGGCGGGCCGAGTTCTCGCGACCAATGGGGCTTCGACTGGCTGTCGCAGTTCCTCGCGGCGCGCGGCTACGCGGTGCTCCAGCCGCAATATCGCGGGTCAGCCGGATTCGGCGACAAGTGGCTCAACGAGAACGGCTTCAAGAACTGGCAGACGTCGATGAGCGACATCGCGGCCTCCGCCCGCTGGCTTGCATCGCAAGGTATCGCCGATCCCAACCGCGTCGCGATCGTCGGCTGGTCCTACGGCGGCTACGCAGCGCTGATGGAGGCGGAAACCGATCCGTCGCTCTACAAGGCCGTGGTGGCCATCGCGCCGGTGACGGACCTCCAGCTCTACAAGCAGGACTTCGCTAATTACACGAGCTCGAGAATGGTCGAGGACTTCGTGGGCTCGGGCCCGCACATCACCGCGGGCTCGCCGCTTCAGCATGCATCGGCAATCCAGGTGCCGGTGCTGCTCGTCCACGGCGATCTAGATTCGAACGTCCGCGCCTGGCACTCGCAGAAGATGGCGGCGGCGCTCAAGGGCGCCGGCAAGCAGGTCGACTTCCTCGAGTACAAGAACCTCGACCACCAGCTCGAGGATTCAGGCGTCAGGCAGGAATTCCTCACCCGTATGGGCGAGCTGCTCGACCGGACGATCGGCCACTGACGCAAAAAGGGCGGCCAATGGCCGCCCTTTGAGTTCGCGATCCAGTGAAGGTTAGCGCGAGTAGAACTCGATCACGAGGTTCGGCTCCATGCGCACCGGATAGGGAACTTCGTCGAGCGTGGGTACGCGGGTGTAGGTCACCTTCGAGGTGCCGTCCGGGACGACGTAATCAGGCACGTCGCGCTCGGCGAGGCTCTGCGCCTCGATCACCAGCGCCATCTCCTGCGCCTTGGGCCCCAGCTCGATGACGTCGCCGACGTCAACCCGGCGCGACGCGATGTTGCACTTCACGCCGTTGACCCGGATGTGGCCGTGGCTGACCAGCTGGCGAGCCGCCCAGATCGTCGGAGCAAACTTGGCGCGGTAGACGATCATGTCGAGCCGGCGCTCGAGCAGCCCGATCAGGTTCTGCGATGCGTCGCCTTTCATCGCGCTGGCCTCGGTATAGGTGCGCTTGAACTGCTTTTCGGTGATGTCGCCGTAATAGCCCTTCAGCTTCTGCTTGGCGCGAAGCTGAATTCCGAAGTCGGACAGCTTGCCCTTGCGGCGCTGGCCGTGCTGGCCTGGACCATATTCGCGACGATTGACCGGGCTCTTGGGCCGTCCGAAGACGTTTTCGCCCATGCGGCGGTCGAGCTTGTACTTGGCGCTTGAGCGCTTGCTCACTTCAATTCTCCAACTTGCGTTTCACAAAGCCCCGGGACCGCACCATGACGCCTGATGCGCCATGCGATCGCCGCTTCACCGGGAGTGCGGGATCAATTGCGTGGCCCGGGCACCTAGTGGCGGGCCACCTTCAAGTCAATGTCGCGTCGCGGGTCAGCGGCGGCGATTGAACGCTGCGGCGTCCTTTACGAAGCAGTCGCCCGGCTCCCCGTTGCGAACCTGCGCGACTGCGCGCTGGACGTCCGCTTCGGTCCGGCAGTACGGCTGCCTGGCCGGCCGCAGGTCCTTGTCGGTGACGGGCGTCGCTCCCTGAAGCGGATCGCGAAGTATGAACCGGCTGTCGCCAATGCTGTCAGCTGGTGAGAGCATCAATGCCATGAGAAGAGAAATCATGGCCGTTCTCCTTTCATTTCAGGGAACTAACAATGCGCTTATCGGCGGCCCGTGGCAATGGTTTCTAGTCGCGTCGCCGCTCAGGGCCCATCAGCGCACGGATGACCCCACGGACTGCCTTCACCTCGCGCGACGACCAGCCGCTCTTGGTGAAGATCGTTCGGAGCGTGTTCCTGGTCGCCTCCGTCCGCGACGGCGGATGGAAATAGCCCTTTTCGACAAGCGCCTCGTCCAGCTGACCGATCAGGCCTTCAAGTTCACCGTGTGGAGCGACGGGCTCCAGCGGCTTGTCGGGTGGGACTGCGAGCTCGCTTCGCTTCGACCATTCGTAGGCCAGGAGGATGACCGCCTGGGCGAGGTTTAGCGACCCGAAGTCAGGGTTGATCGGCACGGTCACGATGGCTTTGGCGAGCGCGACGTCTTCCGTCTCCAGACCAGACCGCTCGGGTCCGAACAAGATGCAGGACGGTGCAGATGATGATGCGATCTCTTTCGCCATTGCCTCGGGCGAAAGCACCGGCATGACCAAGTCGCGGCGTCGAACGGTCGACGCATAGATTGCCGAGCAATCGGCGACCGCCTGCTTGACCGTGTCGAACACCCGAGCCCGCTCGAGCACGATATCCGCACCACTTGCGGACGGGCCTGCGTCCGGATTGGGCCAACCGTCGCGGGGCGCGACGATCCGCATCTCGGTGAGGCCGAAGTTCAGCATTGCCCGAGCCGCCTTGCCGATATTCTGTCCGAGCTGGGGACGGACCAGGACGATTGCGGGCTTTGGGCTAGCTTCCATCGCCGACCGCGCCGGCAATTTCGGCGAAGTCGCCGGGTTCGCTGAAGTCCTTGTAGACGCTTGCAAAGCGAATGTAGGCGACGTGGTCGAGGGCCTTGAGCCCATCCATCACCGCTTCGCCGATCTGGCTGGTCGTCACCTCGTCGCCGCGGGTCTCAAGCTGCCGCTGTATCGATGTGATCAGCCGCTCGATTCGCTCGGCGGGAATGTCGCGCTTGCGGCAGGCGATCGCCACCGACCGCTCCAACTTGCTTCGATCGAACGGCTCGCGCTCGCCGTTCTTCTTCACGACCGTGAGATCGCGAAGCTGCACGCGCTCGAAGGTGGTGAAGCGGGCCCCGCACGCCTCGCATTGTCGCCGGCGCCGGATCGACGCTCCGTCCTCGGACGGGCGGCTGTCCTTCACCTGGCTGGCTTCATGCGCACAAAAGGGACAGCGCATCGGCCTCTACGAGTCCTGGTAGATCGGAAATCTGGCGCATAGGTCGAGCACGCGCTTGTTCACCTGCGCTTCGACGTCGCCGTTGTTTTCGAGCCCGTTCGCTCCAAGCCCGTCGAGCACGTCGGCGACCATGTCGGCGATGTCGCGGAACTCGGCCTCGCCGAAGCCGCGGGTGGTTCCGGCAGGCGATCCGACACGGATTCCACTGGTCTTCACCGGCGGCAGCGGGTCGAACGGAACGCCGTTCTTGTTGCAGGTGATCCCAGCTCGCTCGAGGCTCTCGTCGGCATCCTTGCCGGTCAGGCCGAGCGGACGCAGGTCGACGAGCGCGAGGTGCGTGTCCGTGCCGCCGGCCACGAGATCGGCGCCGCGCTCCTTCAGGCGGCCGGCGAGGGTCCTGGCGTTGGCGATCACGGCCCTGGCGTAGGTTTTGAAATCGGGTTGCAGCGCTTCGCCGAAGGCGACGGCCTTGGCGGCGATCACGTGCATCAGCGGGCCGCCCTGGAGCCCCGGAAACACCGCCGAGTTGATCTTCTTGGCGATCGCTTCGTCGTCGGTGAGGACCATGCCGCCGCGAGGGCCGCGAAGCGTCTTGTGGGTTGTGGTCGTCACTACATGCGCGTGGCCGAACGGGGAGGGGTGCTCTCCGGCGGCGACGAGCCCTGCGAAATGCGCCATGTCGACGAACAGCAGCGCACCGACTTCGTCGCAAATTGCACGGAAGCGGGCGAAGTCGAGATGCCGCGGATAGGCCGACCCACCGCAGATGATCATCTTCGGCTTATGCTCCTTGGCCAGCCTCTCCACTTCGTCGAAGTCGACCAGATGGTCGTCCTGCCGGACTCCGTACTGCACCGCGTTGAACCATTTGCCGGACTGGGCGGGAGGAGCGCCGTGGGTGAGATGCCCGCCGGCGGCCAGGCTCATGCCCATGATCGTGTCGCCGGGCTGGAGGAGCGCCATCATCACAGCGCCGTTCGCCTGAGCTCCGGAGTGCGGCTGTACGTTGGCGAAGCCGCAGCCGAACAGCTTCTTGGCACGCTCGATAGCGAGGGTCTCGACAGAGTCCGACGGCCCGCAGCCCTGGTAGTAACGGCGGCCAGGATAACCTTCCGCATATTTGTTGGTGAGCACCGAGCCCTGCGCCTCCAGCACTGCGCGGCTGACGATATTCTCCGAAGCGATTAATTCGATCTGCGTCTGCTCGCGGCGAAGCTCGGCCTTGATCGCATCGGCGACGTCCGGGTCGGCCTGGCTTAGCCGGTCGGTGAAGAAGCCCTTGGGCTGGACGTCGTTCAAATTGGCTGCGCTGGCCATAGTCAGTCGCTTTCCTGAAGGAGCTGTGAGAGCTGGTCGACGCGCCTCTGGTGGCGGCCGCCGGCAAAGTCGGTGCCGAGGAATTCCATCACGCAGGCCTTCGCCATGTCGCTTCCGATCAGGCGGCCGCCGAGAGCGAGAACATTTGCGTCATTATGTTCGCGGGCGAGCTGAGCCGACAGCGGATCGTCCACACGGGCGCAACGGCATTTGGGATTGCGGTTCACGGCGATTGAAATGCCGATTCCGGAGCCGCAGACGGCAATTCCGCGCTCCGCTTCGCCGGACGCGACGGCGTTTGCGAGGCGGGCTCCGAATTCGGGGTAGTCGACGCTATCGGTGCTGTTCGTCCCCAGGTCCAGAACATCATGCCCGCTGTCGCGAAGCCAGGCCGCAAGCTCGTCCTTCAAGGCGAATCCGGCATGGTCGGAGGCGAGTGCGATGCGCATGGCCAGTGCCTAAGGCACCTCGGCCGGATTCGCCAGCCTTAGGCGGGCTTCGGCTGGCCGCCCTCTATCTGTGCAAGCCGGGCCGCCATCTCGTCGATCCGCTGCTGAAGGACCGATTCCCGCGAATGCCGGCTGCGTGCGACTCGCAGCGCGTCCGCGAGGTGAGGGATCATCTCCTGCACCGCTTCAAGTTCCTGCCTGTTGTAGCGATTGCCGTCCGACCGACGACCGATCAACAACGTCCCGACGCTGCTTTCCTCGTCCGCCAGTACCAGGCGCTCGATCAGCTTCGCATCGTCGGGCGATGAAACCTCGCGGGCGGCCAGGAGATCGCGACCCGTCGCGGTATCCATGACGATTGCTGAAGCGGAAGGATGAATGGCGTCGTCGATGATCGCCAGCGCCCGGGTCGCCAGTTCCTCGGGAGTTTCAGTAAGTCCCCAGCTCTTGAGCCGCTGGGCGGCTCCCCGGATGCGGTCGATGGGTCCGCCGAAACGCTTGCGGGTCCAACCGAGAACGACCGACTGCGTGGGCGAGAATATGCCGGCTGCGATCACCGCGCTTACCGCTGTCGCTCCGGCCTGGCTTTCGCGTCCGACGACCTGCTCGACGATCAGCTTGGCGAGGTCCGTCGTTGCTGCCCAGACGACGCCGACGATAATCGTGACGACCGCATAAGCTGCCGAACGGGTGATGACCGTGTCAGCCTCCCATAGCCGGTACCGCGTGAGTGCGATGAGCAAGCCGAGCGGGATTGCCGCCATTCCCAGGCTGAAGAGCACGAGCGCCGATAGGTTCACCCAGGCATTTTGCTGTGCCGGATTCTCGGGAATGAAGATCAGGACGATGAAGGCGCCGAGGAGCAGCACCAGGCCCACGACGAATCCGAAACCGGCCCATTTGATTTGCTGGCGCTCGATTCCTCCAGCGGCGCGGCGGTACCGGATCGCCTGCCCAATGAGGATCGCGAGCAACGCGAACACGCCGATTAATGCTTGGACGTTCGCATCCACGTCTGGAAGCGAAAGGAAGATGGCGAGGGGAATCCCTGCGGGGATGAGCCAGCGGTAGACGCGGGGGACGAAGATTCCGTCGGGGAAGGTCGCGAGGGCGATCAGAAACAGATAGTACCAACCACCGGCGATCACGTCGTTGAGCAGCGACAGCCGGAGCCCCATCCACATTTGCAGCGGCGGGTCGATCGTCGCGGCCATCGCCGCGAAGGCGATCGCGAACAGCATCGCGACCGGATCGGTCGGGCGGCGCAATCCGAGCAGAAGCGAGCAGGCCAGCAGCGCCGCGCATGCGATTAAAGCGGTGGTCAGCCGCGTCGCGATCCGCATGTCCCGCTGCTGGCGCACAGCGCGGTCGACCTCAAGCTTCACCGGTGTCTGCTGAAGGCTGACGACTGTTCCATCGGGCTTCTTCAGGTCGATCGCGAGGGCCGGTCCGGCGGTCGATTCGACGCCGGACCTTAGCTCGGCAATAGAGACCCTGGGCGAGACCGCGTGGCCATTTAGGCTGAGCACCTGCGCCTGCGTCTCGACCTGCTGCTTGCCGGAACTGTCGGGCAAGGTCCCGACGAGCACCCGGCCATCATATTCGACGTCGTAATCCAGCCCCCAGCGGGCGAAGACGGGCTGCACTTCGTAAGTGTCGCGAAGCACGTAAATGGTGGCGCCGATATCGGCGAGGAAGGCCAAGCCAAACAGCACCACCCAAAAGGCTCGGACCAAGCGCGCTGAACGGTCGGAAAGCGCACGCAGCCGCATGGGCGGTGCGTACAACGCCCTCGCTGACCTGCCTCCCATTCGCGGTCCCCCAACAACGCGATTCGCGGAAATGCGATGCTAGCAGAAAATCGGGATTCAACGCGCCTTGAATGGCTTGGCGTCAGGCGGCCTTGCGAAGCTCCAGCTCGAGCCTGGCCCAGATCTCGACCAGCGCGTCGGTGAGCTCGTCCATCATCTCGACGCTGTGGCAGGGGCCCGGAGTGAAGCGCAGCCGCTCAGTCCCACGCGGGACGGTCGGGAAATTGATCGGCTGGACGTAGAGCCCGTACTCGGCGAGCAGGACGTCGCTGATACGCTTCGCCTTGGCCGGGCAGCCGACAAGAAGCGGGACAATGTGCGTGACGCTTGGCATCACTGGCAGCCCAGCGGCCGCGAATTTCTTCTTCAGCGTGGCCGCCGCGGCCTGCTGCGCCTCGCGCTCTGTCGACGAAGCCTTGAGGTGACGGACACTTGCGAGCGCGCCCGCGACAAGCACCGGCGACAGCGACGTGGTGAAGATGAACCCCGGCGCATAGCTTCGGATGCAGTCGATGATCGTCCGGCTCGCGGCGATATAGCCGCCCATGACTCCGAATGCCTTCCCGAGAGTCCCTTCGATGATGGTCAGCCGGTCGGCGACTCCGTCGCGCTCGGAAATCCCTCCTCCGCGATCACCATACATGCCGACCGCGTGAACCTCGTCCAGATAAGTCAGCGCTCCATATTTGTCGGCGAGGTCGCAGATGGCAGCGATCGGGGCGATGTCGCCGTCCATCGAGTAGACGCTTTCGAATGCGACCAGCTTCGGAAGGTCCGCGTCGCATTCCGACAGCAGCTGCTCGAGATGGTCGAGATCGTTGTGGCGGAAGACTCTTTTCTCGCAGCCCGAATTCTTGATGCCCGCGATCATCGACGCATGGTTCAGCTCGTCGGAGAAGATCACGCAGCCCGGCAGGAGCTTGCCCAGGGTCGACAGAGCCGCTTCGTTGGACACATAGCCTGAAGTGAACAGGAGCGCTCCCTCCTTGCCGTGGAGCGAGGCTAGCTCGGCCTCAAGCTCGACGTGGTAATGGGTGTTGCCGCTGATGTTGCGGGTTCCGCCGGAGCCTGCGCCAACCTCGTGAAGCGCGGTTTCCATCGCCTCGACGACGGAAGGATGCTGACCCATTCCGAGATAATCGTTGGAGCACCAGACGGTGACCGGTTTCGGACCGTTGCCGCCGAAGCAATGCGCGTTCGGGAAGGAGCCCTTGGTGCGGATAATGTCGATGAAGACACGGTAGCGGCCTTCCTGGTGGAGCCGCCCGATCGCAGATTTGAAGATGCTTTCGTAATCCAACGCTACATTCCCGCCGGTGTTGGGGGGGCTTTAGCTCCGAGCTTCGATCATTTCCACCCTTGCAACCGCGCTAAAGCGTGCGGACCTCGTCCAAGCCATATCCGGCGAGCGTTCCGAGCAAGGCCTGGCGAGGCTCAACGCCGGTAAAGACCGCGATCCCGCCCGGATATTGGGCCGGCCAGGGCTGCTCCCTGGTGAGATAGCGCACCCGGCGGGCGATCCCCGGACCGCCGTCGACCCATTGCCGGCCCGGAAACGCCTCGGCGAGCTCATCCTGGAGCAGCGGAAAATGCGTGCAGGCAAGGACGACGACGTCCATCCGGTCTGCGCCGCCCTGCTCGAACAGCGGCAGCGCCGCACTCCTGACCTCGTCCACGGAAACGCGTTCGCCGGCCAGCTTCGACTCTGCGAGCGAGACGAGCTGGGGCGATCCGTAGCGAAGCACGGTGCACCGGCTCGCGAACTGGCTGGCGAGATCGTCGACATAGGCCTGGCGGACGGTCGCCTCGGTCCCAAGCACTCCGATCACTCCGCTCTTCGTCATTTCGGCTGCAGGCTTGATCGCCGGGACGGTGCCGACCACGGGCACGTCGAGCGCCGAGCGCACATGGTCGAGCGCGATCGTGCACGCGGTGTTGCACGCGATCACCAC
Organism: Sphingomonas anseongensis; assembly: GCF_023516495.1. Taxonomy (NCBI): domain Bacteria; kingdom Pseudomonadati; phylum Pseudomonadota; class Alphaproteobacteria; order Sphingomonadales; family Sphingomonadaceae; genus Sphingomonas; species Sphingomonas anseongensis. Next base: position 186,797 of record NZ_JAMGBC010000001.1, read on the forward strand.
GAGTCGCGGTTGGAAGCGCTCGACCAGCCGGCCGAGAAGCGCCGGAACGCGCGACGCGATCTCGGCCTCCGACTTGGTCCCATAGGGATAGGCTGCGCTGTCGGCGGCATAAATGATGGGGGCGGTTGGAAGCAGCTCGCGCGTTGGACCGAGAACCGACAGTCCGCCGACACCGGAGTCGAAGAAAAGGAGGGGCGCGTCGGGGTTCATCTCCTTCGCATTTGACTGACGCCGAACTCGCCTGCAACTGTCTGCGGCATGGCGGGGGATCCACGAACGCAAATGATGCTGGCGCTTCTGCTCGGCTATCTGCTCGGGTCGATCCCGTTCGGACTTCTTCTCACGCGCTTCGCCGGGAAGGGTGACATCCGCGAAATCGGCTCCGGCAACATCGGCGCCACCAACGTCCTCCGTTCCGGAAGCAAAGGCCTGGCCGGGGCGACGCTGGTGCTCGACGCGCTGAAGGCGACGGCGGCGGTACTGATCGCTCGGGCGCTGTGGCCCGGAAGCGAAGCCTTCGCGGCCGCCGGAGCGCTGCTCGGCCATCTCTATCCGGTCTGGCTGAAGTTCCGCGGCGGGAAGGGCGTCGCCACCTTCCTCGGCCTTCTGATCCCGTTGCTGTGGCCGGCAGCGCTCGTCTACGCGCTCGTTTGGCTTGCCGCACTGCTGATCTTCCGAATCTCCTCGGTCGGCGGAATGACGGCAGCCATCAGCGCTCCGGTCTCGGCTGCGGTGTTTGGCCGCCAGGACCTGTTTCCAATGATGCTCGGTTTCACGCTCCTGGTCCTGTGGCGCCACCACGGGAACATTGCCCGGCTTCGCGCCGGGAAGGAGCCGAGGATCGGGAGACGAAGTGGCTGACGATCTTATCGCCCGGATCCGGCTCATCCGTTCACCGTCCATCGGGCCAGTAACATACCGCCAGCTGATCGCCCGTTACGGGTCGGCGCAAGCCGCTCTAGAGGCGATTCCGGATCTCGCCAGGCGCGGCGGAGGCAAGCCGCCCAGGCTGGTTACCGTTGACGACGCGGAGCGGGAACGGGCGCGGGCAGACAAGCTGGGTGCCCGTTACCTGGTGCTCGGCCAGGGTCTTTATCCGGCACTCCTGGCTCAGCTCGACGACGCTCCGCCCCTGCTGATCGCGAAGGGCGACATCGGCCTTCTCGACAAGCCGGCAGTTGCGATCGTCGGCGCACGCAACGCCTCCGCGGCCGCGTGCCGCTTCGCGCGCAGCCTGGCGCACGACGTGGGGCAGGAGGGGCTGGTCGTGGTCTCGGGCCTCGCCCGCGGGATCGATTCCGCCGCTCATGACGGCGCCCTCGAGTCCGGAACCATCGCCGTCATCGCGGGCGGCATCGACGTATTCTATCCGCCGGAGAACGAAGCGCGGCAGAGGACTTTGTTTGAGCGTGGCCTGGTGGTGGCGGAAATGCCGCCGGGAACCGAGCCGCGCGCCCGCCACTTCCCCTACCGGAACCGGATCATCGCCGGACTCGCGCTCGGGACGATAGTCGTCGAGGCCGCGCCGCGATCGGGTTCGCTGATCACCGCCCGCCTTGCCGCCGAGGCCGGACGCGACGTGATGGCCGTTCCAGGTTCGCCGCTCGATCCGCGCGCCCAAGGCTGCAACCAGCTGATCCGTGACGGCGCCACCTTGATCCAGAACGCTGCCGATGTGGTCGAGGCAATCCAGCCCGCACGGCCGAGGTTCGCTTCGCCCAGGTTCGACTATGAGGCCGCCCCTGCCGAGCAATTCGACGGTGAAGCTGTCGCGACCGTGGAATCGCTGCTCGGTCCCTCGCCGGTGCCGGTAGACGAGATCATCCGCCTGTCCGGCGGAGCTAGCGGAGCGGTGCAGATGGCGCTGCTCGAGCTCGACCTCGCTGGCCGGATCGACCGGCATGCAGGCGGAAAAGTGAGTTTACGAGCCGCTTGACGGCGGGAATCGGGCGACCCCACCTTACGCACATGCGTGAGGAACTGCTTTGAAGCTCGTAGTCGTTGAATCGCCCGCCAAGGCGAAAACCATCGAAAAGTATCTAGGGCCGGGCCACCGCGTGCTCGCGTCCTACGGTCACGTTCGCGACCTTCCGGCGAAGGATGGCTCGGTCGACACCGACAATGGCTTTGCGATGGAATGGCAGGTCTCGGCCGACCGGTCGAAGCAACTGCGCGAGATCACCGATGAGGCGAAGAAGGCCGACACGCTGATCCTCGCGACCGACCCGGACCGCGAAGGCGAGGCGATCAGCTGGCATCTGGCCGAGGTGCTCCGGAACAAGAAGGCGCTTCCGGCGACCGTCCAGCGAGTTGCGTTCAACGCGATCACCAAGTCCGCGGTGACCGAGGCGATGGCGCATCCGCGCGAGCTCGATGTCGACCTGATCGACGCTTACAAGGCGCGACGGGCGCTCGACTATCTGGTCGGGTTTACCCTGTCGCCGATCCTGTGGCGGAAGCTTCCTGGCGCGAAGTCGGCCGGTCGAGTGCAGTCGGTTGCGCTTCGGCTGATCGTCGACCGCGAGCGCGAGATCGAGCTGTTCCGGCCGCAGGAATATTGGTCGGTCACCGCCAGCTTCGAAGCCGACGGGCAGGGCTTCACTGCCCGCCTGGTCGAGTTCGACGGCCAGAAGATCGACCGGCTGACAATCGGCAACCAAGGCGATGCCGAGCGCGCCAAGGCTGCTGTCGAGGCGGGCCGGTTCACCGTCGTGTCGGTCGAGACCAAGCCTTTCTCGCGCAACCCGCCGCCGCCCTTCACTACCTCGACCCTGCAGCAGGAGGCGGCGCGAAAGCTAGGCTTCGCCGCGAGCCACACGATGCGCGTGGCGCAGGGACTCTATGAGCAGGGGCTGATCACCTACATGCGAACCGACGGCGTCGACATGGCGCCCGAAGCGATCAGCGCTGCACGGCGGGCGATCGCCGACCGCTACGACGCCGGTTACGTTCCGGACAAGCCGCGGATTTACACCACCAAAGCCAAAAACGCTCAGGAAGCGCACGAAGCGATCCGGCCGACGGACTTCTCGCAGCGGCACGCGGCTTCCGGCGACCACGCGCGGCTGTACGAGCTGGTCTACAACCGCGCGCTTGCGAGCCAGATGGCCTCGGCTCGGCTGGAGCGGACGACGGTGGAATTGTGCGACGGAGCGGGCAGGGCGGCGCTTCGGGCGACTGGTCAGGCCGTCCTCTTCCCCGGCTATCTCGCGCTTTACGAAGAGGGACGCGACGAGAAGGCCGAAGACGATGAATCGGCGCGTATGCCCGTGCTTCGCGAAGGCGATTCCCCGGCCAAGACGGGAGTGGAGGCGACCCAGCATTTCACCCAGCCGCCGCCGCGCTATTCGGAAGCGAGCCTGGTCAAGCGCCTCGAGGAACTTGGGATCGGCCGTCCATCGACCTACGCATCGATCCTCCAGACGCTTAAAGACCGCGAATATGTCCGGGTCGAAAAGGCGCGGTTCGTCCCCGAGGAGAGCGGGCGGCTGGTGACGGCCTTCCTGGAGCGGTTCTTCGAGAAATATGTCAGCTACGATTACACGGCCGAGCTCGAGGAGGAGCTGGACGACGTTTCCGGCGGCCGCCTCAACTGGCAGAAATTGCTCGACGAATTCTGGCGCGACTTTCGGCCCAAGGCGGGCGAGGTCATGGAACAAAAGCCGTCGGAGATCACCGCCGCGCTCGACGAGTTCCTTGCTCCTTGGCTTTATCCGCCGCGCGAGGATGGATCCGATCCGCGGCTCTGCCCGCAATGCGGCAACGGCCGCCTGTCGCTTCGCGGCGGCAAGTTCGGAGCGTTCATCGCCTGCTCCAACTACCCCGAGTGCAAATATACGCAGAAGTTCGGCCAGGCCGGAGGCGAGGGTCAGGCCGGTGATGGTCCGCAGGACCTCGGCAACGGGATCGAGCTCAAAAGCGGGCGCTTCGGGCCCTATCTCGAGCGCGACGGCAAAAGGGCCTCGGTCCCCAAGGATGTGCCGCTTGACACCGTGACGACCGACATCGCCGAGCAATTGCTCTCGCTGCCGCGCGAGATCGGGATGCATCCGGAGAGCGGAAAGCCGATCGTCGCGTCGATCGGGCGGTACGGGCCGTACCTTGCCCATGACGGCAAATATGCGCGGCTCGGATCAACCGCCGAAGTGTTCGAAACGGGCATGAACGCCGCGGTCGTCAAGCTGGCCGAAGCGGCGGCCGCTGCCGGCGCGCGCTCTGGTGGCGCCCGCGAACCGATTGCCGTGCTTGGCGCTCATCCGCAGAGCGGCAAGGAGATCAAGGTGATGGCCGGACGCTACGGCCCCTACGCCAGCGACGGTACGACCCACGCCACCTTGCCGAAGGGCACCGAGCCGACGTCGGTGGCTCTCGACCAGGCGGTCGAGCTGATCGACGCTCGTGCTGCCAAGGGTCCGGCGAAGAAGAGCCGCGGCGGCGGCCGACGGAAGAAGAAAGCCTAGCCGCAGGCCTTGCAGCCGGGATTTTTCGGAAGCCGGATCTTCCGCCAATCGAGAGTCAGCCCGTCGAACAGGAACAGGCTTCCGGCAACATCCGGGCCGATCCGTGCGATGGAGCCGACCGCCATCAGGGCGGCGAAGCTGCCGACCGTCGCCGAAAGCGCCCCGAGCACGCCTTGCTCGGCGCATGTGTCGCAATCGTCGCTGTCGAACGCATCGCCGACGAAGCAGCGGTAGCAGGGCTTGTCTGGCTCCCATCCGCGGTAAAGCCCCACCTGCCCCTGGAACTGGACCGCGGCTGCCGAGACGAGCGGGACGCGCAGTCGTGTCGCCGCATCGCTGACCGTCAGCCGGGTCGCGAAATTGTCGCTGCCGTCCAGCACTAGGTCGTGTCCGCCGATCAGGCTTTCCACATTGCCGCCTTCGAGGTGCTGCCTGGCGCCGACGACTTCGATGTTGGGGTTGAGGGCACTGGCGAAGGCGCTGGCAAGCTCGGCCTTGGGTTGGCCGATCTGGTCGTCGCGGAAGATCGTCTGGCGCTGGAGGTTGGACCGTTCGACCTCGCCGTCGTCGACGATCGTCAGCTTGCCGATTCCAGCGCCGGCGAGCGCCGGGATGGCCGCGCTTCCAATGCCTCCGGCGCCGATGACGACGACCTTGGACGCCTTGAGCTTACGCTGGCCGATTCCGCCAAGCTGCGGCAGGACGATGTGCCGCGCGTAGCGGTCGAGCTCAGAGTCGCTGAGGTCGCTCACCGCCCGGTCGAGCCGAACCCGCCCGTTCCCCGCGCAGTTTCCCCGAGCTCGCCGGCCTCGACGAAATCTGCACGAAGTACCGGCGCCGGCACCAACTGGGCGATGCGCTCGCCGCGACGGACCTCGAACGGTTCCTGGCCCAGGTTGATCAGGATCACCTTGATCTCGCCGCGATAGTCGCTGTCGATGGTGCCGGGAGTGTTGAGGCACGTGATGCCGTTCTTGATCGCAAGGCCGGAGCGAGGCCGCACCTGTACCTCGTAACCGCGCGGGATTTCGATCGCGAAACCGGTCGCCACTGCGTGCCGCTCGCCGGGCCGGAGAACCAACTCCTCGGCGGAAGTGACGTCGAGCCCGACCGCGTCCTCGCTCGCATAGCGCGGAAGCGGGAGGCCTTCGCCGTGCGGCAGCCGGGACAGCTTTATCTCGATCATTGAAGCTCCTTCGAAACCCGCTCGATGAGGCGGCGGGCAAGCTCGTCCTTGCTCATTTCCGGCCAGTGCTCGACACCATCGCCGGTGACCAGGTGAACCCGGTTGCGGGTCCCGCCCATCACATCGCCCGAAACATCGTTGGCGACGATCCAGTCGACGCCCTTGCCCACCTGCTTGGCAATCGCATTCTCCACGACATCGGTCGTCTCTGCCGCGAAGCCCACCAGCAGCCGCGGCCGGCGAGCGTCCGTGGCAAGCTCCGCAAGGATGTCTGGGTTGGCTATGAACTTCAGCCTCGGTGGACCGTCGGACTTCTTGAGTTTGGTCGGCGACTGCTCGACCCGCCAGTCGGCGACCGCCGCAACGAGGATGGCAGCATCGGCCGGAAGAGCGCCCGTGACGGCTTGCGACATCTGCTGTGCCGTTTCGACGTCGATCCGTTCGACGCTGGCAGGGGTGTCCAGGACCACCGGTCCCGCGACTAGGGTCACCCGGGCGCCGGCTTCGGCAGCCGCGCCGGCGATCGCGAATCCTTGCCGCCCCGAGGATCGGTTGGCGATCACCCTGACCGGGTCGATCGGCTCATGGGTCGGCCCGGCGGTGACGATTATGTGCTTGCCCTCCAGGCTCACTTCAGAAGGTCACCGATCGCATCGACGATCTGCTGCGGCTCCGGAAGGCGCCCCGGCCCAAACTCGCCGCAGGCCATCTCACCCTCGGCGGGGTCGATCACCCGCACTCCGTCCGCCTTCAGCTGGGCGACGTTGCGTTGAGTCGCGACGTGGTTCCACATCCGGACGTTCATCGCCGGAGCGACCACCACTGGCTTGTCGGTGGCAAGCAGAAGCGTGGTGGCGAGATCGTCGGCAAGCCCCGCCGCCATTTTCGCCAGCAGGTCGGCGGTAGCGGGGCACACCAATACGAAATCCGCGGCGCGCGACAGCTGGATATGGCCGATCTCCACCTCGTCCTTGAGCTCCCATAGCGAGGTGTGGACGGCACTCTCTGCGAGCGTTCCGAGGCTCATCTCGGTGACGAAATGTTCGCCGCCCTTGGTCAGCACCGGCGTGACTTCATGTCCCGCCTTCTTGAGCAGGCGGACAAGCTCGAGCGACTTGTAGGCGGCGATGCCGCCGCCGACGATCAGGAGGACGCGTGCCATTGCGTGATCAGCCTAGCAGAAACAGCGCAAATGCCGCCACCGCTGCGCCGAGGACGGCCGCGACGCCATAGCCCCACCAGCGGTCGGTCTCGATGATGGCGATCTCCGGCAGCGGGGGAGGGGGCGGTGCTCCGCCCGCCGGCGGATAATATTGGTCGAGACGATTGATGAGGTCGGGGATCCGCTTCACCGCGCGCACGGTTTCGATGATCCGGTCTGCGTAATAAGCCTCGGGCCCGAGCTCGGAGCGCATCCATTCGCGAAGGAAGGGCTCGGAGGTTTCCCACATGTTGATGTCGGGATCGAGCTTGCTCGCGATCCCCTCGTTCATCACGATCGACTTCTGCAGAAGCAGCAGGTGAGGTTGGGTCGGCATGTCGAAATCGCGGGTGATCGAGAACAGGCTTTCCAGCATCCGTCCGACCGAAATCTCTTTCACGGGCAAGCCGCGGATCGGCTCGCCAGCCGCTCGAAGGGCAGTTGCGAATTCGTCGACGCTATGGTGCACGGGAACATATTGCGCCTCGAAATGGATTTCGGCGACGCGGCGGTAATCGCCCGTGATGAGGCCGTAGAGAATCTCGGCGAGCCAGACCCGCGCCTGGCGGTCGATCCGGCCCATGATGCCGAAGTCGATCGCCGCAATCCGGCCGTCGGGAAGCGCGAACAGATTGCCGTGGTGGAGATCGGCGTGGAAGAATCCGTCGACGATCGCCTGGCGAAGGAAGGACCGGACGATCGTCGCCGCCAGCGCCTTGCAGTCCTGACCCTCGGCGACGAGCGCGTCGCGGTCGTTGAGCTTGGTGCCTTCGAGCCATTCGAGCGTCAGCACTCGTCGCGCCGTCCGACGCCAGTCGATTTCCGGCACGTAATAGTTCGGCTCGGCGACCATGTTCTCCTTCAGCTCGGACGCGGAAGCGCCCTCGCGCTGAAGGTCGAGCTCGCGGGCGGTCCACTGCTTGAACTGGGCGACGACCAGCCTCGGGCGGAGCCGGGCGGCTTCGTCGCCGAAGGATTCCACCTGGGCGGCCGTCCATTCGTAGGTATCGATCGCGCGGGCGAATTCCTCCTCGATGCCCGGGCGAAGAACCTTCACGGCGACGTCGCGTCCTTCGGTCGTGACGGCGCGGTGGACCTGGGCGATGGAGGCTGCGCCGACCGGCTTCGGGTCGAACGAGCTGAACAGCTGCTCTAGCGGAGCTTCGAACGAACGTTCGATTTCGGCCTTGATCTTGGCGAAGGGCGCAGGGGGAAGGTTGTCCTGGAGCAGCGATAGATTGTCGGCCGCCGCGACCCCGATCAGGTCGGGCCTGGTCGAAAGCGTCTGCCCGAGCTTGATCGCCGCCGGCCCGATATCCTGCATCGCTGCCGCATAGTCGGGCGTGCCCCGAACGCCTGCCCCGAAGCGGGCAATCCGGGCGAGGCGCCGCGCCTGCCGGGGAGTCCTCGGATCGTTCTCGATACCGGTCAGCGCGCCGTGCCGGGCGAGGGTGCGCCCCCACTTCAGCAGCCGCCAGACGTGGGTGACCGACGTGGTCAAATTCGCCAGCCGGAGTGGATGCACACGAGGCCGCCGAGGATCGGCTCGGCGCTGGTACGCTCGAAACCCGAATCCGCGATCATCCGCCGGAATTTCTCCGATTTCGGGAAGCGGCGGATGGATTCGACGAGGTAGCGATAGCTCTCCTCGTCGCGGGTGACGACCTTGCCGATCCGCGGAATCAGCTTGCTCGAATATCTGTCGTAGATATCGGCGAATCCGGGCCAGTCGCTGGTGGAAAATTCCAGGCAGAAGAAGCGCCCGCCGCGCCTGAGCACGCGATGAGCTTCCTTCAGCGCGGCGGGAATGTCGGTGACGTTCCTGATGCCGAACGCGATCGTATAGGCATCGAAGCTCGAATCCTCGAAGGTGAGGCCTTCGGCATTCTCCTGCTTCCACGCGAGGCCTTTCAGGCCCCGTTGCTCGGCCCGTTCCATCCCGACCGCGAGCATGTCCGAGTTTATGTCGGCAACGGTTACGTGCGCTCCCCGCTCGGCCATGCGGAAGGCGACGTCGCCGGTGCCGCCGGCCATGTCGAGGATATGCTCCCCCGCACGCGGCTTCACCCGGGCGACGAACCGGTCCTTCCAGCGCCGGTGAAGCCCGCCCGACATCAGGTCGTTCATGAGGTCGTAGCGCCTCGCCACCGAGCTGAAGACATGGCCCACCCGGCGAGTCTTCTCGTCGGGGCTGACCAATTGGTCTCCGAAGTTCACCTTATCTGTCATCGCCGTGCCTCTAGCTGGCTGCGCCAACGTTCGCCATATCGCGCTGGTGCCCGAGCTTCCCGAAGTCGAAACGACCGTCCGAGGTCTGGAGAAGGTGCTGCTTGGGCGCAGGATCGCTCGAGTCGAGCTTCGCCGCGCCGACCTTCGGCGAGCCTTCCCGCCCGATCTCGGTCAGCGGCTGACCGGCTCGACGGTCACCTCTCTCGGCCGGCGCGGAAAGTTCGGCCTCATCTCAACCGACCGCGGCGACACTTTGGTCTTTCACTTGGGAATGTCGGGCAAGTGGCGAGTCGATCCCGCCGAGATCCACCCGCACGACCACCTCCTGATCGAGACGGATGAAGGGCGTCGGCTGGCTCTGAACGACCCGCGGCGGTTCGGCTCCGTCGACCTGGTGAGCAGCGACAAAGTCGAGGCTTGGCGACCGATCGGCGAGCTTGGAGCGGAGCCCACGGACCTCGACTCGCGCGAGCTGCTCGCCAGGCTTCGCGGCCGAAGCGCCCCGATCAAGTCGTTGCTGCTCGACCAGAGGCTGATCGCGGGGCTCGGCAATATCTATGCCTGCGAGGCGCTTCACCGAGCGCACATCAACCCTCGCAGCGCCGCGGGGCGCCTGTCGCTGCAGCGGGTCGAGCGGCTCGTAACCGCAATCGGCGAGGTCATCGACGAGGCAATCGAAGCCGGCGGCTCGACGCTTCGCGATTATGCGAGGCCGGACGGCGAGCTCGGCTATTTCTCCAAGCGATTCGCGGTGTACGACCGCGAAGGGAAGGCCTGTGCGTGCGGCGGGACGGTCCGGCGGATCGTTCAGGGCGGTCGGTCGACCTTTTACTGTGGCCGGTGCCAGCGCTAGCGATGCCGCCGACGAGCTGTGCCCCGCACAGCCCTGGTTCGCGACATTGACCCGAATCGCCTCCGCCTGTAGGGGATCGCCCATATCGGCGCGGGGGTTCCGTCCTCCGGCGCCGCTTTTTCATGGATCAAGGGACTTTATTCGAATGGCGAACACGCGGCAGGCCAAGAAGCGAATCGGCCGGAATGCGAATCGCGCTGCGATCAATCACGCGCGAATCAGCCGAATCCGCACTTTCATCAAGGAAGTCGAAGCGGCTCTGACCGCCGGCAAGAAGAAGGAAGCGGCGGAGGCTCTCAAAAAGGCACAGCCGGAGCTCGCACGCGGCGTTTCGCGCGGAGTCATCCACAAGAATACGGCGTCGCGGAAATTGTCGCGCCTCTCCAAGAGGGTTGCCTCGCTCGGCTGACACGGCCTCGCAAAGACCCCTTCTAATCGGGCCGCCGGCGATCCGGCGGCCCGTTTCGATTCAGCACTCAAAAAAATCTAGGATTCCCCGCGATTCGCGGAATGAGTAAAAATTTAACCACCCAAGAATTGGCAGTTTTGCGTCGTTTCAGCGCGTTTCCGTCAGTTTTCACTGTCAAGCCACTTTATTTCACTTTCGAAAAAAATGGGGTCTTGAAAGCTGCCGCTTAGGGTCTCAAAAACAGCGTTCCGAGGCGCGAATCCGCGCCAGGGGCAAGAGAGAATAAGGGCAGGGTGCGTGCGACTCGCGTCGCAGGCAACGGGTTCTTTTTGTCTCGGGGGCCAGGGGCACAAGCTGAGGGAGGCGCGAGTCAGTGCAGGGCGGACGGACGGACTCATGCCAGCTGGACGACTCAAAGGTCGCGGCACCGCTTGAAGCAGCGTGGGACTCGATCCGGACGGGGCTTCGACGGGATCTCGGCGCTCGCACTTTCGACGGCTGGCTGAAGCCCGCATCGCTTGGCTCCCTCGACCCTGACACGGGCACGCTCGACATCGTCATGCCGAGCCAGTTCATGGCCGATTGGGTAACGTCCCATTTCGGGGAGCGGCTCACGCTCGCGTGGAAGACCACACTTCCGATCGTTCGCGATATCCGGGTCGTCGCCGCAGCCGACGCGCCGAGGCCGGCGCCTTTGCTCGTTCTCGAGGAAGCCCCTGTCCGCGCGGTCGAACGCGATCCTTCGGCGCCCAATTTCGACCCGCGCTACCGCTTCGAATCCTTCGTGGTCGGAAAGGCCAATGAAGTCGCAGCGACTGCCGCCCGCACCTTGGCGACGGCGGAGCAGGTCAGCTTCAACCCGCTGTTCATCCACGGCGGCACCGGCCGCGGAAAGACGCACCTGCTGCACGCCATCGGCCATACGTTCGCCGAGCGATTCCCGGGCCGGCGGATCGTGTCGATGTCGGCCGAGAAGTTCATGGTCGAGTTCATCCGGGCGCTGAAGGAAAACGACACGATCGGCTTCAAGAGCAGGCTTCGTGGTGCGGACCTGTTGCTGATCGACGATGTCCAATTCATCGCCGGCAAGGATTCGACCCAGGAAGAATTCTTCCACACGATGAACGAGATCATCGGTGCCGGAAAAAGGCTGGTGATCACGTCCGACCGCGCTCCCCAGGACCTTGACGGAATCGCACCGCGGATCCTGTCGCGCCTGTCGTGGGGGCTAGTCGCCGATATCAACTCGGCCGATTTCGAGCTTCGTTACAACATCATCGTCGCCAAGCTTGCGCTTCTGCCGGCTGTCGAGATGCCGGCCAACGTGATCGATTTTCTCGCTCGCCGCGTGACGTCGAGCGTCCGCGAACTCGAAGGCGCGCTTAACCGGATCGCCGCTTATGCGATGATGACCGGTCGCGACATCGACATCGCCTTCGTCGAGGAAGTGCTCGCGAACGTCCTTCGCGCCAACCAGCGCCGGATCTCGATCGATGAGATCCAGACCCAGGTCGCTGAGCATTACCGGATCCGCAAGGCGGAGATGACCTCGGCCCGCCGCGCCCGCGAGGTAGCCCGCCCGCGCCAGGTGGCGATGTATCTCTCGAAGCAGCTTACGCCGAAATCGCTCCCGGACATCGGTCGGCGGTTCGGCGGCCGCGATCACACGACGGTGATCCATGCTGTGCGCCAGATCGAACGCCTTCGCGCCGCCGACTCCGAGTTGGACGCCGACATCCGGCTTCTGACCCGCCAGCTCGAAGGCTAAGCGGCCGGGGCCGGGCGCCCGTTAGGCTTTCAACCCGACCGCAGACTTGGCCTTGGCGAGCGTCGGCGCGCCGAGCTCGGCTGCTCGCTTCGCACCCGCTGCGAGGATTCGATCGAGCTCGTCGGGGTCGCCGCGAAGCTCCTCGAGCCGCTGGCGGATCGGCGCGATCAAGGCGATCACCGAGTCAGCAAGAGCGGGCTTGAACTGGCCGAATCCCTGGCCGGCGTAACGGCCGAGCACCTGCTCGACGCTATCGCCGGTCACGGCCGCGTAGATGCCGACGAGGTTCCTCGCCTCCGGCCGGCCGTCCAGCGCCTTGGCATTGTCGGGCAGCGGCTCGGGGTCAGTCTTGGCCTTGCGGATTTTCTGCCCGATCGATTCGTCGCTGTCGGTCAGCTGGATCCGGCTCATCTCCGACGGGTCCGTCTTGGACATCTTCGATGTTCCGTCGCGAAGGCTCATCACCCGTGCGGCGGTCCCGCCGCCGATAAACGGCTCGGGAGGGACGAACAGGTCGACGTCGAAATCGGTGTTGAACTTGAGCGCGATGTCGCGAGTGAGCTCGATATGCTGCTTCTGGTCCTCGCCGACTGGCACGTGAGTCGCGCGATAGAGAAGGATGTCGGCCGCCTGGAGGACCGGATAGGTGAACAGGCCGACCGACGCGCCCTCGCGGTTCTTGCCGGCCTTGTCCTTCCACTGGGTCATTCGATTGAGCCAGCCCATCCGAGCAGTGCCCTGCAGGATCCAGGTGAGCTCGGCGTGCGCCGGGATGTCGCTCTGGCGGAACAGGGTGGACTTGGCCGGATCGATCCCGCTGGCAATCAGAGCGGCCGCCATTTCGCGGATGCTGGATCGGAGCTGCGCAGGATCGATGTCGACCGTCAGAGCATGCAGGTCAGCAAGGAAGAACAAGCATTCGGCTTCGTCCTGCATCCGCACCCAGCGAAGGATCGCGCCGAGCAGATTGCCGAGGTGAAGGTCGCCGGTCGGCTGGATGCCGGAAACGACACGCATGGCGGGCTTGTCAGCCGGCATCTTTCTGGGGCCTCCTTCGCCGGAGCAGCGTCCGCAGCTCTTCCTTGTCGGTCCCGCCAAGGACCCACACGAGCGGGAAATAAACTGCCATCCCGCCGCCGACCAGCGCCACCGTGCCGACCAGCCGCTCCCCCACGGAGCCCTTGAACCAGCCGGTTAGGCCTTGGCGGATGAGCACGAGCACTAGAACCATGGCAAGGCCTGCAGCGAGCTGACGAATCAGCCTGGACATCAGCCATTTCTCGACTCGGAAATGGCCGCGGCGGTGGAGGATCACGTAGAGGATCGCACAGTTGAGCCACGAGCTCAGCGCGACCGCGGCGGCAAGCCCGCCGATCCCGAATGGCGGGATCAGCGCGAAATTGAGGGCGATATTGACCGCGAGGACCGCAAGCGCGGTCTTTACCGGAGTCGCCGTGTCGCGGCGTGCGTAGAAGCCTGGGGTGAGCACTTTTACCAGCACGTAGGCAGGAAGGCCCAGAGCGACGATGGAGAGGGTAAGGCCGGTGAAATAGGCGTCGCGTTCGGTGAAGCGCCCCCCCTGGAAGATCGCCGAAACGAGCGGATGGGCGCTTGCCGCCAGAGCAAGCGCGGCCGGAAGGCACAGAAGCATCGCAAGGTCGGCCGCCTGGCCCTGGACCCGGGCGGCCTCCGCGTGTTCCCCGATATCGACGTGGCGGCTAACCTGCGGGAGGATCGCCGTCCCGATTGCCGCGCCGATCACCCCCAGCGGCAGCTGGTTGAGGCGGTCGGCATAGTTGAACCAGCTGACCGCGCCGGTGCCGATCCGAGTCAGGAAGAAGGTGTCGATGAAGACGCTCACCTGGTAGACGCCCGCGCCCAGCGTTGCGGGCACGACCACTCGGATGAACTGGCGGACGCCGGGCGTGAGCTTCGGCTTGCGGATCTTGAGGACGATTCCGGCCCGCTTGCAGGCCGCCATCAATAGCCCGAGCTGGAGCACTCCACCGATCGTGACCGCCGCGGCGACCGCAGTCGCACTGATCTCGCCTCCCTCGCGCACGAGCACCAGAGCCACCAACATCGCCAGGTTGAGAAGCGCCGGCGCGAAGGCGGCCGCGGTGAACCGCGAGATGCTGTTGAGAATCCCCGAGAACAGCGACACGAGGCTGATCAGCAGCAGGTAGGGGAATGTGATCCTGGTAAGGAAGGTGCCGAACGCGAGCTGCTCGCCGTGCCATCCGGTGATCGCCCAGATGAACAGGGGCATGATGATTTCGAAGCCGAGCGTGAAAAGGATCAAAGTCGGAAGGAAGACGGCGAGGACTTCCTCCGAGAAACGCTTGGCGTCCGCTTCGCCGCCGGACTGCAGCCGCTGGCTGTAGAGCGGGACGAATCCGGCAGAAAAAGCCCCCTCGCCGAACAACCGCCGGAACGTGTTTGGAAGCCGGAAGGCGACGTAGAATGCGTCGGTGTAAATGCCCGCCCCGAGGATCCGGGACATCAGCATCTCGCGAGCGAAGCCGGCGATCCGGCTCACCATCGTCAGCCCGCCGATCGTTCCGGTCGATTTGACCAGGTTCATTGGCTTGGCTTCGGTCGCTCGCGCTTGCCGATCAGGCTTCGCCGGAGCCTTCGCCGGCCTCGTCCGCCGCCGGCAAGGCGTCGCCCGCGCCGTCCTGCGGCTGCTCGCCCGGCTGGGCCTGTGCCTGCGCCATATAGGCGGCGGCGAAGTCGATCGGCTCCAGGAGCAGGGGCGGGAAGCCCATGTTCTGGATCGACTCGCAGACGATCTGGCGGGCGAACGGGAACAGGAGGCGCGGCGCCTCGATCAGGAGGAACGGACCGATCGCCTCTTCGGGGAAGTTGCGAAGCCCGAACAGGCCGGCGAAGGTCAGGTCGACGAGGAAATGGACGCCGCTTTGGGAATGCGCCTTCACCTCGATCTTGAGCATGACCTCGCTAACCTCGTCGGAAACCTTGTCGACGTTGAGGTTGAAGCCGACGTCCAGGCTCGGCTGGTCCTGCCACTGGAAGACCTGGGGAGCGCTTGGGCTCTCGACCGACAGGTCCTTGATATATTGGGCAAGCGTCGCCGCCTGCGGGCCGTTGGCATTTCCGTCGGCTCCATTGCCGGCGGGGGTGGAATCCTCTTGAGCCATCTTTGAGTTCTCGCCTCGAACTGGGTGGATACGGAGCCGGAATGCCCCGGGTGCGTTTCGGATGTGGCGCCTAGCAGTCGCCCAAATGGCGTGCAATGGCGTGGACGGGACCAAGCAGGCTTTGAATATGGTCCCGACGCGCATTATGTTCGATGGAAGATTGGCTTTGGATCACAGCATTTGACCGTCATCATCATCCTCGCGCTCGTGGCGCTCTTCATCGGCCTTCGGCTGTACAGCGTCCTCGGCGAGCGCACTGGCCACGAGCAGCAGCCGATCCTGAAGCCCGCCGACCCGGATGCGCGGGTGGAGCGCCCAGCGGCGCCCGTTTCGCCGGTTGCCCAGCCGGCGGCCGATCCCGCCGACCTTGCCTATTTGCCGACCGCCGGGCCCGGCGTCCGGGCGCTCCTCGCCGCCGACCCGACGTTCGACGTCGCCCGCTTCCTCGAAGGCGCTAAGGCCGCTTACCAGATGATCCTGGAGTCATTCTGGAGCGGCGACCTCAGCAAGCTTCGGTCCCATGTCGATGACCATGTCTATGACGCGTTCGCCTCGTCGGTCGAGCAGCGGAACAAGGAGGGGCTGATCCTGGAGAACCGGCTGGTCCATATCGACCAGGCGGTGATTTCGGCGACCACGCTCGAACATACGATCGCATTCGTCACCGTCCGCTTCGAAGCGGATATCGCCGCGGTCACCCGCAACAAGGACGGCGAAGTCGTCGCGGGAGCGATGACCGACGCGGTCCAGACGCGCGACCTGTGGACCTTCCGGCGCGATCTCGCGACCAAGGATCCCAACTGGCTCCTGGTTGAAACCGACGAGGAAGAGTGAGGTCCTGGCTTAGAGGGCTCGCCCTCGCTTCCTTCGCACTTCTGGCAGCCTGCGCAACCAGGCAAGTCGTTCCCCCGCCGGCAACGCGGCCGCCTCCGGTCCAGCCGCAGCCAATTCCGCAGCCGGTGCCGCCGCCGCCGGCCAATGCGGTGCAGGCCGGAATAGCGCTTGCAGCGCCGGCGATCCTTTCCGAAGCCGATGCGGCCGAAGCGCTCCGCGCGTTTCGGTTGAGTTGCAGCTCGCTCGTTCGGCGTACCGACAAATCGGGGCTGACCAATCCCGCCGACTGGCAGGGAGTCTGCGCACAGGCCGCGGCCGTCCAGCCCGGCGGCGCGTCGGCATTCTTCCAATATTCGTTCGACTGGCTCCGAGTCGGCGATGGCAAGGCGTTTGCCACCGGCTATTTCGAGCCCGAGATCGCTGCTTCGCCGGTGCAGGCGCCCGGCTATACGACGCCGATCTACGTCTCGCCCCCTGACCTCGTCCGCTGCACCTTGCCCGACGGGAAGACCGGGCGCGGCCGGATCGACGAAAACGGCCAGTGCACCCTCTATTTCACCCGCGCCGACATCAACCGTGGTGTGCTTGCCGGCAAAGGCCTGGAGCTCGCCTGGGCCGCCGATCCCGTCGAATTGTTCTTCCTTGAGATCCAGGGGTCCGGGCGGCTTCGCTTCCCCGACGGAACGGTGATGCGCATCGGCTACGCCAACCAGAACGGCCGCGATTATGTCGCGATCGGGCGGCTGTTGAAGGAGAGGGGAATCTTGCCGCCCGGCGGCACCAACATGGATTCGATCGTCGCCTGGATGCGCTCGAACCCCGACGCCGCCCAGGCGCTGATGGAGGAAAATCTCTCCTACATCTTCTTCAAGGTTCTGACCGGTCCGGGACCGCTGGGAGCACTGGGGATTCCGGTCACTCCGCGGGCCACGGTCGCCGCCGATCCGAATTTCATTCCCCTGGGGGCGCCGGTCTTCCTCTCGGTGGACCGTCCGGAAGCGTCCGGCATCTGGGTCGCTCAGGACACTGGGGGAGCGATCAAGGGCAGCAACCGCGTGGACACCTTCTGGGGCGCGGGCGAGGACGCTCGAAGGATCGCCGGAGGAATGTCCGCCAAGGGCCAGGCCTTCGTGCTGATCCCCAAGGGCGCAGCAGCGCGTGCGCTCGCTCAGCGCTGACGAAAAGGCGCTTTGGGACCAGGTTGCAGCGACGATCCGGCCGCTGTCGCGCGAGCCGGTGAAGCCTGCCGCCGCAAATAAGGTCGAACAGCCGAAAACAGTGCAAGCTGCGCCCGCTGCCAGGCCGCCGCTTCGTCCGAAGGTCGAGCCGCTTCGCAAGCCGGCCGCAGGCCAGACGCTCGATTCCAGCTGGGACAGGCGGCTCCGCTCCGGGTCCGTCGAGCCGGATCGAATTCTCGACCTTCACGGGCTGACGCTCGACCGGGCGTGGAGCGCGATCGACCGCGGGCTGGAGACCGCGATCGCCCAGGGCGACCGGGTCGTGCTCCTCATCACGGGCCATGCGCGATCCAGCGATCCGCCGGTCCAGCGCGGAAAGATCCGCGCGGCCGTCCATGACTGGCTGGCCGCCTCGCGACATGCGCCGAAAATCGCTGCTGTCCGGAATGCGCACGGCAGGCACGGAGGTGGCGGAAGCCTCTATATTATTTTGAGGCGAAACCGCCCCGGCTCCACCTTTTCTTAACCCTGTCAATTTAACGCCGGACCCATCGACGGATCAGGCCGTCAAATGGGGCGCAACCGGGGATGCAAGCAGGCACGGCCCAGAAGATCAGCAACGCCATTCTATCTGGCGCGGCCGGCTTCGCATCATTCTTTTTCTCTCTGTGTGCGCTCCTGTACATCACGGAGCTGAACACGAAGATCGTCGCCGCCATCGTGGCTGGCGCTTTTTGTTTGCTTATCAGCTACATAGCGTCCGAACGGCCCAACAGCGAGAGCGCCCGCGCGCTGACCGCCCTCGGCGAACGCCTGCTCGCGGTCGAGGACGGCGACCTTGTTTCGCCGGCGCCTCCGATCGTCCGCAGAATGATGCCCAAGCTTGCCGCCGCGGTGGACACCTTGTTCGCCGAGGTCCGGGCCTCGATCGAAAATGCCCACGCGCTGGGAATGTACGATCCGGTGACGTCGCTTCCCAACCGGCTTCATTTCCGCTCGGAGGCCGACAAGCTGCTGGGCGAGACCGGGAACGGCAAGTCGGCGATGCTGTTCGTCGACCTCGACCGGTTCAAGAACGTCAACGACAGCCTGGGCCACGCCCGCGGCGACCAGCTCTTGATCATGGTCGCCAACCGGCTTCGGGTGGTCGTCACCGCAGAGCTCAGCGAGAATGTCGCTCGGCGGCCGCTTCTTGCGCGCCTGGCCGGCGACGAATTCACGATCTTTTTCCCGCACATCGATTCCGTGGAGGACGTCGAGCGGGTCGCACGGCGAGTCGCGCTCGCGATCGCCGAGCCGTTCGAGCTCTACGGCCATAGCGTCGACATCGGTGCGTCGATCGGCGTTTCGGTCAGCCCTGACCATGGCACGAGCATCGAATCCCTGATGCGCGCCGCGGACATCGCCATGTACCGCGCAAAGTCGCGCGGCGGCGGTCAGCACTGCCTGTTCAACGAAGAGCTCGCGGCCGAGCACCAGAGCAAGGTCGAGACCGAGAAGGCGCTGACCGAGGCGGTCAACGACGGGGAATTCCAGCTCGCCCTCCAGCCGCAGCTGAGCCTTGTTACCGGCGAGATCGTCGGCGCGGAGGCCCTGCTTCGCTGGAACCATCCGAACGACGGCTTGCGGATGCCGGCGACCTTCATCCCGGTCGCCGAGCGCACAGGCCTTGTCGCCGAAATCGGCGAATGGGTGATTTCGGAAGTCGCGATGATGCTCGGCAACTGGCACCGCGACGGCTTCAACCACCGGGTGTCGTTCAACGTAAGCCCGCGCCAGCTAGACCGGATCGACTTCTTCCAGCGCCTCCGAACGGCCTTCGCCGAGCAGGGCGTGCCGCTGTCGATGATCGAGCTGGAGTTCACCGAAAGCGCGGCGATGGAGGCGAGCGAGGCGGTCATCGCCGAGATTGGCTCGCTTCGCGAGGCCGGAGTGCACATCGCGATCGACGATTTCGGCACCGGCTATTCCAACCTTGCGCGGCTTCGCTCGATGCCGCTCGACAGGGTGAAGCTCGATCCGTCGCTTATCGCCGACATCGAGGTATCGGAGAAGGCGCGGGTTATCGTCCAGGCGGTGGTGCAGCTAATCAAGGGCGTGGGTGCCGAGATCGTCGCCGAGGCGGTCGAGAATGCTGCCCAGGCCGACATCCTGCGCGCAATGGGCTGCGACACGGTCCAGGGCTTCGTCTTCGGCGCCCCGATGTTCGAGCCGGAATATCGCGCCTGGGTGAACCACGTGCGCGGAACCTCGGCGCAGTCGGTCGCCTAACCGACCATCCGTTCGATTATCCGGCGGTATATCCGGGACAGCGCCTGGATGTCCTCGACCGCCGCGCATTCGCCGACCTTGTGCATCGTCGCGTTCGGAAGCCCGAAATCGACCACAGGACAGAGCTGGATGAGGAAGCGGCCGTCCGACGTGCCTCCGCTTGTCGAAAGCTCGGGCGCCTCGCCGGTCTCCTCGCGGATCGCGTCGACGATGAGGTCGTAGAGCGGGCCGGGTGGCGTCAGGAACGCCTCGCCGGAAATGCGTGCGCGGACCTTGGCGTCGGGAGCGATGCGCGTGGCGACTTCCTCCACCATCCGAACCAGGTCCGCGCCCTTCTGGAGGTTGTTGAAGCGGATATTGAGCTGCGCGGTGGCGGCGCCCGGGATGACGTTGCTTGCGTGGGTCGGCGTGTCGACCCCGGTGAACTCGAGGTTCGAAGGCGGGAAGACGTCGGTTCCGTCGTCGAGATGAAGAGCGCTGAGCTCTGCGACGATCCGAGCGAGCGGCGGGATCGGGTTTGTCGTCCGGTGCGGGTAGGCGACATGCCCCTGGACGCCCGGAACCTCGATCCACATGTTGACCGAGCCGCGGCGGCCGATCTTCACAGTGTCGCCGAGACGGTCGACCGACGTCGGCTCGCCGATCAGGATCATGTCGGGGCGGATCTTGCGCTCGTTTAGCCAGTCGATGATCCGCGGGGTGCCGTAGGTCGAATAGCCTTCCTCGTCGCCGGTGATGAGGAGCGACACCGTGCCGCGCTTCTGCTCGACCTCGCCGAGAGCCGCGACGAAGGCGGCCACGCCGCTCTTCATGTCATTGGCTCCGCGGCCGACCAGCACTCCGTCCTCGATCCGCGCTTCGAACGGGTCGCAGCTCCAGTTGTCGCCGGCCGGGACGACGTCGAGATGCCCTGCAAAGCCGAAGTGCGGAGAGCCTTCGCCGCGGATCGCCACCATATTCTCGGTCGGGCCGTCGGGCGGGTCGCCCATCACCCAGCGGTGGACGGTGAAGCCGAGCGACTGGAGCGCGCGGTCGAGGACGTCGAACACCTCGCCGCTTGCCGGAGTGACGCTAGGGCATCGGATCAGCTCTCGGGCGAGCTCCACCGGGTCGATTGAAGCGGCCATTGCAAGCGCCTAGCAAGCAGCCGCGAAATTGCACAGGGGACCGTAGCCATGCCGAAGCTGGACCTGGACTCGATCGAGCAGACCAACCGGACCGGCTATCCCGCGCCCTATGACCAGGAGGTCAGCGGCCGCTGGTACCGACGGCTCGCTCCGGCCGGCGGACTGACCCAGTTCGGCGTGAGCCAGGTGACGCTCAAGCCCGGCGCCTGGTCGAGCCAGCGCCACTGGCACGACGAGGAGGACGAGTTCCTGGTGATGATTTCCGGCGAAGCCGTGCTGGTCGAGGATGAGGGGCCGACCGTGCTTCGAGCCGGCGACTGCGCGGCATTTCCGGCAGGAGTGAAGGATGGCCACCACCTTCGCAACGAAAGCGATTCGGACTGCGTGTTCGTAGTGGTCGGAAGCGGTGCGGGCGGGACCGGCGGCTACTCAGACATCGATATGATGTGGACTGCCGACGACCGTTACGTCCACAAGGACGGCACGCCTTATTAAGCGGCCTCGTTTTCGTACTGGTCGATGACCCAGGGCTCGTCCTGCGCCTTGTCGATCCAGTCGTTGACGTCCGGCTGCGACAGCACCGACTTCATGTACATCGCGGCGAAGGACGGCACCTTCACTCCATAAGTGATGAAGCGAGTCACGACCGGAGCGAACATGATGTCGGCGGCGCACCAGTCGCCGAACAGGAACTCGCCGGTCCCGCCGAACCTTGCGCGGGCCTGCGCCCACAGCTGCATGATCCGATCGATCTCGCCGCGCACCTCATCCGACAGGTCGACGGGCGAGTAGGTGCGCCGGACGTTCATCGGCAGGTCGCGGCGGAGGTTGGAAAAGCTGGAGTGCATCTCGGCTGCCATCGACCGGGCCATCCCGCGCGCCGAATCATCCTCCGGCCAGAATTTGTTGCGTCCGGCGCGGTCGGCCAGGAATTCGACGATGGCGAGGCTGTCCCATACGACGCATTCGCCGTCCCACAGGATGGGCACCTTGCCCATGGAGGGGCCGAACTCGTCGCCCTCGCGCCGCCGGTCCCAGTCCTCGTCGAACATCGGCACGACGAATTCCTCGAACTCTTCGCCCGATTGCCTGCATGCCAGCCAGCCGCGCATCGACCAGCTTGAATAGGCACGATTGCCGATGATCAGCTTGAGCAAGGCCCGCTCCTAAGAAATTGCCGCTTCGAGTATTGCCGTTCTCAACTCGGCGATCCCGCTACCCGTTTCACTCGACGTCGCGAAGATCGCCGGATGGGCGGCCGGATGGCTTCGAGCCTCGGCCACCGTCGCCTCATAAAGCGATCCGAGCGCCGATGGTTTCACCTTATCGGCCTTTGTCAGCACGAGGTGATAGCTGACCGCCGCATCGTCGAGCATCTTCATGACCTCGCGGTCCACCGGCTTGAGCCCGTGACGCGAGTCGACGAGCACAAGCGTCCGTTTGAGCACCTGACGCCCCCGGAGGAAGTCGTTCACCAGGTAGCGCCAGCGCTTGACCATGTCCTTTGGCGCATCGGCGAATCCGTAGCCGGGCATGTCGACGAGCCGCATCTGGAGCGGGTCGCCGATATTGAAGAAGTTGAGCTCCTGCGTGCGGCCCGGCGTGTTCGAGGTTCGTGCAAGCTTGTTGCGGTTGGTGAGCGCGTTGAGGAGCGAGCTCTTCCCGACGTTGGAGCGGCCGGCAAAGGCGACCTCCGGGACGTCGGGATCGGGCAGAAACTGGAGCTCCGGCGCCGACTTCAGGAACTCTATCGGCCCCGCGAATAGCTTGCGGGCACGTTCGGCGAGGTCATGGTCCTCTTCCACTAGGTATGGGCCGGGTGGGTGTCGCTAAGGTGGAGGCCAAAGCGGCGGTACAACCACCATTGTTGGGCGATCGTCAGGATATTCGACGTCACCCAGTAGAGGACCAGCCCTGCCGCGAACGGCGCCAGCACGAACATCATTACCCACGGCATCAGCGAGAAGATCTGCTGCTGCGTCGGGTCCATCTGCTGCGGGTTCAGCTTGAACTGGAGCCACATCGTGACTCCCAAGAGGATCGCCAGCACGCCGAGGTGGAGGAACCCGGGAGGATCGAAGTTCAGAAGGCCGAAAAGGTTGACCGGTGTCAGCGGATCGGGCGCGGAAAGGTCCTTGATCCACAGGACGAACGGCTGGTGCCGCATTTCGACCGACACCATCAGCACCTTGTAGAGCGCGTAAAAGACAGGGATTTGAAGAAGGATCGGAAGGCAGCCCGCGGCAGGATTGATCTTCTCCTGCTGGTAAAGCTTCAGCATCTCCTGCTGCTGGCGCGCCTTGTCGTTCTTGTAGCGCTCCTGAAGCGCTTTCAACTTCGGTTGCACCTTGCGCATCGCAGCCATCGACTTGAACTGCTTCTGCGCCACCGGGAACATCAGCATCCGGACGATGACCGTCAGGCAGATGATCGCCACGCCGAAATTGCCCGTCACGTGGAACAGCCAGTTCAAGAGGTCGAAGATCGGCCGCATGAACCATTCGAACCAGCCCCAGTCGATGGACTTGGACAGCCTGGTGATCCCGGCGTCCTCGTAGCGGTCGAGCAGCGCCTTTTCCTTGGCTCCGGCGAAGAGGCGCGTGTCCGTCTGCACTGCGCCGCCCGGCGGCACGATCTGCTGCGGCTCGGCATAGTCCGCCTGGAATCCACCGCCGGCAGTGCCGGTGAAACTGGCGGCCATTTGCGGGCTTCCGACGGGAGCGAGCGCTGTCAGCCAATATTTGTCGGTGAAGCCGAGCCAGCCGCCGTCGGAGCTAAAGCTGTTGCGCCCGGCCTTGGCCGAGGTGCCGAAGAGCTTGGAGAAGAAGCCCGGCTCTTCGCCGCGGAGGTTCTCGTAGCTGACATCATATTGCGCAGCGCCGTTGAAGACTCCGACTGGCCCGACGTGCATCGTCCAGCTGCTCCGGTCCTCGGACATGCTCGAGCGGCTGACGAGCCCGTACGGACGAACCGCAATCGCTCCGCCGCCGGAGTTCAACACCTTCTGGCGGACGGTGAAGAGATAGTCCTCGTCGACCGATACGATGAGCTGGAAGGTCTGCCCGGTTCCGTTGGACCAGCTGAGCGTCACCGGGTGATTCGGCTGAAGCACAGGAGCGCTGGCCGTCCACTGGCTGTCGGCGGCGGGAGTCTGGATGCCTTGCGCGGTCCAGCCGAACGTCGCGAAATAGGCGGCCGGAGCGCCAGCCGGCGAAAGCAGGCGCACGGGCGGCGAATCCTTGGCAATCGTCTGCCGCTGCTTGAGCAGGACCAGGTCGTCGAAGCGGGCGCCCTTGAGGTTGATCGATCCCTGGATGCTGTGCGTGCGAATCGGCAGTCGCGGGCTTTCCGCGAGCACCTGGCTTCGCGCACGCACTTTGGCTGGCGCCTGCGCGGTGGGCGTCGTTGCCTGTGGCTGCGGCTCCGCCGGCTTCGTCTGTGGGCTCTCGACCTTGTTGGCTGGAGGAGGAGGCGCCGGAAGGAAGCGGTCGGACAGCATCGTCCAGCCGAGCAGCACCAGCGCGCTCAGCACGACTGCGAGGATCATGTTACGGGTGTCGTTCACTGGGGCGTCGATCCTCGCTTTGGCGTCTTAGGGTACAGGGTCCGGCCCCTGACCACCCCAGGGGTGGCAACGCCCGATCCGTTTGAGGGCAAGCCAGCTCCCGCGGAGCGCGCCATAGCGCGACAATGCGGTGATCGCATAGGCGGAGCAGGAAGGTTGATAGCGGCAGCTGGGCGGAAGCACCTTCGAAGGGCCGAGCTGCCATGCCCGGCAAATCCAGATCAGCAGCCGCGTGATCATTGCCCGACCCGCTTCAGCGCCGACGACAGGTCGTTGCGAAGCGCGGCGAAATCGCGCTCGATTCCGCCGGCGCGGCCGATCATCACATGGTCGGATCCGGCGAAGCCCTGGGCAGGGATGATTTCCCTGGCGAGGGCGCGGAAGCGTCGCTTCATGCGGTTGCGGACGACGGCGTTGCCGATCTTCTTGGTTACGGTGAAACCGACGCGCCTCTGCGGATCGTCGTCGCGCCGATCGCGGACGAGGAGCACAAAGCCGGGTGTCGCGGCACGCCTTCCGGCGTTCGCGGCGAGAAAATCCGACCTTTTCTTGATGATTTCTAGGCGCTGAGCTTCTTGCGGCCGCGACCGCGGCGCGCGTTTAGCACCTTGCGTCCGCCGACCGTCGCCATGCGGGCCCGGAACCCGTGCCGCCGTGCGCGGACCAGATTGCTCGGTTGAAAGGTGCGCTTCATCGCTCATGCCTCAAGATTCAAAAGAAAAAGGGCCGCCGTTCGGGCAGCCTCCCTATGGGCCGCGCCGATAGAAGAGAGGTGCGGCAAAGTCAATCGCCGGAAGGTCCCGCCTGGCCCTTTTGCTCCTTCATGCGCTCGTATCGATGGCGCGCGTTTTTCCTCCTCAGGGCTCGGTCGGTCCAGTAACCCGCCTTCGGCTGCCAGCGCTTTAGCCTCACGTAGTGGCGCTTGGCCCACCAGCTCGTCTTCAGGATCAGCGCCACTCCGGGCGCGATCAGGAAGACGCCGCCCGGCCCCGGAATCGGCGCGATGATCAGCCCACCGATGATGAGGAGGACGCCCAGGGCGAACATTCCCCACTCCACCCAGGCTTTGTCGAGGAATCGCTGAACTTGCCGCCACCTAACCATCATCGCGATGTGGTTGCAGAATGGCGTTCGCGCAAGCGGCTTGCGAATTCGGCGGGTGGCGGGCTAGCAGGGCCAATGCCGAGCTAGGGGGCCTGTTGTTTGCCTGTGAACGTCTAACCAGCCGGGGGCGGCGATAGATGGCCGCCACCGTCGCCACTGTCGCCTATCTCGGGCTCGAGGCCCGGGCGGTCGAGGTCCAGGTCCAGCTTTCCTCCGGAATTCCCAAGTTCACGATCGTCGGGCTTGCCGACAAGGCAGTCGCCGAAAGCCGCGAGCGCGTGCGTGCAGCGCTGGCGTCGATCGGCCTCGCGCTTCCGCCAAAGGTCATCACCGTCAACCTGTCGCCCGCCGACCTTCCAAAGGAGGGCTCGCACTACGACCTTCCGATCGCCTTGTGCCTGCTGGCGGCAATCGGTGCCGCCGACGCTGAAGCGTTGTCGCACTATGTGGCTGTGGGTGAACTGTCGCTCGACGGGCGGATCGCGCCCTCGCCGGGCGTACTTCTTGCCGCGATTCACGCGTCGGGCGAGGACAAGGGCCTGATCTGCCCGGCAGCGCAGGGCAGTGAGGCCGCCTGGGCCGGCGAGCTTGACGTGATCGCGGCGCCCGACCTGCTTGCGCTGCTCGCCCACCTGAAGGGCACGACTTTGCTCCAGCCGCCCGCCCCGGTGGAAGCGGAGGCGCTGGAGCCCGGGCCCGACCTTTCGCAGGTGAAGGGGCAGGAGGTCGCCAAGCGGGCGCTGGAGATCGCCGCCGCGGGGGGCCACAATCTGTTGATGAGCGGGCCTCCGGGAGCGGGCAAGTCGCTGCTCGCGGCTTGCCTTCCGGGCATATTGCCGCCGCTAGAGCCCTCAGAGGCGCTGGAAGTGTCGATGGTCGCCTCCGTCGCGGGCGAGCTCAACGGCGGGCGAATCAGGCGGCGCCGGCCCTATCGGTCGCCTCACCATTCGGCATCGATGCCTGCGCTCGTCGGTGGCGGGCTTCGGGTTCGGCCGGGTGAGATAAGCCTGGCGCACCTTGGCGTCCTGTTCCTCGACGAATTGCCCGAATTCCAGAGGCAGGTCCTCGATTCGCTTCGCCAGCCGCTGGAAACGGGCAATGTCAGCGTTGCCCGTGCGAACACGCACGTGACCTTTCCTGCCCGAGTGCAGCTGGTTGCGGCGATGAACCCGTGCCGCTGCGGGCATCTGGGCGATCCGGCGCTGGCCTGCAGCAGGGCGCCACGCTGCGCTGCCGATTACCAGGCGCGAGTGTCCGGGCCCTTGCTGGATCGAATCGATCTCCACGTCGACGTCCAGGCAGTTTCCGCCGCCGATCTCACCTTGCCTTCGCCCGCTGAGGGTAGCCGCGAGGTTGCCGAGCGGGTGGCGAGGGCGCGCAGCGTCCAATCCGGGCGTTACAACGGCTCGGGAGTGCGCACGAACGCCGAAGCGGACGGCGACCTCCTGGAACAGGCCGCCACGCCGGACGAGGCGGGCCGAAAGCTGCTTGCCGATGCCGCCGCGGCGATGCGGCTGTCGGCGCGGGGCTTCCATCGCGTGCTTCGGGTGGTAAGGACGATCGCGGATCTTTCCGGAGCCGAGCAAGTGGGCCGAATCCACGTCGCCGAGGCGCTGAGCTATCGGAGGCAAGCGCCGCGTAACTAAGCTTGCAGACGTCCGCCGGCCGGCGCATCCGGAGGGGATGAACGAGCTTTCCCCCGTAGCGACGCGCCCGAAGACCATCGCCGACGTCGCAACGCCGGCGCTGATCCTCGATCGGCGCAAGCTTCAGTCGAATGCAGACCGAATGCGGGCCAGGGTCGCGGAGCTTGGCGTGCAGCTTCGCCCGCACGTGAAGACCTGCAAATCGATCGACGTCCTTCGCGTGCTGTCGGGCGGCGCGGACCTTGCGATCACCGTTTCGACGCTGGCCGAGGCGCGCTATTTCTTCGAAAACGGCGTCCGGGACATTCTCTACGCGGTCGGAATCGCTCCATCCAAGCTCCCACAGATCGCCGACCTCATTCGACGCGGCTGCACCTTGCGCGTCATCCTGGACACCGTCGAAGCGGCGGAAATGGTCCAGGCGTTCGGGCTTGCCGAAGGCATCACGATCGAAGCGCTGATCGAGCTGGACACCGACGGATGCCGCGCCGGAGTTGCGCCGAATGACGAGCTCTTGCTTGAGATTGCGCGACGGTTGTCGTCGGATCGCGGAGCCAGGCTCGCGGGCGTCATGACCCATGCCGGCGGCTCTTATTCCGCGAGGACGCTCGGCGAGTTCGAAGACATCGCCGAGCGCGAGCGAGCAGGGGCCGTCAGCGCTGCCGAGCGGCTCCGCGCGGCAAGCTTTCAGGTCGAAATCGTCAGCGTCGGCTCCACGCCAACCGTCTATTACGCCCGCGGCCTTGAAGGAGTCACCGAAGCCCGCGTCGGCGTCTATGCCTTCGGAGACCTCGTCCAGGCGGAACTGGGCACCTGCGGCGTTGACGACATCGCCATCTCGGTTCTCGCCAGCGTCATCGGCCATAACCGGTCCCACGGCCGTGTCCTGGTCGACGCCGGATTCCTCGCACTCAGCCGGGACCGGGGTACAGCCGATTTCCCGGTCGACTGGGGCTATGGAGCAGTCTGCGACGCCGCAACGGGGGCGCTGATCGACGGAGTTCGTGTCGAATCGACCAACCAGGAACACGGAATCATCACCGCGACCTCGGGCGAGCTGGACTGGTCGCGATTCCCGATCGGTGGACAGGTGCGAGTCCTTCCGAACCACGCCTGCGCGACCGCCGCGGCTCACGACCGCTATTTCGTCGTCGACGGCGGGAATGACATCGTCGGTGTGTGGGAGCGCGTGAACGGCTGGTGAGCCCATTGCGGCCCGCTGAAGGCGTCGCTAGCTAAGCGCTGCCGTGCCCCTGTGGCGGAATGGTAGACGCGCTCGACTCAAAATCGAGTTCCTTAACCGGAGTGTCCGTTCAAGTCGGACCAGGGGCACCAACACCACGCGCGTTACATGTTCGCAATCCGCTAGCCGCTGCCCCAAGGCGCGGATATGCTGCGGCGATGGATGCTCGCACGACCAAGCGGAAAATGGCCGAAACGGTGAACCACGCTCATGAACTGGCGGAAGCATTCACCGCCAAACGCGACCGGCTGCTTGCGGCACTGACCCTAATCGCCGGCGTCGGCCTCATTGTGGCTCTTCCATTCGCGCTTCGAGCGGGCGCCGAATTCTTCCTTCCGGTGACCGCGGCGCTGGTGGTTGCGATCGCGCTCGTCCCGCTACTTGAATGGTTCGAGCGTCGGGGGATCCCGTCGCGCCTCGCCTCCGCTCTCTGCCTCCTCATCTTCCTGACCGTGACCGTTTTCGCCATCGGCTCGATCGTCCTTCCGGCAATCGACTGGATCACGCTGATTCCCGAACGCATCGGCAAGGTGCAGGCCGCGCTCAGCCCGTTGCTCGACCTCTACAAGAGCTTCGACCGCTTCGTTGAACGGATACTCTCGCAAATCGCGATCAGTCCCGACCGAACCCGGATGGTCACTATCGAGACTCCCAACTCGCTATCGGGGCTGTTGACGACCTCGGCGCCGCACATCCTGATCCAGCTCTTCTTCGCGCTGCTGGTGATCTTCTTCTTCCTCGCCGGATGGACGACGATGCGCAAGCGCACGATCGTCAGCCGCGGCAGCTTCGAAGGCGCTCTCACGACGGCTCGCGTGATCGAGCGAGTCGTCGATTCGACCTCGACCTATCTGGGCACGATTACCGTCATCAACGTCGCGCTGGGCGCTCTGACGGCAGTGATCATCTGGCAGCTGGGAATGACCTCGCCGGTGATGTGGGGCGGTATCGTCGCCGTGCTCAACTACATCCCGTACCTTGGCCCGATCGCTTCGGCGCTCTTGCTGTTCTTCGGCGGGCTTATGGTTTTCCCCGACGCATGGGGGGCGATGCTCCCGCCTCTCGTCTTCATCGGCCTTCATCTCGTCGAAGCGAACCTCGTGACCCCGATGATCGTCGGCGAGCGGCTGGAGATCAATCCGCTGGCGATTCTCATTTCGCTCAGTTTCTGGGCTTGGGTGTGGGGAACCACAGGTGCTTTGTTGGCCGTGCCTCTGCTGATCATCATCAAGCAGGTATTTTCCGCCGCCGGCACCCCCGACATTGCCGGATTCCTGTTCGAGCACGGCACCTTGACGCACGTCGGCGAGGACGAGGAAAATGAGGAAGGTCTTGTTGACAGTGCAGGGGGCGTCACCTAGGTCGCGCGCCTCACCGGGTCCCTACAAGACCCGGCTGGGAACCCAAGAAACGCGCGGGTGTAGCTCAGTTGGTTAGAGCGCCGGCCTGTCACGCCGGAGGTCGCGGGTTCAAGTCCCGTCACTCGCGCCATTCCCTACATAGATAGGTGCGCAGCTTTGAGCCTGCCGCAGCTTGCATTACTGTCCCGCCCCCATGAGCGCGCGAGACTCTGCCTATGCGGCCCTCGGCCTGAGGTCGGGCGCCGCTCGCTCGCAGGTTGACGAGGCGTATCGGCGCCTGATCAAGCTTCATCATCCCGACGTCGCCGGCGGGGATTCTACGCGCGCTGCCGAGATCAACCGCGCATACAGCCTACTCCGGCGCGAGGGGCTTGCGGCGGGACCCCAGCACCGGCCGGTTCCGATCGTCGCGCACGCAACGCGGCGGCGCGCCTCGCGCCCCGGAAGCTGGGCATTCGGCCTGGCGATCCTGGTTGTCATCGGCGCCGTTGCCGCCGTCCAGCTGCGGGAAGGCGCCGGAGTCTTTGCCCGACCAGTAAACGTCCGCTTGCCCGTGATCGTCGCGGCGTCGCCGGGTGGCAAGGCGTTGCCGGCTCTCGACTTCGACGAGCCTCTTCATTCGCCGGTCATATCGAGCGCGATCGCCGACGCGGTGAAGTTCCACCAGGCGAAAGATTCGTCAGCCGCCGAATTGTACAGCCGCGATTGCCAGGACAAGCTCAGGAAAGACCGCAACATGGCCTGGTTCGACGCCTGCTCCGCGTTCGACGAGGCAATCGTGACTCTGAGTAGCGATACGGAGCTTGCGGACTCGCGGGCCTTCAATTCGACTGCCGTCGTGGCACGTGAGTTGGCGTCCGCGCGCGCTCTGTCCGACGATATATTGGGAGCGGATTCGCGGCTCCGGCAGATCCGAATGCAAGTTGAGATGGAGCTTTTGCCCAAGCTCGATTCGGCGGCGGGCCAGCCGCTTTAGTCGGAGTCCTGCGAAGGCCCGGTCGCGCGCGTGCCGAGCGGCTTTTCGTCGGACTTGGCGGTCGAGCCGGTGAGCGTCCAGCGAAGATTGTCGGACGCCGCGACCTTCTCGACATAATCCTCGTGAGGAGCGGACTCGACGGCCTTGCGAGCTGCAATGACGTTGGCCAGGTTGAACCGGATGGCGACGCGCCCAGCCGGCGCCTTCCCGATCTCGGCGCCTGGAATGTCCGCCGCTTCCTCGATCGCTGCCTGGGTCGGCCGGTTGGCCAGAGCAGCCAGAGCGGCGCTCTTCAGCGCGGACGCGCTCGGTTCGTGGCTGGCATAGCGCTGTATGTAGGCCGAGGGCCTGCCCCAGCCTCCTGCCCAGCGATAAAAGAGATGCGCCCCGATGACGGCGTTCTTCGCCATGCTCGAGGCCCAGTAAGGAACGACATAATCGGCGTGGTAGTGGGTCGCGAGGCCGACGGGGCCGTAGACGGCGCCGTTCAGCGCTGCTTCGGCGATCGCCCGGGCGCGCGCCCATCCGTCGACGCTGGGCCGCCGTTCGAGCGAGCCGTCGCAAGTGAAGGTGAATTGGCAACCCGTAACCCGGGTCGAGCCCTGGAAGACCACACCGCACACGCTCGACGGGAAGGCTGGATGCCGGACCCGGTTGAGAATGACCTGCGCGACCGCCCGCTCGCCGTCGGCGCTCTGGTTGCCGGCTTCATAATAAACGGCGCTGGTCAGGCAATCGAGCGCCTGCGCGCGGGTCGCAGTGTCGGCCTTGGCCATCGAGAAGGGGCGAGCTGCGGGATTCGGTCCGCTTGCCACCGGGATGTTGCTGTTGAGCGCGACTGCGTCGGCTGGAGCCAAGTCACGGACGAGAAGCGGCGGTGGTGCTGGAGCGGTCTGCTCGGCCCTCGCCGCGGCAATTTCTTCGGTGTTCGGGATCGACCAGGCAGCTCCGCCGACGGCCAATGCCGCAAAGGCCATGGCCCCCAACGCGAGGAGTTCGCGGGGGTGCTTCCGCCAAAGCGTCAAGGCCCTGTCACGGGCTGGAAGAAGGCTCGATGCAATCATTGGGAAACTGGCGGTGATATAGTCGAATAATACGCGCCGTTCAATGAGCGCGGCCTGAACGGCCGAACCATTCGAGCCCCTCTGGGCTTGCAAAGGCGTCGAGGTGGACATCCCAAGGATCGGCGGGGACCGTAGCTTCGAGCCTCTGCATCGGCCATCCCACGCCGATCAGTTTGGCTCCGGAACGTTTCAGCCTGCCGATAACCCGGTCGTAATGGCCCTTGCCCCGGCCGATCCTGGCGCCGCGCGAATCGATGGCGATCAGGGGCACAAGGATGAGGTCGGGCTCGACTGGCGGGGCGGTCGGCCTGGGCTGCATGATTCCGAAGGGTCCGGGGACGAGAGGGTCGCCGGCGAGGAATCGAAACGGCTTGGCCGGATTGGCGAAGGCAGGAAAGGCGACCACCGCCCCGACGGCCCGGGCTTCTTCGATCGCGACCTGCGGGCTGATTTCGCTTCCCATCGCCGAATAGCCGGCCACGACCCGGGCAGAAGCGCAAAGGGCCGTCAAATGCTCGGCGAGCTGCTGTTCGAGAAGCGCCCTGCTTGCATCGTCGAGCGTGGCGACGAACGCCTTTCGCGCTTCAAGCGCGGCCGACCGGAGCGACTCCTTCGATCCGGGCTGGATCGGCGGAGGAAGAGGAGGTGACGGGACCACCGTGGCCGTTTGCCGGAAATCCTCTGACGCCACAAACGTCAGGTGGGCGCCGTATAGGCCTGACCAAGATCAGACCAGGGACAGCTCCCTAGGATATTTAATCGCCTCAGGGATGTTCATGGCCTCGTACCGGGCAGTACCCGTCTACACCTATCTAGGTGGTCGAGTCCTCGGCCTCAAGGGCGTCGGCGAGCGATTCGAGGCGCTGCGCAATCCGTTCGGCGCGGCTCGCGAGCTCGGGGTCCGGAGCAGCGGCGGCGGCCGCTTCCGGGCGCTGGTCGACCAGCTGGTCGGCGAGGAGAAGGCCCGCGAACAGGAGCTGGCGAGCTTCGGACAAAGTCCCGAGGCCGGCGATCGCCTCCCGGCTCTTGGCGTCAACCAGGCGGGCGGCGGCGCGAAGGGTTTCTTCCTCTCCGTCGCGGCAACCGACCTTGTACGGCCGACCGGCAATGATGATGTCGATCTCGGCCATCAGCGGCTCGCCTCGCGGATCAGCTGGTCTAGCTCGGACACGGCTTCGCGGACCTTGGCTCGAAGCTCGTCATCGCGGCCGCTGACCGGTTTTCGCTGTGCGAGTGCTTGCTCGACTCGCGCAATCGCACGCTCGGCGCGGTCCAGTGCCGCCGACAGGCCCCCGTCATCCATGACTCTCCGCCTACGAAAGAAGCGCCTGACGGGCAAGCATTGACGCCCAACGAGTCACCCCTCAAAGGAGCCGCCATCGGCCCGCCGAATCCGGCTGACGGCCGTATCTGCTGAGGAGCCGAAACTTGCAGCCGACCCAACGCCGACTTGCCAACGCCATACGGGCGCTGGCGATGGACGCGGTGGAGGCCGCCAACAGCGGCCATCCCGGGATGCCGATGGGCATGGCCGATGCGGCGACAGCGCTGTTCACGCGCTACCTCAAGTTCGACCCGAAGGACCCGCACTGGCCCGACCGCGACAGGTTCGTGCTGTCGGCGGGGCACGGCTCGATGCTGATCTACTCCCTGCTCTACCTGACCGGCTACGCGCGGCCGACGATCGATGACATCCGCAACTTCCGCCAGCTCGGAAGTCCTTGCGCGGGTCACCCGGAGAATTTCGAGCTTCCCGGAGTGGAGGTGACGACCGGGCCGCTTGGGCAGGGCCTCGCGATGTCGGTCGGAATGGCAATCGCCGAACGGCACCTCAACGCAATCTACGGCGACGAGCTGGTGGACCACCGCACCTATGTGATCGCCGGCGACGGCGACCTGATGGAGGGGGTCAACCACGAAGCGGTCGGGCTTGCCGGCAACCTCAAGCTCGGCCGGCTGGTTGTGCTCTGGGACGACAATCGAATCACCATCGACGGGTCGACCGACCTGTCGCGCAACGAGGACGTGATCGCCCGCTTTGCTGCCTCGGCCTGGCACACGGTCGAGTGCGACGGCCTGGACAGCGGCAAGGTATCGAAGGCCATCGACGAGGCGATCGCCGACGAGCGGCCGTCGCTGATCCGCTGCAAGACCATCATCGGCTACGGAGCGCCCAACAAGCAGGGCACCGAAGCCACTCACGGCGCGGCTCTTGGCGCCGACGAGATCGCGGCCGCCCGCAAGGAGCTCGGCTGGGATTCGCCGCCCTTCGAGATCCCCGACGACGTGCTTTCCGCCTGGCGCGAGTTCGGCAAGCGCGGGGAGGCGGAGCATCGCGAGTGGAACCGGCGGCTGTCGGCAAGCGGCAAGAACGACGAGCTGATGGCCCGAATGTCCGGCTACGCCAGTGACAGCTGGCTCAAGCCGCACCTGGACTCGCTGCTCGCCAATCCGCCCAAGGTCGCGACCCGCAAAGCGTCTGAGATGGCGCTTGAGGCCATCAACCCGGTGGTAACCTCGACAATCGGGGGATCGGCCGACCTCACCGGATCGAACAACACCAAGACCAAGGCACTGCAGCCGCTCACCGCGGACAATTACGCCGGTCGCTACGTCTATTACGGAATTCGCGAGTTCGGCATGGCCGCGGCGATGAACGGCATGGCGCTGCACGGCGGTGTGATCCCGTACGGCGGCACGTTCCTCGTGTTCACCGACTATGCGCGTCCGGCGATCCGGCTGTCTGCGCTTCAGCGGGCGAAGGTCATCTATGTGATGACCCACGATTCGATCGGCCTGGGCGAGGACGGACCGACCCACCAGCCGATCGAGCATCTCCAGAGCCTGCGCGCGATTCCGGGGCTTGAGGTCTACCGGCCGGCGGATGCGGTCGAGACGGCCGAATGCTGGGCGCTCGCGCTCGCCAGCGACGGCCCTTCGGTGCTGGCTCTGACCCGCCAGAACCTGCCGCCGGTGCGGACGGAGGCGATGACAGAAAACCTGTGCTCCCGCGGCGCTTATCGGCTGAAGTCAGCGAAAAACGCCCGCAAGGTGATCTTCCTTGCCACGGGTTCCGAGGTCGAGATAGCGCTCGGCGCCGCCGAGAGGCTTGAAGCGCAGGGGGTGGGTGCCGATGTCGTGTCCATGCCCTGCACCGAGAAGTTCGACGCGCAGGATGACGCTTACCGCGAGGACATCCTCCCGGACGTCTCCAACCGGGAGATCCTGCGGGTCTCGGTCGAGGCGGGATCGACGTTCGGCTGGGAACGCTACACGGGCCTCCACGGGCTGAGGCTTGGTATCGACCGCTACGGCGTCTCGGCCCCGGCGCCGGACGCCTATAAATTCTTCGGGCTGACTCCGGACGCGGTCGCCGCCCGGGTCGCCGACCACATGAAGCAAAGGGAAATTCGATGACGAAAGTTGCAATCAACGGATTTGGCCGGATCGGCCGCCTGGTCGCCCGCGCGATCCTCGAGCGGCCCGATTGCGGGCTCGAGCTGGTTGCGATCAACGACCTCGCCGACGCCAAGTCCAACGCCTGGCTGTTCAAGCGCGACAGCGTTCACGGCGCCTTCCCGGGCGAGGTGACAACCAGCGGCAACGACATCGTCGTGAACGGCAAGACCATCCACGTCACCGCCGAGCGCGACCCGGCCAAGCTTCCGCACAAGGCGAACGGCGTCGACATCGCCCTGGAGTGCACCGGCTTCTTCACCGACCGAGCCGGCGGCGAGAAGCATCTGGAGGCGGGCGCGAAGCGAGTCCTGATTTCCGCACCGGCCAAGGGCGTCGACCTGACCGTTGTCTATGGCGTCAACGACGACAAGTTGACCGCTGAGCACAGGATCGTCTCCAACGCGTCCTGCACCACGAACTGCCTCGCGCCTGTCGCCAAGGTGCTGAACGACACGATCGGCATCGAGCGCGGGTTGATGACGACGATCCACGCCTACACCAACGACCAGAAGATCCTCGACCAGATCCACCCGGACCTGCGCCGCGCCCGTGCGGCGGCGATGTCGATGATCCCGACGACTACGGGCGCCGCACGCGCCGTCGGCGAAGTGCTGCCCGAACTCAAGGGCAAGCTCGACGGGTCGGCCGTCCGGGTGCCGGTTCCGGACGGAAGCCTGATCGACCTGACATTCACGCCGAAGCGCGACACCAATGTCGAGGAAGTGAACGGCGTACTGAAGGCCGCGAGCGAGAGCGGCCGCCTGAAAGGCATATTGGTCTATTCGGACGAACCGCTGGTCTCGATCGACATCGTCCATACGCCGCAGAGCTCGATCGTCGACAGCCTCGAAACAGCAGTTCTAGAAGGCAAGCTCGTCCGCGTAGTCAGCTGGTATGACAATGAATGGGGCTTCTCGAACCGGATGGTCGACACCGCGGCGGCTATGGCCAAGCTCGGCTAATGGCTCGGATTGCCGGCATCGCTCGTCACGATCGTCCGTTCGGGCCGGTCGAAGTGCTCGATAGCGCGCAGCTGATCGAGGGGCAGGGCGTTGCCGGCGATTTCCGTGGAACGCTGAAGGCCGGATCGGACGGACGCCGCGGCGTCGTCCTTCTGGAAGCTGCGGATTGGACTGAAGCCACGGCCGAGTGCGGCGCGGAGCTTCCGTGGTGGGAGCGTCGGGCGAACCTGCTCGTCGAAGGGCTCGACCTTCCCCAGCAGCCCGGCGCTAAGCTTGGCATCGGCACTGGAGTGCTCGTGGAGATCACCCAGGAATGCGCGCCATGCGAGCGGATGGAGGCTCTTCACCCGGGCCTTCGGCAGGCGCTCACACCCGACTGGCGAGCCGGTGCCCGAGCGCGTGTTTTGCGGGGCGGAAGCGTTGCCGTCGGTGACGAAATCAGGATCGAGCTTCAGTGAGGTTCAAGACCCTCGACGACCTTCCGGAGGAGCTGACCGGAAAGCGCGTGCTCGTGCGGGTGGACCTTAACGTGCCCATGGAGGGCGCGTCTGTCACCGACGACACACGGCTGAGGGCTATGCTTCCCACCGTCCTCGAGCTCAGCGACCGGGGTGCGATCGTGCTCCTGCTGTCGCACTTCGGGCGGCCGAAGGGCGAGAGCCGCCCGGACATGTCGACCGCGCAGTTGGTGATGCCGCTGCACAGGCTGGCGGGCCGGTCGGTGCGCTTCATCGAGGATTGCCAGGGTCCGGAGGCGGAACGCGCGATCCAGACCATGCTTCCCGGCAATATCGCGGTCCTGGAGAACACGCGCTTCCATTCCGGCGAGGAAAAGAACGATCCAGAGCTCGCCAAAGGCATGGCGGCGCTCGCGGACTATTACGTCAATGACGCCTTTTCCGCCGCGCACCGGGCCCATGCCTCGACCGAGGGCGTCGCTCACCTGCTTCCGGCGTTCGCCGGGCGGGCGATGGAGGCCGAGCTCAAGGCTCTCGAAAGGGCGCTCGGCAATCCGGAGCGCCCGGTCGCGGCGGTGGTCGGCGGAGCGAAGGTCTCGACGAAGCTCGCCGTGCTCGGCCACCTCGTCAGCAAGGTCGATCACCTGATCATCGGTGGCGGGATGGCGAACACCTTCCTCGCCGCGCGCGGCGTGGATATCGGCAAGTCGCTCGCCGAGCGTGATCTCGCCGGCGAGGCCGAAGACATCATGACCCGCGCGGAGGGTGCCGGCTGCACCGTCCACTTGCCGTACGACGTCGTGGTGGCGAAGGAGTTCGCTCCAAACCCGCCGAGCGTCCGCACCTGCAACGTTCACGAGGTCCAGAGCGACGAGATGATCCTCGACGTCGGGCCGGCCGCCGTCGAAGCCCTTTCGGACGTCCTCAAGACCTGCCGCACCCTGGTGTGGAATGGACCGCTCGGAGCGTTCGAGACTCCGCCGTTCGACGAAGCGACGGTCGCCCTGGCGAAAACGGCCGCAGCGCTGACGAAGGAAGGCTCCCTCGTCTCCGTTGCCGGCGGCGGCGATACCGTCGCGGCGCTGAACCAGGCGGGAGTCGCACAGGATTTTAGTTTCGTCTCCACGGCAGGTGGAGCGTTTTTGGAGTGGATGGAAGGGCGAACGCTGCCTGGCGTCGCCGCTCTGCAGAAGGACTGAGGAAGAGATGAACCACGCGGAAATGATGACGAAGATCGAGCGAGGGAATGGCTTCATCGCCGCGCTCGACCAGTCGGGCGGATCGACGCCCAAGGCGCTCAAGGGCTACGGAATCGAGGAGGGCGCCTGGTCGAACGACGAGGAGATGTTCGGCCTTATCCACCAAATGCGCTCACGGATCATCAGCTCCCCCTCGTTCGGAAGCGGCAAGGTGCTCGGCGCCATCCTGTTCGAGCGGACGATGGACGGCACGATCGACGGCAAGCCCGTTCCGCAGGTGCTTATCGAAAAGGGTGTGGTTCCCTTCATCAAGATAGACAAGGGCCTGGAGGACGAAGCGAACGGCGTCCAGATGATGAAGCCGATGCCGACGCTGATCGACCTTCTGACTCGCGCCAAGGCCCTTGGCGTGTTTGGGACCAAGGAGCGGTCGGTGATCAACCTCGCCAATCCGGAGGGGGTCACCGCGGTCGTCGAGCAGCAGTTCGACGTCGCGCGGCAGGTGCTTTCCCAGGGGCTAGTGCCGATCATCGAGCCCGAAGTGAACATCAAGAGCGCTGAGCGCGGAGCGGCCGACCGCCTGCTCCTCGACGCGATCCTCCACGAGCTGGAGAGCATTCCAGCCGGTCAGCGCGTGATGCTGAAGCTGTCGATTCCGGCCGAAGCCAACCTGTTCCGGCCGCTCGTCGAACATCCCAAGGTGCTTCGCGTCGTCGCGCTGTCGGGCGGGTTCAGTCGCGCCGAAGCGTGCCGCGAGCTGGCGAAAAATCCGGGAATGATAGCGAGCTTCTCGCGGGCGCTTCTGTCCGACCTGCGTCACTCGATGAGCGACGATGAGTTCGACCGCTCGCTCGGCACCGCGATCGACGAGATTTACGAAGCCTCGACCCAGAAGGTGCCGGCCTGACGTTGGACGAAGTAACTCACGAATTCGCCGAGGCCTTCGTCCCGAGGGATCGGGCGCCGTGCAGGCTCTACCTTATCAGCCCGCAGGAGGTCGGCGGCCCATTTCCCGACCGGCTGAAAGCCGCGCTGGAACCGGGGCTGGCAACGGCGTTCCAGCTTCGGGTGAAGGACGTCGAGGAACACGAGCTCGCTCGCCTGGCGGAGCCGCTGCAGCGCATCTGCGCCGACGCGGAAGTTGCGTTCATCGTCAACGACAGCGCGTCCCTTGCGAAGCGGCTCGGCGCTGACGGGGTGCACCTGGGCCAGAGCGACGGCGACATCCGCGATGCGCGAGCGTTGCTCGGTCCGGCAGCGCAGATCGGCAAGACCTGTCATGACAGCCGTCACCTGGCGATGGACGCAGGTGAGGCCGGCGCCGATTATGTCGCCTTCGGCGCTTTCTACCCGACGACGACCAAGCCGTCCGACTACCGGCCTGATCCGACGATCCTCACCTGGTGGTCGACGCTGTTCGAAATTCCGTGCGTCGCGATCGGCGGCGTCACGCCTGAAAATGGGGAGCCGCTGGTGAAGGCCGGCGCCGACTTCCTGGCCGTTTGCCAGGCGGTGTGGTCGAAGGACGACCCGGCGGCGGCCGTCAGCGCCTTTTCGGACCTGCTCGTATAGTCAGCGATTGAGCTGCCCAACCATCGACTTGAGGGTCTGCGCATCGTCGATCGCGTGGCCCATGATGTCGTTGTTGAAATAGCACCAGCAGGAGCGGCCAGACCGCGCCTGTTCCACCAGCCATTCCGCCCAGGTCATCAGCCGTTCGTCCGAATAGCGACCCCAATATTTGCCGGCGCCGCCGTGGAAGCGGACATAGACAGCCGGCCCCACCTCCAGCCTTTCCGTCACCGATCCGCGCATGTCATGCAGGCAAAGGCTGACGCGATGGCGCTCGAGCAGCGCGAAAGTCTCGTCGACGTACCAGCTCTTGTGCCTGAACTCGAAGACGTTGGTGACGTCGGACGGCAGCAGCCGAAGGAAGGACTCGAGCCGCTCGAGGTCGATCTTGAGGCTCGGTGGCAGCTGGTAGAGCATTGGCCCAAGCCGGTCGCCGAGATGCCGGGTCGCGGTCATCATGCGCTCCATCGGCTCCTCGCAATCAAGAAGCTTCTTGGCCTGGGTGATGAAGCGGTTCGCCTTGATCGCGTAACAGAAGCCCGGCGGCGCCTGGTTGCGCCATTTCTCGAACGTGGTCGCCTTGGGCAGGTGATAGAAGCTGCTGTTGATTTCGACCGTGTCGAAATGCTCGGCGTAGAAGGCGAACCAGCGTGTCTGCGCCAGGCCCTTGGGATAGAAGAGCTCGCGCCAGTGCTTGTACTGCCAGCCCGAGCAGCCGATTCGGATTTGCGCGGGTACGGAAACTACATTGGCCTCCATCGTTCCACAGCGACAACGGTGTGAACGAGGAAGGAGTTGCGCGTGCCTCTAAGCGATGCCCGAGCGCATGATCGCCCGCCTCGCGGGGCGCGGGCTCTCACCATTCTGTCGACGGCGGTGATCACCGCGATCCTGACGAGTGCCTTTTGGATCTTCACCTTCAAGATCTTCAACGCTCCCAACGAGCTCCAGCCGGCAGGGAAGATGGCCGAGGTGTCGGCTCCCGGTCAGCCGCCGGTGGCGATCGCCGAAGGGTTGGTCGTCGGGCCTGCGGGGCTGGCCATTCCGGTCCAGGGCGTGAAGCAGGGCGATCTCATCGACACCTTCACCCAGGCCCGCGCCGGCGGCCGGGTCCATGACGCGATCGACATCATGGCCGCGGAAGGGACTCCGGTCATCGCGGCCGCCGACGGGACGATAGAGAAACTCTTCTTCAGCGACGGCGGCGGCGGAATCACCATCTACGAGCGCTCGAACGACGGAAAGTGGACTTATTATTACGCGCACCTGCAGGGCTACGCGCCGGGCCTCGCCGAAGGGCAGCGAGTCCGGCAGGGCCAGGTGATCGGGCGCGTCGGCCACACGGGCAACGCCAATGCCGCCGGCCCGCACCTCCACTTCGCAATCAACCGGATGGAGGCGGGGCAGAAGTGGTACAATGGCGAGCCGATCAACCCCTACCCGCTGCTTGCCGGGAAATCGGTCAGCGGCTAGAGGCCGCGCCAATCCCAATTCCAGCACGAGCAGGCGATCCATGAAGATCAGCGGCGTGGACATCCGTCCCGGCAACATCATCGAATATGAAGGCGGCATCTGGCGCGCTGTGAAAATCCAGCACACGCAGCCGGGCAAGGGCGGCGCCTATATGCAGGTCGAGATGAAGAACCTCATCGACGGCCGGAAGACCAACGTCCGCTTCCGCAGCGCGGAGACGGTCGAGCGGGTCCGGCTCGACACCAAGGACTTCCAATATCTCTACCACGACGGCGACATGCTCGTTTTCATGGACAAGGATACGTACGAGCAGGTGTCGTTGCCCGAGGATTTGATCGGCGAGCCGGCGGCCTTCCTCCAGGACGGGATGGACGTGGTGATGGAGCTCTACAACGAGCGGCCGATCAGCGTTCAGCTTCCCGACCAGATCGAAGCGACGATCGTAGAGGCCGACGCCGTGGTGAAGGGCCAGACGGCGAGCTCCAGCTACAAGCCAGCGGTGCTCGACAACGGCGTCCGGGTAATGGTGCCGCCCCACATTTCGAGCGGAACGCGCATCGTCGTCGACACCTACAGCCGCGAATATGTGAAACGCGCGGACCAAGCCTGATCGGATGGTTTCCCACTCCGGCCTCATCACCGTCATGCAGCGCGCCGTCCGCAAGGCGGCGCCGAGGCTGAGGCGCGATTTCGGCGAGGTCGAGCAGCTCCAGGTCAGCCGAAAGGGCCCGGCCGACTTCGTGTCGATGGCCGACAAGCGCGCCGAGCAGACGATCGTCGACGAGCTCCGGAACGCCCGCCCCGACTGGGGCATGCTTCTGGAGGAAGGCGGAGAGGTCGCCGGCAATCCCAACAAGCCGCGCTGGATCGTCGATCCGCTCGATGGGACCACCAACTTCCTTCACGGAATCCCGCATTTCGCGATTTCGATCGCGGTCGAGGAGAAACGGCCCGACGGTCGCGGGGAGATCACCCATGCGATGGTCTACCAGCCGCTGAACGACGAGGAGTTCTGGGCGGAAAAGGGCAGGGGCGCCTGGCTCCAGGACCGGAGGCTCCGAGTCTCGGCTCGCCGTGACATGTCGGAATCGGTGATGGCGACCGGAATCCCCCACTGTGGACGCGGCGAATCGGAAAGCTGGGCAAAGATCTACGCAGCGATCGGACCGCAGGTCTCGGGAGTCCGCCGCTTTGGCTCGGCGGCCCTCGACCTGGCCTGGGTCGCGGCCGGCCGTTTCGACGGCTTCTGGGAGGACGATCTCGACATTTGGGACACCGCGGCGGGCATTCTGCTGGTCAAGGAAGCGGGCGGGTTCGTCACCGATTATCGGGGCTCCGACCGGTCGTTCGAGCGGCGCGAATATGTCGCCGCGGCGAGCTCCATCCACAGCAAGCTTCAGAAGCTCGTCGCCGGAGCGGTGAGAAGCTGACCCAAACGGTTGCGGGCGGCAACTCGCTGCCCTAAAGCGCCGCCAAGTTTTCGACCCCTGGAGTTCCCCTTGGCAAGCGTTGCCTTCGGCTACCTGCCCATTCTGCTGTTCCTGATCGTAGCGCTCGGGCTCTCCGCGGCGTTCGTCGTGCTGCCCATGATCGTGGCGCGGTTCACCGGGGCTCACCAGCCGGATCCGCAGAAGCTTTCGGAATATGAGTGCGGCTTTCCCGCGTTCGAGGACAGCCGGGCGCAGTTCGACGTCCGCTTCTACCTGATCGCGATCCTGTTCATCGTCTTCGACCTCGAAGCCGCGTTCCTGTTCCCCTGGGCGGTGTCGCTCGGCGTGACCAAGCTAGTCGGCTGGATCGCGATGATGATTTTTCTCGCCGAGCTCGGCCTTGGCCTTGCCTACGCGTGGAAGAAGGGTGCGCTCGAATGGGAGTGATGCTCAGCCCGGGCGAAGACCCGAACCCGACCGAGGAAGAGCTTGCCCGGGCGGCCGGTCTCGTCCCCGGCGACGTCGACATGAAGCAGTTCGAGGAGATGAGGAGCGAGCTCGACAGCAAGGGCTTCCTCGTCGCCAGCACCGAAGACCTGTTCACCTGGGCGCGCACCGGGTCCTTGTGGTGGATGACCTTCGGCCTGGCGTGTTGCGCAGTGGAGATGATCCACGTGAACATGCCGCGCTACGACCTTGAAAGGTTCGGCGTCGCCCCTCGCGCTTCGCCTCGCCAGTCGGATGTGATGATCGTGGCTGGGACCCTCTGCAACAAGATGGCTCCCGCCCTTCGCCGGGTCTACGACCAGATGAGCGAGCCGCGCTACGTGATCTCGATGGGCAGCTGCGCCAACGGCGGCGGCTATTATCACTACAGCTATTCGGTGGTTCGCGGCTGCGACCGGATCGTGCCGGTGGACATCTACGTCCCGGGCTGTCCGCCGACAGCCGAGGCGCTTCTCTACGGAATCCTCCAGCTCCAGCGGAAGATCCGCCGCGAAGGGACGATCGAGCGCTGATGGCCGTTCAATTCGCTTCGCATGTGCCCAAGATGGCGTCCGACGAGGGCGTGATGGAGGGTGCCAAGTCCGCGATCGGCGACGCCCTGATCGACGCGAAGAATGCTGTCGACGAAATCACACTGACGGTTCGCCGCGACAACATCGCCGAAGTGCTCCAGACGCTGCGCGAGACGCCGGGCCTCGAATATCAGCAGTTGATGGAGATCGCCGGGGTGGATTATCCCGAGCGGCCGGAGCGGTTCGAGGTCGTCTATCATTTGCTGTCGCTGACGAAGAACCGGCGAATCCGGGTCAAGGTCACGGCCGACGAGACGACCCCCGTGCCGAGCGTGACCGGCGTCTGGCCGGTCGCCGGATGGCTCGAGCGCGAAGTCTACGACATGTACGGCGTGGTCTTCGCCGGCAATCCGGACTTGAGACGAATCCTGACCGATTACGGCTTCGAAGGCTTCCCGCAGCGCAAGGATTTCCCGCTGACCGGCCATATCGAGCTTCGCTACTCCGAGGCCGAGAAGCGCGTGGTCTATGAGCCGGTCGACTTGCCGCAGGACTTCCGGGCATTCGACTTCCTGATGCCCTGGCAAGGGCCGGAATATCATCTGCCCGGCGACGAGAAGGCGACGCCCGAGGAACCCGGCGCGCCGTCTCCTGCGCCCTCTCCGACCGGCGGGGCGAAGGTGAACCCTGCAACTCCCGCGAAGACTCCGAAGACGACGGACAAGCCGTCGGATACGGGCGCGGGCAAGCCCGCCGACAGGAAGGCCACGGCAGAGGCCCGCAAGTCCAGCGCCGCGAAGGCCGAGAACCAGATCGACAAGGACGACAGCAAGCTTCCCGAGCCCAAGCCGAAGGGCCGCAACCGCCGCCGGCCGACGGGAGCCGCATGATGTCCACGCGAACGGTAGAGATGACCCTTGGGGCGGCCGGCGCCGACCAGGTGGCCGCGGGCACCGAGAGCGCCGACGCGGCGATCAAGGAATCGATCAGCAACTACACGATCAACTTCGGGCCCCAGCATCCGGCGGCGCACGGGGTGCTCCGGCTGATCATGGAGCTCGACGGCGAGATCGTCGAACGGGTCGATCCGCACATCGGGCTGCTCCACCGCGGCACCGAGAAGCTGATCGAGTACAAGACGTACCAGCAAGCGCTGCCCTATTTCGACCGGCTCGATTACTGCTCGCCGATGTGCATGGAGCACAGCTTCGTGCTCGCGATCGAGAAGCTGATGGGCCTCGAGATCCCGCTCCGCGCCCAGTACATCCGGGTGCTGATGGCGGAATTGACCCGCATCTCCAACCACATGCTGAATCTCGGAAGCCACATCATGGACGTCGGTGCCATGACTCCGAACCTGTGGCTGTTCGAGGTTCGCGAGGACACCCTGCAATTCTATGAGCGCGCGTCGGGCGCCCGGATGCACGCCAATTATTTCCGCGCCGGCGGCGTGCGTTACGACCTTCCGGAAAAGATGCTCGTCGACCTCGGC
Source organism: Sphingomonas anseongensis (assembly GCF_023516495.1). Taxonomy (NCBI): domain Bacteria; kingdom Pseudomonadati; phylum Pseudomonadota; class Alphaproteobacteria; order Sphingomonadales; family Sphingomonadaceae; genus Sphingomonas; species Sphingomonas anseongensis. The sequence goes on from NZ_JAMGBC010000001.1 coordinate 231,497, forward strand.
GACTGGTTGGATACCCGGCTCAAGCTGTTCGAGGACGCGATCAGCCTGGTTGCCGACAACCGCATCTTCAAGCAGCGCAACGTCGATATCGGTGTGGTGAGCAAGGAAGATGCGATCGCGTGGGGCTTCTCCGGGCCGATGATCCGCGCCGCGGGCGTTCCGTGGGATATCCGCCGCTCGCAGCCTTACGAAGTCTATGACCGGATGGAGTTCGACGTTCCGGTCGGCACCAACAGCGACTGCTACGACCGCTTCATGGTCCGATGCGAAGAAGTCCGCCAGTCGGCAAGGATCATGCGCCAGTGCCTGAAGGAGATGCCGTCGGGCCCGGTGGCGACCGAGGACCGCAAGGTGTTTCCGCCGCCGCGCGCCGAGATGAAGACCTCGATGGAAGCGCTGATCCACCACTTCAAGCTCTACAGCGAAGGCTATCACGTGCCCGCCGGCGAAGTGTACGTGGCCACGGAGAGCCCGAAGGGCGAGTTCGGCGTCTATTTGGTCGCCGACGGCACCAACCGGCCCTATCGCTGCAAGATCAGGCCGACCGCCTTCTCTCACCTGCAGGCGATGGATTTCATGATGAAGGGCCACATGCTCGCGGACACGACCGCGGTGCTGAGCGCCATCGACGTCGTGTTCGGGGAGTGCGACCGGTGATGTTGCAGCATTGGTGGCTCAGCTCATTCGATCGACTATGGGAAAAGGCGCCTGCATTGCTTCAGATCGTCGTCGTTCTGTGGGTGCTACTTGGTCTTCTCGTAGCAATCATTCCCGACCTCCAGCACATGCCGGACGCAATCCGGTTCGCCATCGGCTTCCCTGCTGCGATTGGCATTCTCTGGATGGGTACGGGCGCCTTGCTCACTGTGGTCGACAAAGTAATGGCGATTGTCACCTACGCGAAGCGTCGCATCGCGGGGACACGCTGATGGCCGTCATCACACCCCTTGAGGATCCGGAAGTGCTGGCCAAGTGGCAGCACTTCGACTGGACGCCGGAGAACCGGAAGAAGGCCGACGCGGCCATCGCCAAATATCCGGCCGGCCGGCAGCATTCGGCGGTGCTCCCGCTTCTCGACCTGGCCCAGCGCCAAGTCGGCGCGAAGGAAGGCACGCAGGGCTGGCTGCCGATCCCCGTGCTCGAGTTCGTCGGGCGCGAGATCGACATGCCCTATGTCCGGGTGCTCGAAGTCGCGACCTTCTACACGATGTTCAACCTGCAGCCGGTCGGTCGCTTCCACGTGCAGGTCTGCGGGACGACGCCGTGCATGCTTCGCGGCTCGGACGAGCTGTTCGCAGCCTGCAAGAAACGCGGCCTGACGAAGGGCCACACCACCGAGGACGGGCTGTTCACTCTTTCGGAAGTCGAGTGCCTGGGCGCCTGCGCCAACGCTCCGATGGTTCAGATCAACGATGACAATTACGAGGACCTGACAGCCAAGACCATGGGCGCCATCCTCGACGCTCTGGCCAAGGGGGAGACTCCCAAGCCCGGCCCGCAGGTCGAGCGGCAGACGAGTTGCCCGGAGGGCGGCGCGACGACGCTCAAGAAGATGGCCGAGCGCAATTACGACTATCGCCCGCAATGGACCGACACGGCCGGAGAGGGCGCATGAGCATCGTCGCAATCGTCATCGCCGTCATCCTCGGCTTCCTGGTGCTCAAGCTCGTCGCCGGGATCGTCAAGTTCGTGATCCTTGCGGTCATCGTCTTCGCGGTGATCGCCTTCCTGTCGGGAAAGTTCGGCTGATGGGCTATACCGGACCGCTGGCGGACAAGGACCGCATCTTCACCAACGTTTACGGCTTCCAGTCGCCTTATCTGAAGGCGGCGAAGCAGCGCGGCGACTGGGACGAGACGGCCAAGCTGATGCAGATCGGGCAGGACCCGATCATCGACATCGTCAAGGCGTCCGGCCTTCGCGGCCGCGGCGGGGCGGGCTTCCCGACGGGGATGAAGTGGAGCTTCATGCCCAAGGAGCCCAAGCCCGGCAAACCCAACTTCCTGGTCGTCAACGCAGACGAATCCGAGCCCGGAAGCTGCAAGGACCGGGAAATCATCCGCCACGACCCGCACAAGCTGATCGAAGGGTCGCTGATCGCCGCCTTCGCGATGCGGGCGAGGGCAGGCTACATCTACATCCGCGGCGAGTTCATCCGCGAGGCGGAGGTTCTCGAGCGGGCGGTCGCCGAGGCCTATGACGCGGGCCTTCTGGGCAAGAACGCCGCCGGCTCCGGCTTCGATTTCGACCTGTTCGTCCACCGTGGCGCCGGCGCCTACATCTGCGGCGAAGAGACGGCGATGCTCAACAGCCTGGAGGGCAAGAAGGGCTTTCCGAGGCTCAAGCCCCCATTCCCTGCAGGCGCGGGCCTGTACGGCTGCCCGACGACCGTGAACAACGTCGAATCGATCGCGGTCGTGCCGACGATTCTGCGCCGCGGCGCCGCCTGGTTTGCCGGGATCGGCCGCGAGAAGAACGAAGGCACCAAGCTGTTCCAGCTGTCGGGCCACATCAACACGCCCTGCGTCGTCGAGGAATCGATGGGCATCAGCTTCCGTGAGCTGATCGACCGCCACGGCGGCGGAATCCGCGGCGGCTGGGACAACCTCCTCGCGGTGATCCCCGGCGGCTCGTCGGTGCCGCTGGTCCCGGCGGCGGAGATCATGGACTGCCCGATGGACTTCGACGGACTGAAGGCGCTCGGCTCCGGCCTCGGAACGGCGGCGGTGATCGTCATGGACAAGTCCACCGACATTGTCCGGGCGATCAGTCGGATCAGCTATTTCTACAAGCACGAGAGCTGCGGCCAGTGCACGCCGTGCCGCGAAGGCACCGGCTGGATGTGGCGGGTGATGGAGCGCCTCCGCGAAGGCGAAGCGACGGTCGAGACGATCGACAAATTGCTCGACGTCACCAAGCAGGTCGAAGGCCACACCATCTGCGCTCTTGGCGACGCCGCCGCCTGGCCGATCCAGGGACTGATCCGCCACTTCCGCCCTGAGCTCGAGCGCAGAATCGCCGAGCGCAAGTCGCGCGAAATGCTGGAGGCAGCGGAATGAAGCTGTTCCTCGCAATCGCAGTCATCGCCGTCCTCGCGATCATCGTCCTCGCCATGCAGCGCGGCGGGACCAGTGTGACGACCATCACGCGCACTCGCGACGAGAGCGAAGATCGCGACGAAGAGGATCGCGACGATGCCTAAGGTCACTGTCGACGGAGTCGAGATCGAGGTGCCGCAGGGCGCGACGGTGCTTCAGGCGTGCGAGCTTGCCGGCAAGGAGATCCCGCGCTTCTGCTATCACGAGCGGCTGTCGATCGCCGGCAATTGCCGCATGTGCCTGGTCGAGGTCGCTCCCGGCCCGCCCAAGCCGCAGGCCAGCTGCGCTCTTCCCGCCGCTGACGGCCAGGCGATCCGAACCGACACGCCGATGGTGAAGAAGGCGCGCGAGGGGGTGATGGAGTTCCTGCTCATCAACCACCCGCTCGACTGCCCGATCTGCGACCAGGGCGGCGAGTGCGACCTTCAGGACCAGGCGATGGCTTATGGTCGAAGCTTCACTCGCTTTTCCGAGAACAAGCGCGCGGTCGACGACAAATATATGGGACCGGTCATCAAGACGTCGATGACCCGCTGCATCCAGTGCACGCGCTGCGTCCGTTTCGCCGAGGAAGTCGCCGGAGTGCCCGAGATCGGGATGCTCTACCGCGGCGAGGACGCGCAGATCACCACCTACCTGGAACAGGCGGTAACGAGCGAGCTTGCAGGCAACCTCGCCGACGTTTGCCCCGTGGGCGCTTTGCTCCAGAAGCCGCAATTGTTCGAATACCGGCCGTGGGAGCTTCGCCGGGTTCCGGCGATCGACGTGATGGACGCGGTCGGCTCCAACATCCGGCTGGACGTGCGCCAGCGGCAGGTGATGCGGATCCTTCCGCGAGTGAACGACGACGTCAACGAGGAGTGGATTTCCGACCGCACCCGGCACCATGCCGATGCCCTGGTCCGCAATCGGCTCGACCGGCCGTGGGTGCGCGAGAACGGCAAGCTCCGCGAGGCCGGCTGGGACGAGGCACTCGGCATCTTCGCGGAGAAGGTCAGAGCGGCGGGACCGAAGGTTGCGGCGATCGCCGGGGACCTGCTCGACGCCGAGACGATGTACGCCGCCAAGGCGCTTCTGAAAGCGCAGGGGTCGAAGCTCCTCGAGGGGCGGCAGACCGGGCTCGACTATGACGTCTCGAGCCTGAGCGCGGTCGCATTCAATTCGACGATTGCTGGTATCGAGCAAGCCGACGCGGTGCTTCTGATCGGAAGCAACCCGCGCCTTGAGGCGTCTTTGGTCGCCACCCGCCTTCGCAAGGTCGACAAAAAGGGCGGCAAGATCTTCGCCATCGGCCCCGAGGCGGACCTCGCGATGCGGGTGGAATGGCTCGGCGACGACCTGAAGCTGATCGGCAAGCTGCCCAAAACGGTGAAGGACGCCTTCGCCAATGCCGAGCGGCCGGCGGTAATCGTCGGCCCCGGAGCGCTCGCCGCCGGAGCCTTCGGAGCGGCGCTGGCGCTGGTCGAGACGCTCGGGCTGATCAAGGGCGACTGGAACGGTTTCAACGTGCTCCACACGTCCGCATCGCGGATGGCGGGGCTGATCCTCGGCTATGCGCAGCCGCGCGGGCTCGCGGACGTAGAAGCGGCCAGACCCCAGGTCGCTCTTCTTCTCGGAGCCGACGAAATGCCGTCCGACCGGCTCTCAGGCGCGTTCAAGATCTACATCGGTCACCACGGCGATGCCGGCGCTCGGCAGGCGGACCTGGTGCTTCCGGGCGCTGCCTACACCGAAAAGCACGGCACTTACGTCAACATGGAAGGCCGGGTTCAGCGCGGGGAGAAGGCCGTCTTCCCGCCCGGCGAGGCTCGCGAGGACTGGACGATCTTCCGCGCGGTGTCGGAGCTTCTCGGCAAGCCGCTCCCGTTCGACACGTTCGGCCAGCTCCATGCAGCGATGGCGGCTGAACATCCGAAGCTCGCAAGTCCCGGCCTGCTGAAGCTCAAATGGGCGCCGCCGAAGCTGGATGCGAAGGCGTCGGGCCCGGTGAATTACCCAATCCGCGATTTTTACCTGACCAACGCGATCGCCCGGTCGAGCCCGACCATGCACATCTGCTCGCAAGAGCTGGTGCACGGGCAGGTGCAGACTCTGGAGGCCGCGGAATGACCGCGACGTTCCAGAACTGGGGCGCGAGCTACGAATGGTCGTGGTTCATCGCCACGATAATCGGAATCCTGGTCATCGCGCTGCCGCTGATGCTGGCGGTGGCGATGATCATCTATGCCGAACGCAAGATCTGGGCGGCGATGGCGCTCCGGCGCGGGCCGAACGTGGTGGGCCCCTGGGGGTTGCTGCAAAGTTTCGCGGACGGGCTGAAGGTTTTCCTCAAGGAAACCATCGTCCCGAGCGCCGCGAACAAGGGCCTGTTCCTGATCGCGCCGATCATCAGCTTCACAGTCGCCCTGATCGTCTGGGCGGTGATCCCGTTCCAAGCCGGCGTCGTGCTCGCCGACATCAATGTCGGGCTGCTCTACGTGCTCGCGGCGAGTTCCCTGGGGGTCTACGGCGTCATCGTCGCGGGCTGGGCGTCCAACTCGAAATATCCCTTCTTCTCGGCGCTTCGAGCCGCGGCGCAGATGGTGAGCTACGAAGTCTCGATCGGCTTCGTCCTGATCACCGTCGTGCTCTACGCGAACACGTTCAATCTCACCGACATCGTATTGATGCAGAAGGGTTTCGGGCTCGGCATCGTCAACGCATTCGCCTTCAACCTGTTGATGTTCCCGATGTGGGTAGTGTTCCTGATCAGCTCGATGGCTGAGACTTTCCGGACACCGTTCGACCTGACCGAGGCGGAGAGCGAGCTCGTTGCCGGATTCCAGACCGAATACAGCTCGATGAGCTTCGCGCTCTTCTGGCTCGGCGAGTACGGCAACGTGATCCTGATGTGCGCGCTCAACGCCATCCTGTTTTGGGGCGGATGGCTCCCGCCGATCGACTGGGCGCCGCTCTATTATGTTCCGGGCATCATCTGGCTGTTCGGCAAGATGCTGATTTTCTTCTTCATCTTCGGCTGGGTGCGCGCGACTGTGCCGCGCTACCGCTACGACCAGCTGATGCGGCTCGGCTGGAAGATATTCCTTCCGCTCAGCATCATCTTCGTCGTGCTGGTCTCCGGCTGGCTGATGCTTACCCGTTATGGAGTCGCGGCATGATCGCTCACTGGATCAAGTCGTTCACCCTCTGGGAGGTGCTCCAGGCGCACTGGCTGACGCTGAAATATTTCTTCAAGCCCAAGGCGACGATCAACTATCCGTACGAGAAGACGCCGCAGAGCCCGCGCTTCCGCGGCGAGCATGCGTTGCGCCGCTACCCCAACGGCGAAGAGCGCTGCATCGCCTGCAAATTGTGCGAGGCGATCTGCCCGGCGCTGGCGATCACGATCGAAGCCGAGCCCCGCGAGGACGGCAGCCGCCGAACCACGAGATACGACATCGACATGGTCAAATGCATCTATTGCGGCCTCTGTCAGGAGGCCTGCCCGGTGGATGCGATCGTCGAAGGGCCCAACCTCGAATTCGCGACCGAGACGCGCGAGGAACTGCTCTACGACAAGGCCAAATTGCTAGCCAATGGCGACAGGTGGGAACAGGCTATTGCCGCCAACCTTGCCGCCGATGCCCCCTACCGATAAGCGCGCCGCAACCAGGGTTTCCACTTGATCGCACTCATCGCCTTTTACCTGTTCGCGACGCTCACCATCGCCCCCGCGGTGGCGGTGATCTTTGCGCGCAACCCGGTTCATTCGGTGCTGTGGCTGATCGTTGCCTTCTTCAACGCTGCCGGGCTCATGCTCCTGGCGGGCGCGGAGTTCATCGCGCTTCTTCTGGTCATCGTTTACGTCGGCGCGGTCGCGGTGCTGTTCCTGTTCGTCGTGATGATGCTCAACATCGATTTCAGCACTCTACGCTCGGGCTTTACGAAGAACCTGCCGTTCGGGCTGATCGTGGCACTGGTGCTTCTCGGCGAGATGATCGTGGGGTTGAGCGCGTGGAAAGCGGGCCCTGGCCTGAGCGGCACTGCTCCGCCGCCGACGACCGCCCCCAACATCGTCGCCTTGGGTGAGCTTCTCTACACCCGCTACCTGTTTCCGTTCGAAATCGCGGGCCTGGTGCTGCTGGTGGCGATGATCGGGGCGATTGTCCTCACGCACCGGAGCCGCGGCGACGTTCGCAAGCAGAACGCTTCCAAGCAGATCCGCCGCCGGCCTGAAGATGCGGTGCAGCTCAAGCAGCCGACGGTCGGCGAGGGGATGAAGCTGTGATCCCGCTCTCCTATTACCTGACCGTTGCCGCGGTCCTGTTCGTGCTCGGCGTGCTGGGCATCTTCCTCAACCGCCGCAACGTCATCCTGATGCTGATGGCGATCGAGCTCATCCTGCTGGCCGTGAACATCAACCTCGTCGCGTTCAGCGCCTTCCTCGGCGACCTCACCGGCCAGGTGATGGCGATGTTCGTCCTCACCGTCGCCGCCGCGGAGGCCGCGATCGGCCTGGCGATCCTCGTCATCTTCTTCCGCCGCAAGGGCTCTATCGCGGTCGACGCGGCCGACAGGATGCGCGGCTGATGGGCATGGCATTGTCCCTTGAGCTGATCGTCTTCCTGCCGCTGATTGCCGCGATCGTCGCCGGCCTTGGTGGCCGGTGGATCGGCAAGACGGCGGCCAAGGTGCTCACCACCGGCGCGCTGTTCGTGGGCGCGGCGCTCAGCTGGCCCATCTTCTTTTCGTACATCGCCGGGGATGCACAGGCCCAGGTGGTGCCGGTGCTCGACTGGATCCGCTCTGGCGACTTGCAGGTCGAATGGGCCCTTCGGGTCGACAGCCTGACTGCGGTGATGCTGGTCGTGGTCACGACAGTGTCGTCGCTCGTCCACCTCTACAGCTGGGGCTATATGGAGGAGGACCCGGGCCAGCCGCGCTTCTTCGCTTACCTGTCGCTGTTCACCTTCGCGATGCTGATGCTGGTGACCGCCGACAGCCTGGTGCAGATGTTCTTCGGCTGGGAAGGGGTGGGCCTCGCCTCCTATCTCCTCATCGGCTTCTGGTACCACAAGCCATCGGCCAACGCGGCCGCGCTCAAGGCGTTCGTGGTCAACCGCGTCGGCGACTTCGGCTTCAGCTTGGGCATCTTCGGCACCTTCCTGGTGTTCGGCACGGTCTCGATCCCGGCGATCCTCGCGGCCGCTCCGGGAATGGCCGGATCGACCATCGGCTTTGCCGGAATGCGCGTGGACACGATGACCCTGTTGTGCCTTCTGCTGTTCGTCGGGGCGATGGGCAAGTCGGCTCAGCTGGGGCTCCACACCTGGCTTCCGGACGCGATGGAGGGTCCGACGCCGGTCAGCGCGCTGATCCACGCGGCGACGATGGTCACCGCGGGCGTGTTCATGGTGTGCCGCCTGTCGCCGATGTTCGAGGTGAGCCCGGTCGCGCTCCACGTCGTCACCTATGTCGGCGCGGCAACCTGCTTCGTCGCCGCGACGATCGGAACCGCGCAGAACGACATCAAGCGGGTCATCGCTTATTCGACCATGTCGCAGCTGGGCTACATGTTCTTCGCTGCGGGCGTCGGCGCTTACGGCGCGGCGATGTTCCATCTGTTCACCCACGCCTTCTTCAAGGCGCTCCTGTTCCTCGGCGCCGGCTCGGTCATCCACGCGATGCACCACGAGCAGGACATGCGGTTCTACGGGGGCCTCCGGAAGGAAATCCCCTTCACGTTCTGGGTCATGGTCGTCGGAACCCTCGCCATCACCGGCGTCGGCGTCTTCGGCGTCGGCTTCGCCGGCTACCATTCGAAGGACGCGATCCTGGAAAGCGCCTGGGCGAGCGGAAGCGTGCCGGGAGAGATCGCCTTCTTCCTCGGCTCGGTCGCTGCGCTTCTCACCGCTTTCTATTCGTGGCGGCTGATCTTCCTGACCTTCTTCGGCGAGCCCCGCTGGGCCGCTTCGGAGCATATCCAGCACGCCCTTCACGGCGAGCATGAGGATCCCGCGGAGGAGCATGGCGACAGCCCGAGCGATACGCATGCCGTCCCGACTGGGACCGGCGGCTATCATCCGCACGAAAGCCCGCTGACGATCCTGGTACCGATCGGACTCCTCGCGCTGGGCGCCGCCTTCTCCGGCCTCCTCTTCAGCGGCGTGTTCGTCAGCCCCGAAACGGCGCCCGAATATTGGCGCGGCGCGGTCGCTTTCAGCGAGCATCTCGCCCATGCCGCCCACGAGGCTCCGCAGTGGGTTAAGCTGACTCCGACGATCGTGATGCTGATCGGACTGTGGATCGCTTGGCGCAATTACATCCAGCGGCCGGGTGCGGCCTCGGCGTTCGTCGCCCAGTTCCCCGGACTCCACAGTTTCGTCGCCAACAAATGGTATTTCGACGAGCTGTTCGACCGCATCTTCGTCCGACCGGCTTTGTGGTTCGGCCGCCTGTTCTGGCATGGTGGCGACGAAGGGACGATCGACCGTTTCGGGCCGCACGGCGCGGCTTATGCGGTCGGGGTCGGCAACCGGTTCACGACGCGCCTTCAGTCGGGATATCTCTACAGCTACGCGCTGGTCATGCTTCTCGGCCTGATCGGAGCCGCCACCTGGGCAATCTGGTGGGCGCGATGAGCGGACTGCCAGTGCTGACCATCCTGATCGCACTGCCGCTGATCGCGGGCGTCCTGTGCCTTTTCGCAAGCGCCCAGGCGGCCCGCTGGATCGCCCTGCTCTCGACGCTCGCGGGCTTCGCAATCGGCATCTGGATGTGGATCGCTTTCGTCCCCGGCGGTCCGCAGTGGCAGTTCACAGAGCACGTCGCCCTCGCGAGCGATTTTTCCTGGGCGCTCGGGATCGACGGCATCGCGCTTCTCCTGACCGAGCTAACCCTGTTCCTGATGCCGATCTGCATCCTCGCGAGCTGGCGCTCGATCGAGCGGCGGGTGCCGGAATATATGGCCGCGTTCCTGCTGATGGACGCGCTGATGGTCGGCGTCTTCGCGGCGCAGGACCTGTTCCTCTTCTACGTCTTCTTCGAAGGCGGGTTGATCCCGATGTACCTGATCATCGGCGTGTGGGGCGGTGCCGAGCGCATCAAGGCCAGCTACAAGTTCTTCCTCTACACCTTCCTCGGCTCGGTGCTGATGCTGGTGGCGATGATCTACATGGTCGCAACCAGCGGCACGACGTCGATCCCGCAGCTGATGGCGTACGACTTCCCGCCGCAGGTGCAGACCTGGCTATGGCTCGCCTTCCTGGCCAGCTTCGCGGTCAAGCTTCCGATGTGGCCGGTCCACACCTGGTTGCCCGACGCTCACGTCCAGGCGCCGACGGCAGGATCGGTGATCCTTGCAGGCGTGCTCCTGAAGATGGGCGGGTACGGCTTCGTCCGCTTCTCGTTGCCCATGTTCCCCGACGCCTCGGCGCAGTTCATCCCGCTGATGTTCGCGCTGTCGGCGGTCGCGGTGATCTATACCTCGCTGGTTGCGCTGGTTCAGCGCGACATGAAGAAGCTGATCGCTTATTCCTCGGTCGCTCACATGGCGTTCGTCACCTTCGGCCTGTTCGCGATGAACCGGCAGGGGATCGAAGGCGCGCTGATCGTCATGCTTAGCCACGGCCTCGTCTCGAGCGCGCTCTTCCTCGTCGTCGGAGTGATCTACGACCGGATGCACACCCGTGAGATCGCCCAATATGGCGGGCTTTCGAACAACATGCCGGGCTATGCCTTGCTGTTCATGCTGTTCACCATGGCGAGCGTCGGCTTGCCGGGCACCAGCGGATTCGTCGGTGAGTTCCTGAGCCTCATGGGAACGTACAAGGCGTCGACCTGGGGAGCGATCGCCGGGACCACCGGAATCATCCTTGGCGCCTGCTACATGCTTTACCTCTACTGGCGAGTGGCGTTCGGAACGGCGCGGACGGCCGAAGCCGCGGCGATGCCCGATCTGTCGGCGCGCGAATGGTGGCTTCTCGGTCCCATCGCTGCGGGTGTGCTGTGGATGGGCGTCTATCCTGAAAGCTTCCTTGCGCCGATGCGGCAGGACGTGGGCTATCTGCTCCAGCGGCTCGAGCGTGTCGCGCCGCCTGGGGATTCGCAGCCGACCGCCGGAAAGCCCCCGCTGAAGGTCATTGACGCGGAAGGCGCGCACGAATGAGTTATTTCGCCGCGATCCTCCCGGAATTGATCCTGACCGTCGGCTCGGTCCTGCTGATGATGGTCGCCGCCTTCGCCAGCCGCCGCTCTGCCGGAGTGATCAGCTGGCTCGGCGTTGCGCTCCTCGCCGGCGCCACCGTCGCGCTGGTTGGAGCTCCGACGCATGCGGGCCCAGTGTTCGGCGGGCTGATCGCCGCGGACGGCTTCGCCTCGTTCGCCAAGTGCATAATCTTCCCCGCGGCAGCGGTCGCGATCCTGATGGGCAACGGCTGGTTCGAGCGCGGCACCGAGCACGCGAACGAATATCCGGTGCTGATCCTGTTCAGCGCGGTCGGAATGAGCGTGATGGTGTCCGCGACGAATCTGATGACGCTCTACGTTGGGCTGGAGCTTCTCAGCCTGGCTTCCTACGTGCTCGCTTCCTACCGGCGGATGGACGACCGCTCGGCGGAAGCCGGCCTCAAATATTTCGTGCTCGGGGCGCTTGCCAGCGGCATCCTCCTGTACGGAATCTCCCTGCTGTACGGCTTCACCGGGACGATGAGCTTCACCGGCCTGGCAGCGGCTTTCGCTCGCGGAGGCGGCAATTCACTGGGGCTGCTGTTCGGCCTCGTGTTCCTGCTTTCGGGCATCGCCTTCAAGATCAGCGCCGTCCCGTTCCACATGTGGACTCCGGACGTTTACGAAGGCGCACCGACGCCAGTGACGGCATTCTTCGCTACCGCCCCCAAAGCGGCGGCCGTCCTGATGGGCGTTCGAGTCTGCGTCGAGGCGCTCGGCCCAGCCACCGATGCGTGGCGGCAGATCATCATCTTCGCAGCACTCGCATCGATCTTCCTTGGATCAATCGGCGCCTGGGGCCAGACCAACATCAAGCGGCTGCTCGCTTATTCGTCGATCAACAACGTTGGCTTCGCACTGATCGGACTGGCGGCGGGCGGGAAAACCGGAGCGTCGGCCGTGCTGTTCTACATGGCCGTCTACGTCGTGATGACTCTAGGCGCTTTCCTGTGCGTGCTGTGGATGCGCGACGAGAAGGGTGAGCCGATCGAGACCCTCGCAAGCCTTTCCGGCCTGTCGCAGCGGCGACCCGCATTCGCCTTTGCGATGTTCATCTTCATGTTCAGCCTCGCCGGAGTTCCGCCAATGTTCGGATTCTGGCCGAAGCTGGTGGTGTTCCAGGCGGCGATCCATGCCGGCCTCGTTCCGCTGGCCGTTGCCGGCATCCTTGGGGCGGTGATCGGGGCCTATTATTATTTGAAGATCGTGAAGATCATGTACCTCGACGAGCCGGCGGCGCCCTATGCGCGTGTACGGGCGCCGGTCGAAGGGCTGCTGATGCTCGCTGCCGCGCTGATCGTTTCGCCTATCGGATATCTGCTGATCGGCCCGCTCGGCAGTCTCACCGATCGCGCCGCGGGGTCGTTGCTCTGAGCCGAATCCGGATCGTCGAGGCTACCGGCTCGACCAATGCCGATTTGCTTGCCGACAGCAGCGCGGTTGAAGGCGACTGGCTCGTCGCCCTCGAACAGACCGCGGGCAAGGGCCGGCAGGGCCGCGAATGGAGGACCGAACCGGGCAATTTCTTCGGAAGCACGCTGATCGAGCTTTCGGCCGGTGATCCCCCGGCCCAATCGCTGTCGCTTGCAGCCGGACTGGCGCTCGTGGAAGCCTTGGACCGTGCTGCGCCCGGCCGTCCGTTCCTGCTCAAATGGCCAAACGACCTCTTGCTGGACGGCGGCAAGCTCGCCGGGATCCTTCTTGAGCGCCAAGCAGATCGGGTCGTCATCGGCTTCGGGGTCAACCTTGCCGCGGCGCCGGACGTTCATGGCCGCAAGGCCGCCCATCTCGGTAGTCGAATCTCGCCTGAGAGCTTCGCTCCGCTCCTCGCAGCCGCGATGACGCGGCTCGTCATGCTTTGGCGAACGGCCGAGCCTGGCGAGTTTGCGCGGGCGTGGCTTGCCCGTGCGCACCCCGTCGGAACCGAGCTCAGCGTCCACGCCGACGAGAAGACCGTCATCCGCGGCACGTTCGACGGAATCGAACCGGACGGGACGCTTCGGCTTCGCCTTTGGGACGGCACGGTCGAGCTGATCAGAGCGGGCGACATCAGCCTTGGCTGACGGGCACTTTGCCGCCGCGCTTCGCTTGGCCTAAGGCGCGGGAATGCTTCTCGCCATCGACGCCGGAAACACCAATATCGTGTTCGCGCTGGTGGATTCCGGCGCCATTCGCGCGCGGTGGCGGATTGCAACCGACGTGAGGCGGACGGCGGACGAATATTCGGTCTGGCTTCATCAATTGCTCCAGCTCGAAGGCCTGTCGAAGGACGCCGTGGACGCGGTCATCATCGGAACCGTCGTCCCGCGCGCCACGCACAACCTCGAAGTCCTCGCCGGCAAATATTTCGGCGTGAAGGCCCTGATCGCGGGGCAGGGCGAAGCAGCCTGGCCGATCCCGCTGGAAGTGGACGAGCCACAAAGCGTCGGCGCGGACCGGGCGCTCAATGCGATGGCCGGTCATGCGAAATATCCCGGCGATCTGATCGTCGTCGATTTCGGGACCGCGACGACGTTCGACCTCGTCGGCTCGAGCGGAGCCTATAAAGGCGGGATCATCGCCCCCGGAATCAACCTGTCGATCGATGCCTTGGTCAACGCCGCCGCAAAGCTTCCGCGGATCGCTATCGAAACGCCGGAGGATGACAGCGTCATCGGCCGCACGACCGAGCGCCAGATGCTTATCGGCATCTACTGGGGCTATGTGGCGATGATGGAGGGACTGATCGCGCGGCTCAGGAAAGAAGTGGGCGGCAAGGTCACGGTTATTGGCACCGGGGGTCTCGCCGACCTCTTTGACAAGCGCACCGAGGTGTTTGACGCGGTTGAACCGGACTTAACGATCCAGGGGTTGAATCTCCTCTACGAGCAGATCGCAGCAGGCGAATGATTCCAGGAGAAGAACTGCTGTTTTGCGCGCTCGGCGGGTCGGGCGAGATCGGCATGAACGTCAATCTCTACGGCTGCCGCGGCGAGTGGCTGATGGTCGACCTCGGCCTGACCTTTGCCGACACCCAATATCCAGGAATCGACCTGATCCTTCCCGAGCTGGAGTTCATCGAGCAGCAGCAGGACCGGCTCGCTGGGATCATCCTCACCCACGGTCACGAAGACCATATCGGCGCGCTGCCCTATCTCGCCGAGGACCTGAAGGTCCCGCTTTACGCGACCCCGTTCACCGCGGGCCTGATCGCCTCGAAGCTCGAGGAAGAGGGGCTTACCGGCCACGTACCGCTCCACATCATCGACCGTGAAGGCGAGGTCGAGCTCGGCCCGTTCAAGGTGCGCTACGTCGCTCTCGCCCACTCGATTCCCGAGGGCAACGGCGTGTGCATCGACACGCCTTACGGGCGGATCTTCCACACCGGCGACTGGAAGATCGACGAGACCCCTGTGCTGGGCGAACCGTCGAGCGCCGAGACTCTGCAGCGGATCGGCGATGAAGGCGTGCTGGCGCTGGTGTGCGATTCCACCAACGTGTTTCAGGACCAGTCTTCAGGGTCGGAGGCGGGAGTTCACGTCGGGCTCCGAAGCGAAGTCGAGAAGGCGAAAGGCCGGGTCCTCGTCACCACCTTCGCCTCCAACGCCGCGCGGCTGAAGACGATTGGCGAAGTGGCCCTGGATACCGGCCGCCAGGTCTGCGTGGCCGGCCGCTCGCTCGACAGGATCCTCAATGTCGCGCAGGCGACCGGCTATCTTCTCGACTTCCCGCCCAGGCTATCGTTCGAAGAGGCGATGCGGCTTCCCCGCAGCGAGGTGCTGATTATCGCCACCGGCGGGCAGGGCGAGCCGCGGGCGGCGCTTGGGCGGATCGCGACCGGCAATCACGAGCTGAAGCTGGCCGAGGGCGACACGGTGATCTTCTCGTCGAAGATCATCCCCGGAAACGAGATCGCGATCGGCCGGATCATGAACGCTTTGTCCGACCTTGCGGTGAACATCGTGACCGAGAAGCAGGCGCACGTTCACGTCTCCGGTCACCCGGGACGGCCGGAGCTTGCTGCCATGTACGACTGGATCCGTCCGGAGATCATCGTTCCCGTTCACGGCGAAGCCCGGCACCTTGCGGAACAGGCTCGTTTCGCCCGGGCACACGGGGTTCCGAAGGCGGTCGTCCAGAAGAATGGCGACGTCATCCGGCTGGCGCCGGGCGATCCTAAGAAGATCGACGAGATCCGGGTCGGCCGCCTCGTCCTTGATGGCGACGTGATCCTTCCCGCCGATGGCGCCACGGTCACCGAGCGTCGGCGAATCAGCGTCGGCGGCCTGATCACCGTCGCTCTTCCGCTCGACTCCAAGGGACGCCTCGCCGGAACTCCGCACATCCGGCCGTTCGGGGTGCCGGTGGAGGAGGATCGCGATGACTTCGTCGCCGACGCCACCGACTCCGCCAAGCGCGCGTTCGACCCGTCCGCCGACGAGGAGAAGATGCGCGAGGCGGTACGCCTTGCCGTGCGTCGCTGCGCGACTGCCTGGACCGGCAAGAAGCCGATCGTCGAAGTCATGGTCCTGAGGGTCGAGATGGCATGAGGTGGACGTCGCTCGTTGCCATCTACTTCCTGTTCGTCGTCGCCAGCGCCTTCATCATGCTCCCGTTCGGGGTGAAGACGGACGAAGAAGTGGGCAATGAGCTTGTCCCGGGGCAGGCGAGAAGCGCCCCGCACCGCTTCAGGCTCGGGCGACACCTGCTGCGCGCTGCCGTTCTCGCGGCGGTCCTGACGGCGCTCTACGACCTTAATTACATCTACGGTTGGATAACTCCGGACGATCTCGACCTGTACCGGCGGATCGTCGGTTAGCGGCGGCGATCCAACGCGTCCGACAGCGCGGCATAAAGTTTCCCCGTATCCGACGACATCAGCGTAACGGCCATTACTCCGCCTTCACGCTCCGCCATCACGCGGCGAAGCATCGCCTCGAAATCGTGGATGTAGCGGTTCACCGACTGCTGGAACTCGCCGTCGGATTCGTAATGGGCACGGATCGCCCGGGCTTCGCTCGAGCCGATCAGCCGCGCCGCGCGCCTGGTGAACACTCCGCGGTCGCCCTTCAGATAGGCTTCCCACGCTTTCTCATCGACCTCATCGGACAGGATCTTGCCGACGTCGATGGACGCCGAGTGCATCGAATCGATTAGCAGCGAAACGCGCCTGGCGAAGGCCTCGCTGTCCGCCTCCCGCCGCTCGTCGTTCTGCTTCTCGATATGCTGCTCGAGTGCGGTCGCGCTCTGCCCGAGCACAAGCATCTGGTGGGTCAGCCGGTCGGTCGCTCCGCGCGCGGATTCGACGGCCCTGGCTGCGACGACTTCGACGTCGCGAAGCCGCCCCTCGACGCTTTCGCGAATGACCCGCTCCAGCGCTTCGCGAGTGGCCTCGCTGAAGCCCTCGGCGCTTTCGGGAATGACGGCAGCGATCGCTTCGCGCGCGCGCTCGGCTGCCTGCGCTGCGGCCTCGCGGACCTGCACCATGGCCTGGACCAGGCCGGGGCCGGTTTCGTTAGTCAGCTGCGCGGCTTCCACCTGTGCAGCCGACAAAGCGGTCGCAAGGTTCGCAAGGCTTTCCTGCGCGCCGCCGACGCCCTCATCGAGCGTTCCCAATAGCGCTGACAGCCTGTCCTGCTGTTCCGCGATTGCCGAGCGGCTCGATTCGATTCGCTCGCTCGCATCGCGAGCGGCATCGCGGATCCATTCGATCTCCGGCCGAACCGAGCGAGTGGAATTGAGAAGATAGTCGGTCTGTCCGCCCGCTTCCTCCAGCGCGCCGGTCAGCTGCGCTCGAACCGTCGCCGAAAGCCGCTCGACCGCCGCCTGTAGCGCCTGGCTGCGCTGCGCCAGCCCTTCGAGCGACTGGTGCTGCGCACCGGTCTGCTCGTCCAGCGCGTCGAGTTCGGCCCGCGAACGGCCGATGGCTTGCAAGAACCGTCCGGAACGTTCGTCGCCGGCGTCCGCAAGCGCGGCAAACCTCTGGTCAAGCTCGCCGAGCGCTCGGTCGATCTCCGCGACCATCCGCTGCGATGTCCGCTCCTGTTCGGCAACCCGGCTAGTCAGGCTGTCGAGCGCGGTGTTCGCGGCATCCACATTGCCGCCGAGCGCCTGGGCAGCGTCGACTCCGGCGCGCCCGATTCCGGCCGAAGCCTGCTCGACCAGCGCGGTAACCGCCTGGGCCTGGATGTCGATGCCGGTCCTGATCTCCTCAAGGGTCGCTCCGGTCCGGTCGAGGAGCGCGTCCACGATCGACGAGAAACCCGTTTCCGCTTCGCCCACTCGCACTGCCGCCGCTGCTCCGGCGCTTTCGATATGGGTGAGGTGCGCGACCAGCCGCTGCGAGGCGGCGGAGACGATCTCGTCGGCTTCGCGGCTACGGTCGGCAAGCGCCGCAAGCTGCTGGTCGAATTCAGCTGTCCGGGCGGCCGTTTCCGCCGCCGCGCCGCGAAGCTGTTCGGAGATGGATTTCGCGTGCACTTCCGCTTTCGGAAGGTCTTCGAGAAGCACAGCAATGTCCGTCCGCGCCGCCTCGGCCGCGCGGTCCAGAGCTTCGCCGTGCCGCGACAGCCGGTCGGTACTCGAATCGAATTCGCGGGTGATTCCGCCAAGCTTGTCGGTCGCCTTGTCGCCGAGCTGCATCAGATGCTCGCTAATCATCGTCAGCTCGGAGTTGCTGTCGTTGATGCGCCGCGACAGGACGTGAAGAAGGCTCTCGAGCGAGCGCGCCTCGGTTCGCATGGTCACGACCGAGCGGGTGAAGCGCTCGGCCTCCTTGCGGCGGGTGCGGCCGAACATCAGCCAGACGAGGCCGAGAAGCGCCAGCGGGCCGGTCGCGACCGCCACCCATTGGGCCACCGCCGGCGAGGCAAGCGACCCGTTGCCAAGCACTCGGCCCGCCGACCATGCGGTGAACGCCGTCCAGCCGATCGCGAGCAGGATGAGTACGGTGGCGAGTACCGTTCGACCCCCGGCGGTTGCCGGCGAGTCGTCCGACCGGCTTTCCTCCCATTGCATCTGGTCGAAGCCTGCGGCCGGAGCGCTCTGGTCGCTCTCGTCCAGCGGGACCTCCGTCTCCGGATGGTCCGGAGAGGCGGCGTTCGGGCGGGTTGCGGTCATGTGTGGCAGTTTACCATCTTTGTTCGCTCAAGAAAGCGATTAGAACCGGGTGGAGCAGGACGGCACAGTAGGCCGCCGCAGTGTGGGGGATTGAATGGCTCTGGGTGCGTTGATCGCAGCCTATTCGGAGGACGATTCGGGCTCGCTTCGGGCCCTTCTTCCGATCGCCGGCAGGACCCTTCTCGAATATCAGGTACGCTGCGCCGCCGCCGCGGGAGCCGCTCCGATCGTTGTGATCGTCGAACGCATTCCCATCGCTCTCAACGAGGTGCTTCAGAAGCTCCAGCAGGACGGGCTTCCCGTGGTCACTGTCAGCGATGGAGTCGAAGCCGCCAGCCGTTTTCAGGCGGGGGAGCTGATCCTGATGGTCGCCGACGGCCTTGCTCCGCCGCCCGAGCTGCTCGCCGCGATCGCCGAAGAAGAAGAGCCGACGATCGTCACCGTTCCCGACGATTCCGGGCACGAGAAGTTCGAGCGGATCGACGCAGTGAGCCGCTGGGCAGGAGTCGCGCTGGTCGATTCCGCGACCGTCGGCGCAACCGCGTCGATGCTAGGCGACTGGGACCTTCAATCGACTCTTCTCCGGCGGAGTCTTCAGGGCGGCGCCCGGCTGGTGCCGATCGCAGCCGGGGTCGGCGACCCGCTCCTGGCAGAGACGAGCGGCGACCTGGCCGATTTGGAGCGGCATTTGATCGTCGCCTCGCGCGGATCGAGGCGAGATTGGGCAAGCCGGTACGTTCTTCCCCTCGTAGAGGAGCTGGCCACCGAAAAGCTGATCGAAACCCGGGTCCGGCCCGACAACCTCCTTCAGGCGGCGGTCCTGTTGTCTGTAGGCGCCACGGTCGCATTCGCGACGGGCTGGCTATGGACCGGCCTACTGCTGCTCGTCCTCACCACGCCGCTGCCCCTCATCGCACGAAGACTGGCTGCGCTGAGGCTGAAGCCGATGCCTTCGCGGTCGCTCACCCGGCGGCTGCTTTGGCCCGCGGCGGGGGCCGCGCTGATCGCACTCGGCTGGTGGCAGGCTGGGCACGGCTCAGGCTGGGGTGCGCTGTTTGCCGCCGCCACTGCCGCGGCTCTTGCCGAAGCGGCGCGGGTGGAAAGCGGAAAGCTGGAGATTCCAGGCGGCATCTGGCTGCTGTCGCGCCGCAACGCGATCCTAGCCGCTTTGCCCTTCGCGGCGTTCGGCGCATGGACCGCCTACCTGCTCGCGCTCGCGGTCTACGCCGGGGTGAGCTTTTTCCTCGTCCAGCACATCAACCATCGATTGGCACCCGGTTGACGGCACGTTAACTGGATCGGGTTAAATCGAGGTACGATGGTGCCCGTCGAATGGCCGATTGCCGCCGCCGGCGAAGGTGGTGGGCGTGATCCCGCACGCGTTGCGGGCCGTGTCCGGCTGCGCACTGCGCGAACCGACTTCTTCCTCGATCCAAGTGCGCGCCTGACGGAACAGGAACGGGCGCTGATGACCGGCATGCTGACCGGCCTCGTCGATTCCGTCGCCGACGAGTTCCGAGTCATCCTCGCCGGGGCGGAGCCCGCCAATGACGACGGCGAGCAGCTGTTTGACTCGCTCCGCTCGTCCGGCCTCCTCGACATCCCGGACCTGATCCATCTGTTGCTTCGAAGGGCGGAGGAGGAGCGCGTGTCGACCGCGCTTCGCTCCGGTGTCGGAACTGGAAAGCTGCGTTTCCTCCAGTCCTTGGTGAGCGACGACGATTCTGAGGTTTCAGCCGCCGCAATGGCGCTCATTTTGGCGCGCGGCAGGCGCCGCGACCGCTTTGACGGGCCGCGGATCATCTTCGACGACCTGTCCGCCGAGGCTGCGGCCTCGCTGGTCAACGCGATCGCGGCCGCTCTTCGCATGGACCTGTTCATGCGACTGTCGGAAGGCGAGGCCGACGAACGCCTGGCATCTGCCGCTCAGTCAGTCCTGTCGCGCCACGACGAGGGCAATCGCCTCGAGGCGCGGCTGTTCGACCTGGCGCACGCGCTCGATCGCTCGAGCCGACTCGACGAAAAAGTGATCCTCTCCTGCCTCCACGAAGGCGAGGCATCCCTCCTCGCCGAAGTGCTCGGTCGTCGTTCGGGAATCGGGCTGGACGATTCATGGGAACTCCTGACCGCGGGCTACGGCAAGCTTGCCCTGCTCCTGCGCCTCGGCGGCGTTTCGCGCTCCATCGCCGGCGAGATCATCGCCCGTCTGGCTGAGCTCTCCGGAAGCGATCCGGAATCGGAAATCATCGCCTTCGACTCGATGGCGGAAGAGGAGGTCGACCGGGCCCGCGGCTGGCTTCGACTCGATCCGGCCTATCGAAGCGCGATCGACTCACTGGCGGTGGACAATGGCCAGCGCACCGTCTGACCCGAAGCCGGTCCTCGGCCGGGTCGATGGACTCGGCCGGCTGGTCGCCGCGGATCCGGAACTCGAGCGGCTCCAGTCGGAAGCTGGCTCGAAGCTCGGGGCGTCGCTGGCCCTTCCGCAATTGGCTGCGATCGTACGCGTTGCTCAGCGCCTTCGAATCCCGATCTCGCGGCGGGTCCTGGCTGCAGGGCGGGATCAGGACGTCGATATGTGGGTCCGCGCCGTGCCCGAGGGTGAGGAAGTCGCGCTGACCATCGAGCGCTGGAGCGCTCGTCCGGCGTCCGCGCCGCGCCTCGCGGCAATCGCCTCGGCCGAGGATGAAAAGCTCCTTCCCGAGGCGCTCAGCTGGGCGGTGGACGATCAACTTCGGCTGCTTTCGGTCAGCCCGCCGCTCGCCGAGTTGCTGGGGTGCGAGCTGGCGGAGGCCGCTGGCCAGCCATTGACGAGGCTGTTTCGCCTTCACGAAGGCGGCGACGGCGAGATGCCTCTCCTGGACGCTTTGGCTTGCCGCACGGGCTTCAGCGGCCAGCGGGTCCAGATTCGCGATGGCCATGCCGAGCTGATCCTCAGCGGCTCGGTGGCACTCGCCGCCGACGGATCGTTCGCCGGTTTTGAGGGCTCTGCTGTTGCCACGCATGCGCCGGCAGCGGGAGCGGGTGCGCCCGTTCTCGACGGAGCGATCCAGACCGCCCTTCGCTCTCCGCTCGACCGGATTGTCCAGTCGGCGACCGAGATGAGCCAGGCCGATGGCGAGCCGGTCAGCGAGGGCTATTCGGCCTACGCGTCCGACATTGCCACCGCGGCCCGGCACCTGCTTTCGGTGATCCGCTCGCTTGGCGAGCAGGCGCAGGTCAATGGAGTGGGCGAGATCGACCTCGTCGAGCTCACGTCGGAAGCGCTGGCGCTGATCGAATCTGCGGCCAATGAGCGCCGGATCGTCATCGGCGTGCAGCCGACGGACCGGCTAGTCGCACGCGGCGAGTCCCGAAGCGTTATCCAGATCCTCGTGAACCTGATCGGCAATGCGGTTCGCTACGCGCCCGAAGACAGCGCCGTCACCGTCTCGTTCGAGCAGTCTGGACATGCAGCTTTCGTCCATGTCGCGGACGAAGGGCCGGGAATCCCCTTGAACGACCAGGAGAGGATCTTCGAGGCGTTCCAGAAAGGCAATGAGGGCGGGGAGGGCAGCGGCCTCGGCCTTGCCATCGCCCGGCGCCTTGCCAGGGCAATGAACGGCGAGGTCCAGCTTCAGAGCGAGGCCGGCTCGGGCTCGCGCTTCACGCTCGTCCTGCCCGCCGCCTGAGCGGCTAGCGCTTCTCGACGGGAATGTAGTCGCGCTGTGGTGCGCCGACGTACAGCTGCCTTGGACGTCCGATCTTCTGCTCGGGGTCGGAGATCATCTCGTTCCACTGCGCCACCCAGCCGACCGTCCGCGCAAGCGCGAACAGGGCGGTGAACATGTCGGTCGGGAAGCCGATCGCATTGAGGATGACGCCCGAGTAGAAGTCGACGTTCGGATAGAGCTTCTTCTCGATGAAATATTCGTCGCTGAGGGCGATCCGCTCGAGCTCCTTGGCGACGTCGAGAACGGGATCGGACTTGCCGAGCTCCTTCAGCACCTCGTCCGCCGTCGCCTTCATCACCTTCGCGCGCGGGTCGAAATTCTTGTAGACCCGGTGGCCGAAGCCCATCAGCCGGAACGGGTCGTTCTTGTCCTTGGCCCGGGCGATATATTGCGGGATGTTCTCGGGCTTTCCGATTTCGCGAAGCATGTTGAGCGCGGCTTCGTTGGCGCCGCCGTGCGCAGGCCCCCACAGGCAGGCGATTCCAGCGGCGATGCAGGCGAACGGGTTGGCGCCCGACGATCCGGCCAGCCGCACCGTCGAGGTCGACGCATTCTGCTCATGGTCGGCGTGGAGGATAAAGATCCGCCGCATCGCATTTTCGATGATCGGGTTGACCACATAGGGCTCGGCCGGGACGCCGAAGGTCATCCGCAGGAAATTGCCGGTGTAGCTCAACGAGTTGTCGGGATAGAGGAACGGCTGCCCGACGGAATATTTGTGCGCCATCGCCACCAGCGTCGGCATCTTCGCGATCAGCCGGTGGGAAGCGATCATCCTCTGCTCGGGGTCGGTGATGTCGGTGCTGTCGTGGTAGAAAGCAGACAGTGCGCCGACCGCTCCGCACATGATCGCCATCGGGTGCGCGTCACGCCGGAAGCCGCGGAAGAAGGTCAGCATCTGCTCGTGCACCATTGTGTGCCGCGAGATGGTGTAGCTGAAGGTTTCGAGCTCCTTCCTGGCAGGAAGCTCGCCGTGCAGAAGGAGGTAGGCGACCTCCATGAAGCTCGAATTTTCGGCGAGCTGGTCGATGGGGTAGCCGCGATGAAGGAGGATTCCCTTCTCGCCGTCGATATAGGTGATCGCGCTCTGGCAGCTCGCCGTCGACGTGAAGCCGGGGTCGTAGGTGAACATACCCGTCTGGCCGTAGAGCTTGCGTATGTCGATGACCTCTGGGCCGACGGAGCCCTCCAGGACAGGATAGGCCTGATCCCCCTTCGGAAGTTTGAAGGTGACTTCGTCGGTCATTCGTTTGGCTCCACGATCTGGTCTTGTATTCTGTTCAGGCTTTCGCCCTGCCCCAGCAGGGCCAGCACGTCAAAAATGCCCGGGCTGGTCGCCCGCCCGGTAAGCGCCGCTCTAAGCGGCTGGGCGAGCTTTCCAAGCTTCACGCCCTCTTGCTCCGCAACTTCGCGGATGCACTGCTCGAGGCCATCGTGATCCCAACTTCCGAGCTTTGACAGCGCTCCATGCGCGGCGGCTAAAAGCTTGCGCGCGTCGCCGTCGAGGAGTGCGGCCGCGGCCGGATCCATATCCAGCGGGCGCTTGTCGAACAGGAACCGCGCCGCATCCGCGAGCTGGTTGAGCGTCTGCGCGCGGGCCTTGAGCTCGGGCATCGCACGAACAAGCAGGTCGCGCTGGTCCGAGGTGAGGGCTCCGAGCCTCGGCGCGACCAACTGCGCGAGCCGGCCATCGTCCGCCTCGCGCATGTAATGGCCGTTCAAATTCTCGAGCTTCTTGAAATCGAAACGCGAAGGCGACTTGCCGACGTGCGCGAGGTCGAACCATTCGACTGCCTGGTCGCGGCTGATGATTTCGTCGTCGCCGTGACCCCAGCCGAGCCGAAGCAGGTAATTGGAAACCGCTTCAGGTAGCAGCCCCAGTTCGTCGCGGTAAGAATCGACACCCAGTGCGCCGTGGCGCTTCGACAGCTTCGCTCCGTCGGCGCCGTGGATCAACGGCACGTGCGCATAGATCGGCTCCGGCCAGCCCATGGAGCGGATGATCGCGAGCTGCCGGAACGCGTTGTTGAGATGATCGTCGCCGCGGATCACGTGCGTGATTCCCATGTCATGGTCGTCGACCACCACCGCTAGCATGTAGGTCGGCGTTCCGTCGGAGCGCAGCAGCACGAAATCGTCGATTTCCGCATTCTGGACCGCGACGCGCCCCTGAACCCGGTCCTCGATCACCGTCTCGCCGTCCTGCGGCGCCTTCAGCCTGATGACGAAGGGTTCGCCGTCGGGTCCGTCGCTCCGCTCGCGCCAGGGGCTGCGGATCCGGAATGGGCGCCGTTCCTCCTGTGCCTTCGCCCGCTCGGCGGCCAGCTCATCCTGGCTCATGTAGCAACGGTAAGCGTGCCCGCGGTCGAGCATCTTGTGGGCAATCTCGGCATGGCGAGCCCAGAATTGCGACTGGTAATATTCGTGCCCGTTCCAATCGAGGCCGAGCCAGCGCATCCCGTCGAGGATGGCGTCGATCGCCTCCTTGGTGGAACGCGCCTTGTCGGTGTCTTCGATCCGAAGCAGGAACTTGCCGCCGTGATGGCGGGCGAACAGCCAGTTGAACAGCGCGGTTCGAGCGCCGCCGATGTGAAGGAATCCGGTCGGCGACGGCGCGAACCTTGTCACCACCGGCTGAGAACTACCGCTTGCGCTCAAGCGCGCTTTCCTCTTTTTTCGTTGTGCAATGCAATGGACGAGCGCCCCTAACATAGAGGGTGCGCCTCTTCCACAGCGGGCTCGGGGCTATTGGGAGGAGCGCTTTCGCGCTGGCCGGGAAAGGGTTGAAGCCCTTCTCGAGGCCGAGCGCGCGCAGCTGCCGCCGTGGGCGGTGGTCGGCTTCGGCGCGGGCATCGCCTGCTGGTTCGCGCTGGGTTCCCGAACCGAATGGCTCGCGCTCCTCGCAATAGCTTCCGGAGTGGCTATCGCCGGCTTCACCGTCGGCGGCGGCAGGGCCGAGCGCGCGGCCGGATGGTTCGCCCTGATGATGGCCCTGGGCTGCGGCCTGATCTGGATTCGCTCCGAGCGAGTCGCAGCGCCCCGCATCGATCGCCCGCTCGTCTCTACCTTCAACGGTCTGATCGAGCGTGTTGAGCCTCGGGTGGCAAAGGGCGACGTTCGGCTAACGCTCGCTCCGACCGATCCTTCGCTTCCGCCCAGGGTACGGGTCTCGGTCAAGGCAGACTCATTTCCGCAGGGCCTGACGAGCGGCGCGCGAATCGCCGTCCGCGCCCGCCTGGCTCCGCCGCCGCCGATGGTTCTGCCGGGAACCTACGATTTCGCGCGCGATCTCTGGTTTCAGCGCATCGGTGGCGTCGGCAAGGCGCTGGGACCGGTCGAGGTGCTGGCGCCGGGAAGATCCGACGGTCTCGACGGCGTCCGCGATCAGCTCGGCCGGCACATCCGCGAGCGCTTGCCGGGCCCTTCCGGCGGAATCGCCACGGCGCTTGCAACGGGCGACCAGAACGCGGTCGGCGAGGACGATGCCGACGCCATGCGAAGGAGCGGCCTGACGCATTTGCTGTCGGTCAGCGGCCTCCACATCGCCGCGGTCATCGCCGCAGCCATGTTGCTGACCCTGAAGTTGCTGGCACTGTCGGAGCGGCTGGCACTTAGGTTCAACCTGGTGCTGGTCGCCGCTGCGGCCGGAGCGGTCGCGGGCATCGCCTACACCCTTCTCACCGGCGCCCAGGTTCCGACGGTCAGGAGCTGCATCGTTGCACTGCTCGTGCTGGCGGGAATCGCCCTCGGCCGCGAGGCGCTCAGCATTCGCCTGCTGAGCGTCGCCGCGCTCGCGATCCTGCTTATCAAGCCCGAATCCATCGCCGGCGCGAGCTTCCAGCTCAGCTTCGCCGCGGTCACCGCTATTATCGCCTTGCATTCGACCGGCTGGGCCCGCCGTACCTTCATGAGGCGCGACGAAGGCCCGTTCGCGCGGCTTGGCCGGGCACTCCTGGCGATGACGGCGACCGGCCTTGCAGTCGAGCTCACCCTGATTCCGCTCGCGCTCTACCATTTCCACAAGGCCGGCCTGTACGGGATCGGCGCGAACCTGGTCGCGATCCCCCTCACTACCTTCGTCATCATGCCGCTGGAGGCCGCATCGCTCCTGCTCGACCTGGTCGGGCTGGGCGCGCCTTTCTGGTACCTCACCGGTCTTTCTATCCAGTTCCTGCTGTGGCTCGCGCACTGGGTCGGAAGCGCCAGCGGAGCCGTCGCCACGCTCGCGTCGATGCCGGGTTGGGCCTTCGCTTTTATGATCGCCGGCGGATTGTGGCTGGCGATGTGGAACGGGCGAGTGCGCCTGCTTGGGCTCGTCCCGGTCGCTCTCGGGGCGACCGGAGCGGCGCTGGCGCCTTCGCCCGACCTGCTGGTGACCGGCGACGGCAAGCATCTCGCGGTCGTCGAGAGCGACGGCGCCCCGCGAATCCTTCGCAGCCGAACCGGCGATTTCATCCGCGACGTCTTTGCCGAGACCGCGGGCTTCGACGGCGATCCGCTGGTTCTCGAGGAAGCGCCGTTCGCGAACTGCTCGCGCGACTCCTGCGTCGCCGACGTGATGAGGGAAGGGCGGACGTGGCGAGTACTCGCGACCCGCTCGACCGCCTCGATCGCCTGGCGCGACCTCGTCCGCTCCTGCGCGGCTTCAGACATCGCCGTATCGGACCGCTGGCTTCCGCGCAGTTGCAGTCCCAGATGGCTCAAGCTCGATCGGGACTCGCTCGGTCGCACCGGCGGCGTTGCGATTTATCTCCGGGGGGCGCCGCGCGTGGTCACCGTGTCGAGCCAGCTTGGCCAGCACCCGTGGGCGCCTGCGCCGCCATCTGCTATGCGGTCGCGAAAGCGAGGGAGGTGAAATTTCATGCCACAATATGTGATCGAGCGTGACATGCCGGGTGTCGGGAAGCTCGGGGTACCCGATCTCAAGAACGCGTCCCAGACGAGCTGCAACGTGCTTCGTGACCTCGGCCCCACGATCCAGTGGGTCCACAGCTATGTGACCGACGACAAGATCTACTGCGTCTACCGCGCTCCCAACGAGGAGATTATCCGCGAGCATGCGCAGCGCGGCGGCTTCCCCGCCAACAAGATTTCCGAGGTCAGAAGCGTCATCGACCCGACGACGGCGGAATAAGCTAGAGCTCGCTCCACACGGCGAGCTCGCTTCCCGACGGATCGATAAAGTGAAACCTCCGTCCGCCGGGAAAGGAGAAGATGGGCTTGGCTATCACTCCGCCGGCCTTGCTCACGGCGTCGAACACCGCCTCGAGGTCCGCGACCCGGATGACGGGCAGCGGTGCCGAGATCGAATCGTCCGGCTGGCCGTTCAGCCCGACGTCCACGTCGCCAGTGGTCGTCGCTGAATAATCCGGCCCGTAATCGGTGAAAGTCCAGCCGAACGCTTTCGAATAGAAAGCCCGGGTGAACTCGTGCGCGGTCGCGCTCGGAAGCTCGACATAGTCGATCCTGGGATCGGCCATCGTCAGTAGCGCCGGATCAGGCCGCTCAGGCGTCCCTGGATCTGGACACGGCCCTCCTCGTAGCGCTGCGGCTCATAGCGCGAATTGGCGGGGTCCAGCCGGATCACCTGTCCTTCGCGCCGGTACGTCTTGAGCGTCGCTTCCTCATTGTCGATTAGGGCGACGACGATCTCCCCGTCGCGGGCGGTATCCACCTTCCTGATCAGCGCGAAATCTCCGTCGAGGATTCCCTCCTCAACCATCGAATCGCCCGAGACTTCGAGCGCGTAATGCTCGCCCGGCCCCAGAAGCGCAGCCGGAACCGCAAAGCCTTCGGTGCCCTGCAGGGCCTCGATCGGAGTGCCTGCCGCGATTCGTCCGTGCAGCGGGATTTCGATCGTGTCGTTCGCTGCCACCGGAGTGACCGGCCTCGGCGTCATAGGCGCCGGCGCACTCGACTCGGGGAGCTTCACCACCTCGAGAGCACGCGCCCGATTGGCTAGCCGCCGAATGAACCCGCGCTCCTCAAGAGCCGAAATAAGCCTGTGCACGCCGGACTTGGACTTGAGTGCGAGCGCCTCGCGCATCTCGTCGAAGCTCGGGCTGACGCCTGTTTCGCCAAGTCGCTGGTTGACGAAGAGGAGAAGCTCGCGTTGCTTTGCGGTCAGCATTTCCGTGGCCCCCATAGCATGAACAGACAGGGAACGTGTAGGAAACAAATGCCTGCAGGTCAAGCGAGCTGAAGCTTAAAGCGAGCCCGCTGTGATCCGCTTCTTGGTCGCCTGGATCGCCGCTTGGTTCCGCTTGACCCCGACCGCGTTCTTGACTGCCGCCTGGAACTGCTGCGCATATTCCTGCGCCAAGGGCTGCGAGAATTCGTTCTGGACTTCGGTGATCAGCCCCGGCTGGCCGGTAGCGTTGCCGGGCACGATCTTGTCGACCTTGACGACGAAGAAACCGCGGCCCTGCGGGTCTGCGCCGACCTTGGCCGTTCCCGACGCGCTGCTGAACAGCACCCGAAGCGGTGCAGGGACCTTGTCGCCAAGCTCGGACAGCTGGATCCGGCGGGCCCTCATCGGCTGGATGGCCGGAAGCGGCTTGCCTGCGGCCTTCACGGCTTCCGCAAGCGATCCCTTGCCGCGCGCCTTGGCAGCTATCGAGTTCGCGACTGCCTTGGCCTGGGCGAGCGCTTGCCCGCGGATCCAGTCGGTCCTGACCCGGTCCTTGATCGACGCCAGCGGCGCCGGCGCGCTCGACACGATCTGCGCCGGGGAAACCAGCGCAAAGCCCTTGTCGCCGGCGAGCTGCTCGACGACCGGATCGTCCGTCGCCGAAAGCTCGAAGCCGCTCTTGAGCACGGGCACGAGGTCCTCGGGGAACTTGTAGGCTGAGTCGCCGCGCTGGACTCCGCTCGCCGTGATCAGGGGGGTTACCGTCACGGACAGATTCGCCGACTTTACGGTCTCGTCGAAGTTCGCCCCGTCGTCGATCTTGTCCTGCACCTTGTCGACCAGCGTCGCGAGCGCGTCGGCCCGCTTTTCGGCGTTCAGCTTCGCCGCGATCTCGTCGCTCGCCTGGGCCAGCGACTTGCCCGCCTGCGTCTGCGCGGATTCGATCTTGATCACGTGCCAGCCGAGCTCCGACTGGATCGGCCCGATAACCGTGCCGGTCTTGGCTGCAAATGCGGTCGCGGCGACCTTCGCTCCGGCGACGTCGGTGAACTGGTCGCGGGTCTGCGGGCCGAGCTGGACGTCCTGCGCCCCGAGCCCCGCCGGCTTCACCGCGTCGACGAAGCTTTGGCCGGAGCGCGCGCGCTGAGCGATTCCGGCGGCGACCTTCTGGTCCGGCACGACCGCCTGGTCGATCGCCCGAACGTCCTTAGCTCCGTAAACGTCCTGGTGAGCCTTGTAATACGCCTCGATCTCCTGGGGCGTAGCAGAGACACCGGCGAGCTGTTCCGGCCCGATCCTGGCGATCTTCAGCACCCTTTGTTCGGGGACCATGTAGCGCGCCCGGTTGGCGGAATAATATTGCTGGAGCTGCGCGTCGCTCGGGTTGAGCCCTGCAGCGAACGCCTCGATCGGGATCAGCGCCACCTGGCCCTCCCGCTGCTCGAGAAGCATCGAAGCATAAGGCGTGGCGACCCCGATCGGCACCCGGGCATTGTTCGCCACGGGCGTTACCAACAGCTGCTGAAGCAAGGTGCCGGAGATGATGTCGCGGACCTCCGCGTCGGTCAGATGCTCGCGGGCGAGGAAGGTCTGGTAGCCCTGGATGCTGACTTCGCCAGCAAGGCCGCGAACGCCCGGAAGCTGCGCGATCTCCTTGTCGATCAGGCGCTTGGAAAGGACGAAGCCGTTCTTGGCGGCGAACGCCTGCAGCGACCGAAGCTCGATCAGGCTTTCGAGCAGCGGGTCGAAGTCGGCGGCGAGCTCCGGATAGCCGGCTTCAGGGTTCTGCTGCCGGACCTGGCCAAGGCGCCGCTGCATCGCCGAGCTCATGTCGCGATCGGTGACGCTGCGCGATCCCACTCTTGCCAAGGTGTCACTGCTGAGCCCGCCGCCGCCCAGGCTAACGCTGCTGATATCCCCGGCGGCAAAGCCGATCAGGATCAGAAGGCCGACGATTCCGATGATGGCGGTGCCAATCGTCGACTTGGACATGCTGCGGAAATATCTGAGCATAACGGTTGGCAACTCTCTGGAAAGAAGCGGTTGGCAGCCGCTTTACGGGTGGGCGCTTGCGCCTTCAAGCGGGGCGAGGCTACGGCACCGCGCAAGGAGAGGAAAGGCATGGCACGGACCAAGCTCGTCGTTGGAAACTGGAAGATGTACGGCGTCGGAAGCGATATCGCGGAGATCGAGGCGATCGCCGCTTCTGCCAAAAAATTTCCCCAGGTTGAGACGGGCCTGTGCGTTCCGGCGACGCTGATCGAGCGCGCGGTCCGCGCTGTCCCTGGCTTCCCCATCGGCGCCCAGGACGTGCATTTCGCGGAGAAGGGCGCCCACACGGGCTGCGTGGCCACCGCGATGCTGGTGGACGCAGGTGCGACGATGGCGATCGTCGGCCACTCCGAACGCCGTGATGCGCAGCGTGAGACCGACGACGAGGTGCGGCAGAAGGCGTCCGCGGCGCTCGACGCCGGGCTTCTCACCATCCTGTGCGTCGGCGAATCCCTCACCGTCCGCGAGGCCGGCGATGCAGTGCCGAATGTCGAGCGCCAGCTGGACTCGTCGCTCCCGCGCGGCATCGACGTTTCAAAGCTCGCCCTTGCTTATGAACCCATCTGGGCGATCGGAACGGGACGGACCGCGACGGCAGCCGACATCGGCGAGATGCATTCGGCCCTGCGCCGCAGGCTTCGCGCCGCCTACGGTGACGCCGGAGACGAGATTCGGATCCTTTACGGAGGTTCGGTCAAGCCGATGAACGCGGCCGAGATCTTCTCGGTGAAGGATGTGGACGGTGCTCTCGTCGGCGGAGCCAGCCTCAAGGCTGCGGATTTCGTTCCGATCATCGAAGCTGCGGCGTTGAAAGCCTGAGCCTCACTCGCTAAGTCGCCGCGGCAACAGATAAGGCTTCCCGATGCTCTTCACCTTCCTCCTGATCATCCAGACGATCGTCGCCGCCGCCCTCGTCGGCGTGATCCTCATGCAGCGCTCCGAAGGCGGGGGCCTCGGGGTGGGCGGAAGCTCGTCGGGTTTGATGACTGCTCGCGGAGCCGCGGACTTCCTCACCCGCTCCACCGCGGTCCTCGCCGCACTCTTCATCATCCTCGCGATCGCCCTCTCAGCCATCGCCGGTGTCAGCCGCAAGCCGGCGACGATCGACACGTCGCTCGTCAACCAGACCGCTCCGGCGGTCCCGGCCACAACCACTCCGGTTCCGACCCAGCAGCAGCCCGCGCAACAGCAGCCGGCGACCCCGACGAATGACTCTGCGCCGGCGGTTCCGCTCGCCCAGTAGAAAACTTTTTTCGCTTAACGGGTTGCCCTTGGGGGCACTCGCCCCCTAAGCCTCAACTCCCATGGCGCGGTTCATTTTCGTCACCGGCGGCGTGGTGTCTTCCCTTGGAAAAGGCCTGCTGTCCGCCTCTCTCGGGGCGCTTCTCCAGGCGCGCGGATTCAAGGTCCGGATCCGCAAGTTCGACCCCTATCTAAACGTCGATCCGGGGACGATGTCCCCCTATCAGCACGGCGAGGTCTACGTCACCGACGACGGGGCCGAGACCGATCTCGACCTTGGCCATTACGAGCGCTTCACCGGCGTATCCGCGCGTCAGTCGGACAACATCACGACCGGCCGCATCTACCGCGACATCATCGCCAGGGAGCGGCGGGGCGATTATCTTGGCGCAACCGTCCAGGTGATCCCGCACGTCACCAACGCGATCAAGGAGTTCGCTCTCGCCGATACCGCCAGCTGCGACTTCGTCATCTGCGAGATCGGCGGCACCGTCGGCGACATCGAAAGCCTCCCCTTCGTCGAAGCGATTCGCCAGCTGAGGAACGACCTTGGCCGCGACCAGACCGTCAGCGTCCACACCACTTTGGTCCCCTGGATCGCCGCCGCCGGCGAGCTGAAGACCAAGCCGACCCAGCAGAGCGTCCGCGAGCTTTCCAGTCTCGGGGTGCAGCCGGAGGTGCTGCTGTGCCGCTGCGACCGACCCTTGCCCGAACCCGAGCGGGAGAAGATCGCGCTGTTCTGCAACGTTCGGAAGTCGGCGGTCATCCCCGCGCTCGATGCGCGCAACATCTACGACGTTCCGCTGCAGTATCACGAGGCGGGGCTGGACGATGAAGTGCTCCACGCCTTCCGAATGGACGACGCCCCTCGGCCGAACTTGGACCGCTGGCGCGAGGTCATGGACCGGATCGACAATTACGAGAGCGAAGTGACGATCGGCGTGGTCGGCAAATATGTCGGCCTTCCCGACGCCTACAAAAGCCTTCGCGAGGCGCTGATCCACGGCGGAATCGCCAACCGCGCCAAGGTCAACATCCAGTGGCTGGACGCCGAATTGTTCGAGCATGAGGATTCGAGCCTCGCGGCCGAGCTCGAGCCGCTGCACGGCATCCTCGTCCCCGGCGGGTTCGGCGAGCGCGGGAGCGAGGGCAAGATCGCCGCGGTCAAGTTCGCCCGCGAGCGCGAAATCCCGTTTTTCGGCATCTGTCTGGGGATGCAGATGGCCTGCATCGAAGGCGCGCGCGCGGCTGGCGTCGAGAACGCCTCCAGCACCGAGTTCGGCCCCACCGAGGAGCCGGTGATCGGCCTCATCACCGAATGGATGAGCAAGGAGGGGCTGCAGGAGCGAGCGGCCGACGGCGACCTTGGCGGAACGATGCGGCTCGGCGCCTATGAAGCCGAGCTCGGCCACAATAGCCGGGCCGCCAACATCTACGGCGCGACCCGGATCAGCGAGCGGCATCGCCATCGCTACGAGGTGAACACCCACTATGTCCCGGTTCTCGAAAAGACCGGCCTCGTCTTCTCAGGGATGTCGCCCGACGGGCGACTTCCGGAGATCATCGAGCGGCCCGACCATCCCTGGTTCGTCGGAGTCCAGTTCCACCCCGAGCTGAAGAGCCGCCCGTTCGAGCCGCACCCCCTGTTCGCGAGTTTCATCGACGCGTCGCTGCAGCAGAGCAGGCTCGTCTAAGCCTGGGCAGGTGGACCGGCGGAACAGCGCTGCCGTTGAACGGTTACGGCTTCGTTCCGAATTCCAGCCAAGAGGACCTACCCATGCTTCTGACAATCGCCGTAATCCTGCTCATCTTGTGGGCATTGGGCTTCTTCGCCTTCCACGTCGCTGGCGGCCTCATCCACCTGCTTCTGATCATCGGCGTCATCGTTCTCATCTGGAACTTCGTCGCCGGCCGCCGCGCGGTCTAGCCGTCGAATTGCCGCCGTTGCGGGGTCCGCTTCGGCTCCTTAAATGGCGGCAATGACAAACAGCATTTCGACGCGCCTGGCGGTGCTGGGCTCGGGCCCGGCCGGCTATACGGCTGCCATCTACGCCGCCCGCGCCGGCCTCTCGCCGATCGTCATCCAGGGAATCCAGCCCGGGGGCCAGCTCACCACCACCACCGACGTCGAAAACTACCCCGGCTTCCGCGAGGTCATCCAGGGTCCGTGGCTCATGGAGGAGATGCAGGCCCAGGCCGAGCATGTCGGCACCAAGGTCGTATGGGACCATATCGCCTCGGTCGACCTGTCGCGCCGCCCCTTCGTGCTGATCGGCGACAGCGGCACCGAATACCATGCCGACGCCCTGGTGATCGCCACCGGCGCCCAGGCCAAATGGCTCGGGCTTCCTTCGGAGGAACATATGAAGGGCAGGGGCGCCTCGGCTTGCGCGACCTGCGACGGCTTCTTTTATCGTGGCAAGAAGGTTGCGGTGATCGGCGGCGGCAACACCGCGGTCGAAGAAGCGCTGTACATGACCAACCACAGCCATGACGTCACCCTGATCCACCGCCGCGACAGCCTTCGTGCGGAAAAAATCCTGCAGGACCGGCTGTTCGCAAACGAGAAGATCAACGTGATCTGGGACAGCGAAGTGGTCGAGTTCGTCGGCGGCGGCGATCCCGAGGCGCTGGTCGGACTGGACCTTCGGAACAAGCGCACCGGCGAAATCAGCCGCCTCGAAGTCGAAGGTGGCTTCGTCGCGATCGGTCACAGTCCTGCGACTGAGTTGTTCAGGGGCCAGCTCGACCTGGATTCCGAAGGCTATATCAAGGTCGAGCTTGGGACGACCAAGACCAGCGTCGAGGGGGTATTCGCCTGCGGCGACGTGATGGACAAAATCTACCGCCAGGCGGTCACCGCCGCCGGCACAGGCTGCATGGCCGCGCTCGATGCCGAAAAATATCTGGCGGCGCAGGAGTATGAGGCCCTGGCCGCCGAATAGCTCTCCTGACCTCGCGCCGAATAAAATTGCGCATCTTCAAAAACATGACATTCTCTGCGTGAGGAGCGCGTCCCCCGAAGGGGTTGCGAACGGGGGAAAATGGATGCGCAACAAGCTCACGGTTCTTGCCGTTATTGCCGGGATCACGCTTGAGGGTTGCTCGTCCCGGCCGAGGGAATTCACTCCGACCCTCGCCGCGACTGCCGACCAGGCCGAGTTCGACACGGCTTATTCGACTTGCCAGCAACTTTTCATCGCCGGAAAGCTGGATTCGAACGGACGCTCCGGCTCCGCAGGCGTGGGTGTCGCGGCAGGAGCCGCGACAGCGGCCGTTGGCACCACCACCGCTGCAGCTATCGGAGGCTACGCCGGGCTGGCAGCGATGAGTGCGACGATCGCCCTGCTCCCCTTCGCGATCCTCGGCGGCGCGTGGGGAATGTCGAAAATGAAGCGAGCGCAAAAGGAAGCCGCCGTGAAGCGAGCGATGGAAGGCTGCCTCGCGGAGCGGGGTTACACGGTGACCGCTTGGCAAAAGGCGCCGAAAAAGCCGGCCGCCGCGACTGCCCTCGACTAGCCCTCGCTGCGCAGCGCCTAGAGGAAGGCGACCGCCAGGCCTGCGCCCACGACCAGCACTGTCAGGCAGAGACCGAAAGCGGCGTTGCGCCACCTGTCGCTAAAGGTTTCTTCCATGGTTTTCCTCCCGTTAGTGCGGGTTGAATATCATGGATAGCGCACCTCGCGCAGGTGAAATGCTGACATTGCAGGATGTTAGCGGCTCCGGTCGGAACCTTCAGGCGGCCCCGTGAATCCGGTCGCCGAGCCACTGGAACTGTACGCCGACGGCGCATCCGGCCGGACGCCGCGGGCGCGTTGGTTAACGAAAGAGTAGCACCTCGCGTCTATTCCGCACGGCAAGAGGAATTGGGAGCGGGTCCGGCCATGGCCACACAGGGGATCGAGGAAGTCACCGAAAACGCAATTCGCGCGGTTGCGCGGGACTGCGGTTCGTTGTCGATCGAATGCAGCGACGTCGCCGGCTACGTTTCGGGTGTCGCTGGCCGGATCAGCGAAAACCTCAAGATGCTCGACCAGCTGGAGGAGGTGACGACCCGCCTTCTCGCCGACCAAGGGCGAGTATCGGATTCCACGGACGAAGCGCGGCTGCTCGCCGAGCAGGCCAAGGCCAAGCTCGAGTCCGGTCGCGATGCAATCGAAGGCACGATCGGCGGCTTCAAGGGGCTGACCGACCTCATCGTGCAGCTGGGCGAGCGGATGGCCGGCTTCGCTTCGGCGATGGCGCAGGTCCAGACGGTCTCCTCGACCATCGAAGCCATCGCCCGAAAGACCAACATGCTCGCCCTCAACGCGACCATCGAAGCCGCTCGCGCCGGAGATGCTGGCCGAAGCTTTGCGGTGGTCGCCGCCGAAGTGAAGAAACTCGCGCACGACACTCGCACCGCGACCAGCCAGATTGCCGCAACGATCGGCGAGCTGACCCGCGAGGCAGGCGCGGTCACGAGCGAGATCAAGACCGGTGTCGACCGCAGCCGCGAGGCGCAGAAGGGGTTCGGCCAGATCAGCGACACCGTGCGCGAAGTGAGCGAGATCGTCGGAATGGTCGACCGCCAGACCGAAGGCATCGCCCATTCCACCAGCATGATCCAGACCAGCGTCGACCGGGTGAAGGCGGGCCTTACGGATTTTGCGGGCGACGCTCGCGACAACGGCCAGGAGCTAGTCTCCGCCAAGGAGCGGCTGAAGCACCTCGAAAGCCTGTCCAACTCGATGCTGGACACGCTCGCCAATTCCGGCGCGGAGATCGACGACACGCCGTTCATCCTCAAGGCACAGGAGGCGATGCGCGCCATCCAGGCCGAGGTGGAGCGGGGAATCGCAGCCGGCGAGATCAGCGAGAGCGACGTCTTCGACCGCAACTACAAGCTGATCGAAGGCAGCAATCCGGCCCAGTACGACACCGGCTTTTGCGACTTCGCCGACAAGTACGTCCGGCCCATCCTCGACCGCTTCAAGGCCACGGACAACAGGATCATCGGCTCCGCGATCACCGACGTGAACGGCTATCTTCCGACCCATCTGTCGGAGCGTTGTCACAAGCCGGGTCCCGATCCGGTATGGAACGACGCGCATTGCCGCAACAAGCGGATCTTCATGGACGAGACGACGCGCAACGCGATCAACTCGAACAAGCCGGCGATGCTCGCTACTTACAGGATGGAGCTGGGCGACAATTTCATTCCGGTGAAGAACGTCTTCGTGCCGGTGTGGTTTAACGGCCGTCGCTGGGGCAATTTCGAGCTGGCCTACCGCGACGAGTGATCGTCTGCGGCCAGTCCGCGGGATTGGCGAAGCCGAGCAAGGTTGCAAAGTAGCGACCGTTCGTCTCACATGCCGGCGTGAGCTCCCGGCCCATAGCGACTGCGCAAATCCTGACCGGCGCCGCGGCCGCGATGGCGCTGCTTTATTTCCTCAGCGGAATCCTGATCCCGCTAGTCATCGCCTTCGTCCTGGTGGTGCTTGTCGACGCCGTCGTCGCCTTCATCAACAACCGCTGGCCGAAGGCGCCCAAATGGGTGGTCTCGGCGGCCGCCGGCCTGGTCGTGATCCTGTCCGCCTCAGGGGGCATGTTCGTCCTCGCCCAAGGCGCGGTGCAGGTTGTGCAGAGTGGTCCGGCACTGGTGGAGCGCGTCGATTCCGTCGTTCTCAACGTCAGCAGCTCGGCCGGGCTCAACCGCCCGCTTCATGTCCAGTCGCTGATCGGCGACGTCAGCATCCCGCGAATCGCAGGCTATGTGCTGTCCGCGGTCCAGGGTGTTGCCGGCGCTGTCCTGCTGATCATCATCTACTTCGGGTTTATGGTCGCCGGCCGCCGAAGGATCAGGGACAAGATCGACGCGATCGCCGACACCTCCGCTAAGCGGCGGACGATCAAGGACATCCTGAAGCATATCGCCGCCGATATTCGCACCTACCTGTGGGTCCAGGCCGTGACGGGACTGATGGTTGCCCTCGCCGCCGCAGCGGTGATGCTCGCCGTCGGCCTGGACAACGTGCTTTTCTGGAGCGTGATCTTCTTCCTTCTCACCTTCATTCCGAACATCGGGGTCACGATCGGGTCCATCGCCCCGGCGCTGTTCGCGCTGCTTCAATTCGACACGATCTGGCAGGCGGTGGCGATCTTCGCCGTTATCCAGGTCGCCGCTTTCGTGGTCGGCAACCTCATCTATCCGCGAATGCAGGCGGATACGCAAAACATTGATCCCGTCACGACGATCGTCGCCTTGTCGCTTTGGACGTTCCTTTGGGGCATTCCCGGCGCATTCCTGGCGGTGCCGATGACCCTGATGCTGATGATGGCCTTCGCCCAGTTCGAAAGCACGCGCTGGGTCGCGGCCGCGCTGTCGAATGACGGCCGCCCGAATTTCCGTAAATCAGTCGGTGATCAGTAGTCGCCGCGGGCGGCTGCGCGAGCCTCGAGAAGGTCGAACAGTCCGCGGTTCTGCAGGAGCATCTGCTCTCCGCCAAAGCCGAGCGCTCGCTCGCTTGCGGGCGTGTCACACTCGCTCTCGATCACCGCCAAGATGGACGCTTCATCGGGAAGCGAAGGGGCGGGCGCCTCGATCCCGACCCGAATGGCAGCGCGGTCGAGCAGGCGGCGGATCGGCCACCAGTCGGAAACCAGCGCGGTTGCTGCTCCGAGAGCGCAGCCGCGGCGCTCCGACCTGGCGAGGATCTCGAGCGCATGGCGCTGGGCGAGAAGCGTGTTCTCGGTCTCGGCGGCGCCGGGCGTGCTCGGGATCGGGCCGACGGCGGCGGTCAGGCGCACCAGGTACAGCCGTTCGCGCTCGAAGGCATCGGCGGCGCGGACGAGCCAGCTCTGCGCCGGTCCTTTCGGCGCAAGTTCGAGCGCCTGCTCGATCAGGCCGGGATGATGGCCGTGAATGCTGCAGAGGAGATGTACGGAATCGGCGACGTCGCGCGGCGCGTTCGGACCGGAAGCTTCGATAAGCGCGGCAAGATGCGCATGACGCCCGCTGCCTTCGTCGGCGACGCGTGCCAGATGCGCTTCCGCGGCGCCTAGCGCCTTGCGGTCGACGAACTGATTGATCGCCATTCGCGTGTTTCCCTCCGTCCAGGCCTTGAACGGCTCTATGGGAAAGTCCGTAACGCAACGGCGTAAAGAGGAGGTTTATGGCGTCTTAGGGAATCGGTCACCGAGATTAAGATGCCTGAGGGGAAGCCGGAATTGTCCACAGGCTTATCCACCGATTCGCGCACTAATTTGTTGAGGCCGGAGTCGAATCTGACTCGACTCCGGCCGCGGCGGGCCTAAAGTGGTCTCGTGCTTCAGACTTTCGGGTTTGAAGTATGGGAACCCCGCCGGGTCAAACCGGCGGGGTTTACCGCATCTGGGGCACGGGATTTTCTCCCAGCGCGGTTGAAGCAGCCAGTGGCGCTGCTCCTCAGGCGGCCAGCCTATCCTCCGATTGACCGTAGTCTGCAGCGGGGCCCGTCTCGCCAGCGTCAATCTGCGCCGCATTCGCGAGTGCAACCGGGAACAGCCAGCGCGCGACAGCCACAACGCAGCCCAGGGCGAGATACGCGCCCATCGCGCTCAGCGGGCTCATGATGATCAGCGGAGCAAAGGCAATCCGCAGCCAGTTGGGGTTGAAGCCGAAGTCTTGGCCGATCGCCTCGCAAACGCCCAGGAATGTGTCGCTGCGCAACGGAAGCGCGGGCTCGCGCTTTTCGGTAGCGAGCTGGTCGTTCTGGTACTCGGCGGTGGCGACGGTCATCGGGAAGCTCCTGTTGGCGTTGTCACCACTGTCAAAGCAAGCGCTGTGCCAAACATAAAAATATAACGAGTTCAAAGTCTTGGCTTGTCGGAAAGCAAGCGGTTGGCTAAGCTCGCCAGCGCTCGTCACCGACAGTTGGGAATTTTGCCCTGATGTTGCAAGTGCGATATTGCATTGCAGCAGGAACGGGAGTCGCTGCAGTGATTCGAACAATGCTGAAGTCCAAGATCCACCGCGCGACGGTGACTCAGGCTGACCTTCACTATGTCGGCTCGATTTCGATCGATGCCGAGCTGATGGAGGCGGCGGACCTGCTCGAAGGCGAGCAGGTGGCGATCGCCGACATCACCAACGGCGCCAGGCTTCAAACCTACGTCATCCCGGCGCCGCGCGGCAGCGGGATCATCGGCATCAACGGCGCCGCGGCACATCTGGTTCAGAGCGGCGACCTCGTCATCATCATGTCCTACGCGATGGTCGACGACGCCGAGGCGCGCTCGCTAAAGCCGCGGGTTGTTCATGTGGACGAGAAAAACCGCATCGTGGCACTCGGAGCTGACGCCGCC
Organism: Sphingomonas anseongensis; assembly: GCF_023516495.1. Classification (NCBI taxonomy): domain Bacteria; kingdom Pseudomonadati; phylum Pseudomonadota; class Alphaproteobacteria; order Sphingomonadales; family Sphingomonadaceae; genus Sphingomonas; species Sphingomonas anseongensis. Next base: position 271,360 of record NZ_JAMGBC010000001.1, read on the forward strand.
GAGCCGGTGCCGGGCGCAGCCGACCAGAAGCGCGCCGTCCCAGCGACCTAGGCCGCGGGTGGGCCAAAGATCCGATAAAGTGCCCGCCGGGGCCGGCTAGGCAAGCATGAAGGAGGACGCGAGCTCTTCGAGCGCGATTGGGCGATAGAATTCCAGGCCGGCGGTGTTGCGGTCGGCCCACGCGACCCGAGCGGCGATGAACAGGTCGCCTCGCTTCAGGATGATGTCGGAACCGCGCTCGAGCGGGCGGTCGCAGGTGATCCCGGCGCCGGTGCTGGTGAGGTCCCGGATACGTGCCCTCTGGACGCAGTCCATGCAGATGACGGTTGCCGTCATCAACACCCGCTTGCGCTTCGCGCGCCTGAGGTCGCTGTTGACCGTCACTCAGCCTCCATTTCGCCAAGGCACAGCGGCCGGGAGGCACGGCCCCGCATCGTCCGCTCCTCCCGACTCGTCACTTAAAAAGCATCGGCGCGCCCGTTGGTTTCGCGGCCCAACGGGATGCACCAGGATGGGACAGAGAAGCCGGTCAGGAGGGGATTGGACCTGGCCCGCCGGCAGGCGGGGCCGGAATCTCCTCCTCGTTCGAATTGGCGACGAGCTTCGAACGGCAGTCGTCGACGATCGACTTGCATCGGCCGATGCTCGCGGTCAGCTGCTGGTTGAAATCGCGGATGTCGCCGGTCAGTTTTTCGGCGTCGTCCGTATCGTCTTGGTTCGGCAAGAGAAATGGCCCGCAGGAAATAGTCCTGCCGGGCTTAACTTATGTGAAGCGCTTCTGTTCCAGCAATCTTCGTATTTTTCTCTTACGCAGCCTGCAGAACCGGCTTCGCCCGGTAGAATTCCAGGCCGGCGCCGCTTTCGTCCGACCAGACGACACGGGCAGCAAGGAACGCATCAAAGCGCTTGAAGATCACGTCCGAGTCCGGGTCGAGCCGGCGGTCGCAGGCGATTTTTGCGCCCGCCGCGGTCAGCTCCATCACGCGCGCCATCAGAGTGGCGTCGGCGCTGATGATCGTCGCATTCATCAGTACTCGCTTGCGGTCGCGGGACCGCTGGCAGTTGGATTCGAGCGTCACGAAGAGTCTCCAGTTTGCCTCAAAGCTGTCCACCCGGGCCCAGAGAGTCGGTACGCCGTAACTCGCGAACAAGAATGCACCGATTCGAAGAAAGTTCAAGCGAGAACCGATGTAATGCCGGAAACTGTACAATAGCGGGACAGAAGGTCGTGTCGCAAAATAGAATGGTTACTGTCCAATTTACTATAGTTGCCGCTCAAGCATGGAGAACAGAAAAACAAATCCATGGTGATGAGGGGAGGTGGCGACGCCGCCGGAGCTCGCTAAAGGTCAAACGACGTCGCCGTCTTTCCCTGTGCGCCCCGGCCGTTACCGGCTGGTGACGGGACGTGGTTAAGCCGCCTCATCCGCCCGAATGGTAATAGTCGATCTCGATCCGCACCCAGGATCCGATCAGCTCCTTGCCGTTGCGGCGCGGCGGACGGACCCGGAACTGCCACGCGGCCTGGCGGACGGCGCTCGCGAGGTGAGAGCCGGGCGGCGAGTTGGCGAGCTCGATGCAATCCTCGACGCGGTTGCCCGGCGCCGTGCGGCAGGCGATCAGCCCCGAGCCCTCGGGAGCGTTGCGGGGCAAATAGCCCTCGAGCTCTGCGTTGGTCGGGTGGCGGGCCCATTCGGCGGCGTAGAGCACTTCGCCGTTGGGGCCGCGGCCGACCTCCTTCGAATCACCGGCGCCAGAGCCCGCGCCAGACTTGGGAAGCCTGGAGATGTCCGCGGCGGCAAGCTCCTCGCTGCTCATCTCGATCAGGTCGGTCGGGTGGAGATTGGGAAGCTTGGGAGCCTCGGGAACAATCGTCGGGCGGTGGAGGACCGGCCGGGCGAGGTTCCGAGCCTTTTCCGGAGCAGCCTTTGCCCGCTGCGGAGCGGCGGCCGAGTCCGAGGCCATCAGCTCGACCACCAGTGCCGGCGGCGACTTTGGAGCGGGCAGGGTGACGACGCCGAGCGTGAGAAGCGCCAGGAAGAGCAGGAGGTTGACGGCCAGCGCCAGCCCGAGCCCCGACAGCCGCCGCCGAAGCGGGGTCGCGCCGAAGGCGGAGGGGAAGGTGTAGGAAGCCATGCGCCGGGGACGCGCCTAGCCATGCAGCAGTTGAACGGGGAGTGAAAGCGTCCGCGAGGCGCCAGGCGGTTGCAGGCGCTTTGCTCGCGACGAAATGGAAATACCGTGGCGGCCCGACTAGCGGGCCGCCGCGGCATCTCCCCCGGCTCTTAGATGGTCTGAAGGTTGATCGCGCAGGGCTTCTGCTCGCTGTTCTGTCCAACGTCATAGGACAGGCGCTGGCCGGCCGTGGGCGGGTTTTCCTTGCCCCAGCTGATGGCGCTGCGCTCGAAGCGAAGCTCGTCGCCGGCGGTTTCCGGCTTGATCATTCCATGACCCTGTTCGTTGTCGAACGACTTGACGGTGCCAAAATATTTCATGGTGGATTCCTTTGTCGAAGGCGCCCGGATCGGCGCGCTTCACGCTAGGAGACGATCAGGATGGAGGAAGGAGCGACGTAGCGCCCAAAACCGTCGATTGCGACTGATAGCAAATCATCAAGTAGGTTTCATCTGCAGAATTACAATGATTTCGGCGAATGAATGACGAATTAACTGAGTAAATGGCAGATAATTTACTTTCCATCGTCCTGAAAATTATTGAGGAACTATTAGGTAAATCAGGCGTGCTGTGCTACGACACCGGTATCGCGCCTGACCAACCCCGAGCCGAGGTGCGACAGAGAGACATTCGCGTGCTCCCGCTTGATGCAGATGGAGCAGACCCATGGACCTCAACGACCTCTACCACCGCCACCAGGTCTCTCTCATCATGGCGGACAACGCCGCCTGCGAGCCGTCGCGCGCCGCCCACTCCGGCCTTGCCGAGGGCTATGCATCGCGGATCGATGCGGCGAAGCAGGCGTTCCGCCGGCCCGAGATCGCCGAGATGCGATCCGTCGAGGCCGAGGGCCCCGGGGAGATCATCGCATGACCCGGCATTTCGACATTGCCTTGCCCGCCGCTTCTGCAGCGTCGGCCCGTGGCGGCGGCAAGCGCGAGAGCGCCAAGGTCTGCCGTGAGCGCTCCGCCAACGACCTTCTGGCATCGGTGTCGATGCTGAACGCCAACCAGCGGGCGCGAATGGAAACCAGCGCCGCCATGTGGGCCGAGCGCGCGAATATCCTCCAGCAGGTCGAGGACGGAATCGCCAGGCGGACCGCCGAAACGGCCGCCAAGCGGCCGGCGGCCGTCGAGGATGCCGAGGAAGACGCGTTCGAGCGATCCTAGCGCGCGACTTTCGAAGGACAGCGACATGAAGTCCGAGATCTCGCAACCCGATTGGGGCGCATGGGCGCCCTTGCTGCTGACCGTCATCGTCGTAGCGGCGGGGGCCGCCGTCGCTTTCTGGTAGGCTGCGCTGGAGGCGGAGGCGGTGGAGTGGCTGCCGCGAAAGTTCACTAAGTTCACTCCCCAACGCACGCGCGCGTGAGGGCGGCTTGCTCCGGCCCGGTTTCGGCGTGCGCAGGATCTCCACCGAGGGGAAGTTGAGGACGTTGAAGGTCGGCGCAGTTTGATGAACGGGTCAGGTGCAGCAGCGCTGCGGACGGAATTGAACAAAAGCGCCTGGGGTGATTATCCGCGACTCGCATCGGCGAGGATAAGCCACAAAGGCGGGCCTGTAGGACAGGCTTTTGTCCCATCCCAGGTCAGTTCCCGACCACTGTGGTTGCATTGGAACGCTCGATTCCGGTTCGTGTTTGCAACTGGAATGCGGTGGGACTGCACGGGATTAGCCAAGACCTAGGTGGGCGGCGCACGAGAGGGAGTAGAGCGCCGTCAGCTATCCGCCGGTTTCCGAGAGCTCGGGTAGGGGACCCGCCCCGGCCCTGGCAGGCCCGGCCGCTTTCAGGAAGTCTCGGCCCCGCCCGTGGTTTGCCGGCCACGGGTGGGATTAGCTTCGGGTGAAGGGATCAGGCGGGCGGGCCGGTGCGCCGGCATTCGAAGCCGGCCCTGGCGGGATCGGGGAGCGCGGCGACGGCTTCCTCACCCGCCTGCCTGCACATCCCCTCCGACTGGAAACGGTCGGTCCGCTGCCACTTCTGATGGTCGGCCGCGTCCGCATAGACGAACAGCGACCATTCGCCGGGCTTGTCGCCGTTGCAGGCGGCGAGGGCGAGGAGGAAGAGGAGGGCGAGAGGCCGCATCAACTGTAGCCGTAATGCCGGGCGATCGCGTTCGGGATGGAGCCTTCGTTCCAATAGGGAATGGCGAGGAGCAGGAGGAGCAGCAGGAGAAGGGCGACGTTCGCCCGCTTCGAGCGGACGATCAGGAGCGCGACCATCGTCGCTTCGATCGCGACATTGTAGGGAATCGTCCACAGCCAGAAGACGCCCGGATGGTGCGCGATCCGGTCCTGGAAGACGTGCAGATAGGTCACGTGGATCAGCATCTCCCCGGCCAGCAGCAGCCCGACGACGAACCGCTTCCGCTCCCGGTAGTAATCCGCCAGCCGCTCGTGATCGGAATCGTCGTGAGGGAAGACGACTGCGGCGGCGAGGTAGAAGCAGATGGCGAGGAGCACCGGCGCCCACAGCCCGGCGAAATTCACCGTCACGTCCTTCAGCGACAGCCAGCCGTCGACCCAGGTCGAGCAGATGTCGACGAGGATGAAGAGGGCGAGAAGGGCGGTCTGCGGCTCGAGCTTCTTCAGCGCTTTGGCGCGGACCATGTGCGCGAACCCGCCGAGCAGCTCCGTCAGCGCAAGGCCGAGGATCAGGCTGTAGAAAGTGATGAAATAGCTGAAACTGTCCACGCGCGGCCCCCCAACGCTGAGGGAGGCGAGCTTAGGCGAAACGCTGTGGAGTGGAAGAGGGCGGGAGTTTGGCGAATCAGTAAACTGTCACCGTAATTCGTAATTCTCACCCGTCACCGTAATCCCCATAGGGGAACGGCTCATGACGGACGTCAGAGAATCCGTTCGAGTTAGGGCATAGAAGTAGTTTAACGTAGAATGTCTTCGAGACACTGGGTGGCGGCATGGACGTGATTTCCCATCGCCAACCTAATTGCCTCTTCGGCTTGGCGGTTACGACGTCGGTGGGTCAGCTTAACCCTAGTCGGATTGATCAATGTGAGAGTCCCCGCAATCAGCGACTCCTGTTGGTTCTTGGTTACAATTCCCGAATAGGCGTATCCGAGTTGACCCATAGTCATATCCCGCACCGATCGCGCGGCAATCGGATTACCATTGCGATCTAAGCTGACTACTTGATTTGCTTGAATGCGTTCAGCGAGCAACTCGCGAGCATTGTCCTCAACCAGCAAGTAAACGTCGTTCAGGCCATCCCGCCACTCGCCACGTCGGATTTTTCGGAAGCACGGAGCAAGGGCGCGCCGGACTTTTGGGGAATAGTCCGCTAGGTCTGGGAGATCAACATTGAGCGCCAAGTCAACGGGCTGCCTGAGCTCGTCCAAGTTGGCGTCGTGAGCGCTGTAGAGTCCTATCCTCTCTTCTATCGCGAATCGTGTCGTTTCCGCTGCATTGGCTTCGGCTTCCGACAGGACGACAGCAACACGTGTGTCAGAGGGCTGTGACTTACAAAAGCTTACCCACCTAGCCACACGTTTGCGGTCGAGCGCTGTGGCACATTCCACAACAAGCGTTTCATGATCTCGAGTGCAGACCAAGGTGGGCACAAATGGAAACCCGAGATCTCGACGTTCGATCGCGACGTCATAGCCCTCGTTGGTAAAATAGGTCTCTGCCGCCACGGCAAGCGGCAACGCCTCATCTGGAACAGTCTTGAAATCAGCCTCTGGCATCGCGCAGAATTCGCCGAATTACGGACGCTAACTCGCGCAGGGTTTGCTCCAACCCATCACCGAGCTCGTACGATCGTTCCAAATGTTCGACTAATCTATTGCTAACTCGTTCAGCAAGCTGTTCAGTTCCGTGCTCAAAATCGACCTTCTCTATTGAGTCACGAAACGCATCACTGATTGTATATGACTTCTCATTTATTAATCTAATAACCACTTTACGAATCAGTTTATCGTCAATTTCTTTTCGATGAACAGCTCCGGCCATACGAGTGAGCAGTCTGGGATCCACAGTGCTCGTTAGTAGCTTATCTAGAAACTTTGCAACTAGGGCATCGACGAGCTTGTCTTCTTCAGTTTCGTCTATAATCGCCTGCTTCCGAAGAGCGAGGGCTCCCCGAGTTGATTCAAGAACATGATCGACTGTTAGGACTTGCTCGTTACGTGGTTTCTTGAGTTCTGCGAGTAACTGACGTTTGTATTTTTCGGGCAAAGCCATTATGTTTCGGTATCGGCGAACTTCACCACGATCGAGTGACGCAGCGGCGCCGAGTTCCTTCTCGGTGGGAGGTCGCCCTAGGCGCTCGGCGAGTGCTTGCTGAAGGTCGAATAGTTTGATCGCAGTTGGTAACGGGTCCCAGTCGTTTCGCGTTTTATGGATCGCGAACATCATCATGATGTTTGTGACGGGATCTGGCTGCGGCTGGACGATTGCCGGAACTGAGGTTAGCCCAAGGCGAAGCGCACAGCGCCAACGTCGCTCACCGTCCAGAATGATGTAATCGCCCGTTTCCGTTTGATAAACGGTGAGAGGCACGAGAATACCCTGTCCGGCGATACTCTCTTGTAACGACTTCAGCTCATCTTCGCGGAAGATTAGCCTGGGGTTCTGAGGATTTCGCTCAATATTTGCAGGGTCGATCAGACGAACTGACCCACCGGGGTCCGTTCTGAGCCGATTTTCAGCCATAAATAACAACTTCTTTCACTTTTCCCCTAAAGTTTGCATTTCCCGCGAGCGTTGACGAACGTTCGAAAAAATACTGTCCGAATTTTGGGTAGAGATCACAGATATCTTTGTGTGCGGCGTTCGTGACAATCACTCGCGCTCCCAAGTTCTTCAACCTGAGTGCTTCCGCTGCCAGCCGTTCTTGGTCGGCCCAGCTGAACAACTTTTCATTGTAATCTCTAAAGCCATTGAAATTATGTTTCGTTACGTAAGGCGGGTCGAAAAATATAAGATCTCCCGCTTTCGCATCCTGCGTGCATTGCGCGAAATCACAGCAGGCGATTGTCACCCCAGAGGGCTGCAACAGCTTGGCACAGCGTCGGAGGTTCTCTGCATCCAGTATTTCCGTATTTGGGTTTGAACCAAATGGGACATTGAACTCACCCTTGGAGTTGACTCGAAACAAGCCGTTCCAGCAGCTCTTATTCAGGTAGATGAATTCAGCAGCCCTCTCAGCGCCGGCGTTCGAGCGGGTCTTTCTAATGCGGTAAAATATTTCCCTATCCGGCCGCGGCGATGGGAGCTTCGCGATAACCTGCTCGGCGTCCTGTTTGATCGCTTGCCAAACCTTTACGACCTCAGTGCTCAAGTCGCCTAAGCGCGCACGTTCCGGTTGCAGCCGTAAGAAAAGCGAGCCAGCACCTAGAAACGGCTCGTGATATGTACCGAATTCTTCCGGGATAAATTGGAGAATGTGGCTGAGGAGCGAGTGCTTCGACCCGGCCCATTTGAGAAATGGGCGGGGGCGCTGGTCTACGTTAGCAGATGGGCGCTCTGGCTCTGATACGCTCGTCAACTGTCCCCCCGACGTAATTTCTACGCACAGTAGTTAGGGCGAGTGAACCGAGCAACGACAGTAAATGCCCTACCTTGCGAGCGATGTCACCCCAACGCTGCGCGTCCTACTGATCCAAAAATGACCGCATCTTTCTCGACCGGCTCGGATGCTTCAGCTTCCGAAGCGCCTTCGCCTCGATCTGCCGGATGCGCTCGCGGGTGACGCTGAACTGCTGCCCGACCTCTTCCAGCGTGTGATCGGTGTTCATCCCAATCCCGAAGCGCATTCGGAGAACTCGCTCCTCGCGTGGGGTCAGTGACGCCAGCACGCGGGTCACGGTTTCCTTGAGGTTCGCCTGGATCGCGGCGTCGACCGGGATGACGGCGTTCTTGTCCTCGATGAAGTCGCCGAGGTGGCTGTCCTCCTCGTCACCGATCGGCGTTTCGAGGCTGATCGGCTCCTTGGCGATCTTCATCACCTTGCGGACCTTCTCCAGCGGCATGGAGAGGCGCTCGGCGAGCTCTTCCGGAGTGGCTTCGCGGCCGGTCTCGTGGAGGAACTGGCGGCCGGTGCGGACCAGCTTGTTGATCGTCTCGATCATGTGGACCGGGATTCGGATGGTCCGCGCCTGGTCGGCGATCGAGCGGGTAATCGCCTGGCGGATCCACCAGGTGGCGTAGGTCGAGAACTTGTAGCCGCGGCGGTACTCGAACTTGTCGACCGCCTTCATCAGGCCGATGTTGCCCTCCTGGATCAGGTCCAGGAACTGCAGCCCGCGGTTGGTGTATTTCTTGGCGATGGAGATGACGAGGCGAAGGTTGGCCTCGACCATTTCCTTCTTGGCGATGCGCGCTTCGCGCTCGCCCTTCTGCACCATGTTGACGATCCGCCGGTACTCGGCGAGCGAGGTTCCGACGGCCTGCGCGATCTCGCCGATCTCTCCGCGGATCCGGTCGACGCTGTCGCGCTCGGCGGATGCGAAGCTGGCCCATTTCTTGTCGGTCTTGGACGCGTCGTCGAGCCAGTTTTCGTCGAGCTCGTGGCCCGAATAGCTTTCGACGAACGCCTTGCGGGGAACCCGGTGGCGCTCGGCGAGGCGGAGCATCTGGCCGCCAAGGGCCATCAGCCGGCGGTTGTAGCTGTAGAGCTGGTCGACGAGATATTCGATCTTCGCCTGGTGGAACTGGACGCTCTCGACCTCGGCGGTCAGCTGCTCGCGAAGCTTGTGGTACTTCTTCTCGTCCGAGGCGGGGAATTCGTTGCCCGCGGCGAAAGCGTCGAGGCGGTTGGCCTGGAGCTTGGCGAACTTCTTGAACAATGACGTGATGGTGGCGAACTTCTCGAGCGCCTGCGGCTTGAGCTGCTCTTCCATCTGGGCGAGCGAGAGCGCGTTCTCGTCGTCCTCTTCCTCGACCACCGGCTTGGCGCGGCGATCGACCATGTCCTCGTCGTCTTCGTTGGTCCCGGCTTCGGGCTCGTCGGCGACCTCTTCCTCTTCCTTGATGGTCGGGCCGGCGGTCTTCTCGCTGATCTCGTCCTTGTCGCCGCCCTCGGCACCTTCCTCGCTCTCCGCGATCTGCTCGGCGGTCGGGCCCTTGGACAGCATCGCTTCGAGATCGAGGATCTCGCGAAGCTGCATCGTGCCTTCGTTGAGGTTCTTCGACCACTGGATGATCGCGTTGAAGGTCATCGGGCTTTCGCAAAGCCCCCAGATCATGATGTCGCGGCCGGCCTCGATTCGCTTGGCGATGGCGATCTCGCCCTCTCGGGAGAGCAATTCCACCGCGCCCATCTCGCGAAGGTACATGCGGACGGGGTCGTCGGTGCGGTCGACGGCTTCCTTCTTGGTCGCGGCTGCGGGTCGGGGGCCGCCGTCGTCGAGGGGATCGACCTCGTCTTCCTGCGCGGTCTCTTCCTCTTTCTCGTCCTCGGCCTCTTCCTCGTTCTCGACGACGTTGATGCCCATCTCGTTGATCGCGGACATGATGTCCTCGATCTGCTCGGAGTTCATCTGGTCCTGCGGAAGCGCCTCGTTGATCTCGTCATAGGTGACGAACCCGCGCTTCTTGGCGCGGGCGATCAACTTCTTGATCGACGCGTCGTTGAGGTCGATCAGGGGGGCGTCGCCGCTGTCCTGGGCCTCGGTCTCTGCTGCTTCGTTCTTCGCCATTCTTCCCGCCGCTTACTCAGTGCCGACGAGTGACGCCAGCCGCTGCTTGTTCTCCTCGCGCGCCAGGTGGAGCCTAAGCTGCTCCTGGAGCGCATCGTCGTCGCCGGCCTTCAAACGCTCGGTGGCCTCGTCGAGAGCCGCGCCGATCTCTTCTTCCGCTGCGAGCGCGTCGATAGCGACCCCCAGGTCACGCACCGCCCGTTCGGGGTCGGTGTCGCTTCGGGTGAAAGAGAAGCCGATTCCGCCGGCCCGGCGTGCCTGGTCAAGGGCTTCGGCGGCTCCGGCTCCCTGCAATATGGTGGCGAGCTTCTGGCGATCAAGCGCGCTTTCCGCAAGTGCGGCGTCGACGATGCGGTCGCGGAGCCCTGAGAGGGCGCGATCCGCGATCGGCATGTGCATCAGCTGCTCGAGGTGGGAAGCGAGCGCCTCGGGGTAGAAAGCGAAGCCAAGCACGAGGGCTCGGGCGGTCGAGGTGTCGATGCCCGAACGGCCGATGCGGCGCGCGGTCGCGCTCGCGGGCTCGGCTGGCGGGACCCACTTGCCGGTGCGCTTGTCGAAGCGGTTCTGCGGGCGCCGCTGGAAGGGGGCCCGGACGGTCGCGAACTCGGCCTCGAAGCGGGCCAGCCACTGGTCGCGGTAAAGGCGGCGGAGCTCCGGGTCCTGGATCGCCTGCGCATGTTCGATGAGCCGCTGGCGAAGACCGGCGCGGGCTTCAGGCGTAGCGAGAGGTGCTGCGTCGCGCTCGTGCCTCCACAAGCGCTCGTGGAGTGCTTCTGGCTCGGCTAGCAAGGCTTCCACCGCCTCCCTTCCGCCCGACCGAACGAGGTCGTCGGGGTCCTGGCCGGCGGGAAGCTCGACAAAGCGAAGTGTGCGATCTGGTCGAATATGCGGAAGTGCGCGCATTGCCGCCCGGATCGCTGCCTTTTGCCCAGCGCTGTCGCCGTCAAAGCAGAGGATCGGCGCCGGATCGAGCCGCCACATGCGCTCGAGCTGCGCCTCGGTGACTGCGGTTCCGTTGGGGGCGACGACCTCGGAAATGCCGGCCCGGTCGAGGCCGATCACGTCCATATAGCCTTCGACGACGATCAGCCTTTTCGCCTGGCGGCTGGCGGGGCCCGCCCGGTCGATGTTGTAGAGGGTACGGCCCTTGTCGAAGAGCGGGGTGTCCGGCGAGTTAAGGTATTTGGGCTCGCCGTCACCGAGGATCCGCCCGCCGAACGCGATCACCCGGCCGCGCTGGTCGCGGATCGGGATCATTAGCCGTCCGCGGAAACGGTCGTAGGTTTCCTTGCCGCCTTCCTCGGGATTGATGAGCATTCCGGTTTCGACCAGCCGCTCTTCGCCGAGGCTGGCGAGCGCGCGCTTCAGGGCGTTGCGGCCGTCAGGCGCCAAGCCGATGCCGAAGCGGGCGATGGTGGCGGCGCTGATCCCGCGGTTCTTGAGGTAATCGCGGGCCGAGGCGCCGGCGACCCCCTGAAGCTGTTCGGCATACCATTTCTGAACCTCGCCCATGACGTCGGTCAGGGACGCCGTGCGCTCAGCCTTTTCCTTTGCCGCCGGATCGGGCGCGGGGACATCCATGCCCGCTTTGGCTGCAAGCTCTTTCACCGCATCCATGAACGGCAGGCCGCGTGCCTCGGTGAGGAAGCGGATCGCATCGCCGTGGGCTCCGCAGCCGAAGCAATGGTAGAAGCCCTTGTCGTCGTTGATCGTGAAGCTGGGCGTCTTCTCGTTGTGGAACGGGCAGCACGCCTTCCACTCCCGCCCGGCGCGGATCAGCTTCACCGACGGAGAAATGACGCTCGACAGCAAGGTCCGAGCTCGAAGCTCATCAAGCCATTGCGGTGAGAGGGTCATCGCGAATCACATTGCCACTCTGCCGATTACCCGCAAGCGGGCGGCAAGACTTATCCACAGGTCAACCGGGGAAATCGGCTGTGCGAATAATTAACACAGCCAGAGCGGCGGATTGAAGGTAAACTGTTACGGTTCCGACACGGATTACAAGACCTGGTTCGGGACGACAAAGGGAGGGGAAATATGTTGATGATAATCGGCGGGCTTGCCCGCACTCTCGGCATTCTGCTCGCGATAGTCGCAGCATTTGTCGCCATCGGCACGATGAATGTACCCTTGTTGCTGGTCGTTCTGGGCCTGGTTGCGGGCCTTGCCATGCCCGAAGAACGGCTGCTTCTGGCCATGGCCACGGTCATCGCGCTCCCGATCGTGGGAGGGGCGCTCAGCCAGATCCCAGCCATCGGGGCGCAACTGAACGCCGTCGCGCTGAACCTGCAGATGGCAATGGCCGGCGCAGTCGCGACCGCGATCGCGATCAAGCTGTTCCATCTCGCAATGGAAGGCGCGATGGGCGTGATGGGCGGTGCGGAAGCATCCGGCCGCAGGAAAGCGGCAAGAACCTAAAGCCAATTGTTTCAGCTCCGCTGCCTCACGGCGGCGGAGCCTTTCGACGGCTAGCTCAGAGCTGCCTTGACCATGGCGCTTGCCCGCGCGGGCTCGATGGAGCCGGCGTGGCGGGATTTCACCTCGGCCATCACCCGGCCCATGTCCTTGATCGACGAAGCGCCGGTGTCGGCGATGATCGCCTCGATTGCCGCGCGGGCTTCCTCGTCGCCCATCTGCTTGGGCAGGAAGCGCTCGATGACCGCGATCTCGGCCTCTTCGATCTCGGCGCGGTCGTTGCGGCCGCCGCCGCGGTAGGCTTCCGCCGATTCGCGGCGCTGCTTGATCATCTTCTGCAGGACTTCGGTGACGAGAAGGTCGTCGTCCGGTGTCTGAGACGAGGTCCGAAGCTCGATGTCGCGGTTCTTGATCGCCGCTGAGATGAGGCGAAGCGTGCCTACGCTTTCCTTGTCGCCGCCTTTCATCGCGGCGATGGTCGCGGCCTTGATGTCGTCCCTGATCATCGAAATGCCCTAGCCGCACCGGCGGCGATTTTACAGCGTTGACGTGCGCGCCCGCGGCCCCTAGCTGCGATGCCTTAGCGACATCGCTGTTCAACCGCTCACGGAAGGCTTCCCCCCAGCCCATGGCCGACGCCCCACGCACGCCCGCGCCCCAGCCTGAGGGTGCGACGGGAGTCGTGGTGTTCGCGGACGGCCGGACCGTCTGGGGCGAGGGCTTCGGAGCCGAAGGCGAGGCGGTCGGGGAGCTGTGCTTCAACACCGCGATGACCGGATACCAGGAGGTGATGACCGATCCCTCCTACGCGAAGCAGGTCATCGCCTTCACCTTCCCGCACATCGGCAATGTCGGCGCCAATGACGAGGATGTCGAAGCGGTCGAGGCGCATGCGCTCGGCTGCCTGGTTCGCGACCCCGTCACTGCGCCGTCCAACTATCGCGCGGGCGAGGATTTCGCCGGTTGGATGCGGAAGCGCGGGCGGATCGGGATAGCGGGCGTGGATACGCGAGCGCTGACCAAGCTGGTGCGCGAGGAAGGGCCGCCGACCGTTGCCGTCGCGTACCGCGCGGATGGGAAGTTCGACCTCGACAAGCTTCAGCGGATGGCCGCGGAATGGCCGGGGCTGGAAGGCATGGACCTGGCGAAGGAGGTCAGCCGGCTGCAGGTCGAGCGCTGGACCGGCGGTAAATGGGCCTGGGGGCGGGGCTATGAGATGGGCGGCGAGGGCAATGACCGGCCGCACGTCGTCGCTGTGGATTACGGGTCGAAGCGCAACATCTTCCGCAACCTTTGCGAGGCCGGTGCGCGGGTGACGGTGGTGCCTGCGACCGCGAGCTTCGACGAGATCATGGCGCACGAGCCGGACGGCTTCTTCCTGTCGAACGGGCCGGGCGATCCGGCGGCGACGGGTGAATATGCAGTGCCGGTGATCCGGCAGATGCTGGAGAGCGGGAAGCCTTTGTTCGGCATCTGCCTCGGCCACCAGATGCTCGCGCTCGCGGTCGGCGGGAAGACGAGCAAGATGTTCCAGGGCCACCGCGGCGCGAACCATCCGGTGAAGCGGCTCGCCGACGGCCGTGTCGAGATCACCAGCATGAACCACGGCTTCGCGGTGGAGCGCGAGGGGATGCCGGAGAATGTGCGGGAGACTCACGTGTCGCTGTTTGATGGCTCGAACTGCGGGATCGAGCTGACGGACAAGCCGGCGTTCAGCGTCCAGTACCACCCCGAGGCGAGCCCGGGGCCGCAGGACAGTTTCTATCTGTTCGAAAAGTTTGTGGGGATGATGCGTTAGTGTTTGTTCGTTTTCCTGCGACTGCCGACAACGGCTGCCAAGGCTACCAGAACGAGCCCTGCCGATTTGAGTATCCAAATCTTGCTGCCCGGAGCGGGACCGCTCTGGACCTGATTCCAGGTGAGCCAAAGGACGAACCCGAAAATGCTCCCCAGCATTATGGTGGATGCGAGCCACGGGTGGGCACGTATCCAACGAGTGGTGGCCGTGTCTTCGGACGGGGTGTGCATCGAAGTAGCCTTAAACAGCTGAGACTTAAGAAAAGCTTATGCAGAGCGCTCGCGATTGGAGGGCTCATTGCCTAAGCGTACCGACATCAAATCCATCCTGATCATCGGCGCCGGCCCGATCGTCATCGGCCAGGCGGCGGAGTTCGATTATTCGGGCTCGCAGGCCGTGAAGGCGCTGAAGGCCGAGGGCTATCGCGTCATCGTCGTCAACTCGAACCCCGCGACGATCATGACCGATCCGGAGCTTGTGGCCGGTGAGGGAACAGATGGGGCGACCTATATCGAGCCGATCACGCCGGGCTTCGTCGCCAGCATCATCGAGAAGGAACGGCCGGACGCGGTGCTTCCGACGATGGGCGGGCAGACGGCGCTCAACACCGCGCTGGCGCTGGCAAAAAACGGGACGCTCGAGAAATTCGGGGTCGAACTGATCGGCGCCAACGCCGAAGCGATCGAGAAGGCCGAGGACCGGCTGAAGTTCCGCGAGGCGATGGACCGGATCGGACTGGAAAGCCCGCGCTCGGCGATTGCGCACAGCCTGGAGGATGCGCTCGCGGCTTTGGAGCACATCGGCCTTCCGGCGATCATCCGCCCGAGCTTCACGCTGGGCGGGACGGGCGGCGGGATTGCCTACAACCGCGAGGAGTTCGAGCGAATCGTCGCCGGCGGGCTCGAAGCTTCGCCGACCACCGAGGTGCTGATCGAGGAATCGGTGCTCGGCTGGAAGGAATATGAGATGGAGGTGGTCCGCGACCGCGCGGATAATGCCATCATCATCTGCTCGATCGAGAATATCGACCCGATGGGCGTGCACACCGGCGATTCGATCACCGTCGCCCCTGCGCTGACGCTGACCGACAAGGAATATCAGAGGATGCGCTCGGCGAGCATCGCGGTGCTTCGCGAGATCGGCGTGGAGACCGGCGGATCGAACGTCCAGTTCGCGGTCGATCCGAAGACCGGGCGGATGGTCGTGATCGAGATGAACCCGCGCGTGTCGCGGTCGTCTGCGCTGGCGTCGAAGGCGACCGGCTTCCCGATTGCGAAGGTCGCTGCGAAGCTGGCGGTCGGGTACACGCTCGACGAGATCCAGAACGACATCACCGGCGGAGCGACGCCGGCGAGCTTCGAGCCGACGATCGATTATGTCGTCACCAAGATCCCCCGCTTCGCCTTCGAGAAATTCAAGGGCTCGGAAGCGGTGCTGAGCACCTCGATGAAATCGGTCGGCGAGGTGATGGCGATCGGCCGCTCGTTCGCCGAGAGCCTTCAAAAGGCCTTCCGCGGGCTGGAGACCGGTCTGACCGGGCTCGACCGGGTTCGCGAGCTGGAAGGCGCGGACGCGCAGCGGATCGAGACTGCGCTTGCCAGGGCAACGCCCGACCGGCTGCTGGTTGCAGGCGAGGCGCTTCGCCAGGGATTCAGCGTCGAGCGGATCAACGCGATCGCGGGATTCGATCCCTGGTTCCTGAGGCAGATGGAAGGTATCGTCGCGGCCGAGAATGCGGTCCGCGAGCACGGGCTTCCGGCGGACGCGGCCGGGCTTCGGCGGCTGAAGGCGCTCGGCTTTTCGGACGCCCGGCTGGCGGAGCTGACAAAGAGCAGTGAAGCGAAGGTCCGGGCGAAGCGGCTGAAGCTCGGCGTCCGCCCGGTCTACAAGAGGATCGACAGCTGCGCGGCGGAGTTCGATGCGACCACGCCCTATCTCTACTCGACCTATGAGGCGCCGTTGTTCGGCGAGCCAGTGGACGAGGCCAAGATCTCGGACCGGAGGAAGGTCGCGATCCTGGGCGGCGGGCCGAACCGGATCGGGCAGGGCATCGAGTTCGACTATTGCTGCTGCCACGCCGCCTTCGCGCTCCGCGACGCGGGGCTCGAGACGATCATGGTCAATTGCAATCCGGAGACGGTGTCGACCGACCCGGAGACTTCGGACCGGCTCTATTTCGAGCCGCTGACGGCCGAGGACGTGATGGAGATCATGAGGCGCGAGGCGGAGAAGGGCGAGCTTTTGGGAGTCATTGTCCAGCTCGGCGGGCAGACCCCGCTCAAGCTTGCGCAGGCCCTGCAGGATGCGGGCGTTCCCATCCTCGGCACCAGCCCTGACAGCATCGACCTTGCCGAGGACCGCGAGCGGTTTGCGGACCTGGTGCAGAAGCTTGGGCTCAAGCAGCCGGAAAACGGCATTGCCCGGAGCCGCGACGAGGCGATGATCGTCGCCGACCGCATCGGTTACCCGGTGCTCCTGAGGCCGTCCTACGTGCTCGGCGGGCGCGGCATGGAGGTCGTCGACGGTCCCGAGCAGCTAGACCATTATATCGCGACGGCCGTGGCGGTGTCGGGATCGTCGCCGGTGCTGATCGATCGCTATTTGCGCGATGCGATCGAGGTGGACGTCGACGCCATCGCCGACGGCAAGGACGTCGTGGTGACGGGCGTCATGCAGCATATCGAGGAGGCGGGCGTCCATTCGGGCGACAGCGCCTGCGCGATCCCTCCGCACAGCCTGTCGGACAAGATCGTCGCGGAAATCGAGCGGCAGACGACGGCGCTTGCGACGGCGCTTCAGGTGAAGGGGCTGATGAACGTCCAGTTCGCGGTGAAGGGCGACCAGGTCTACCTGATCGAGGTGAACCCGCGTGCAAGTCGGACGGTGCCGTTCGTCGCCAAGGCCATCGGGCGGCCCATTGCCAAGATGGCCGCCCGGGTAATGGCCGGCGAGGCGCTCAGCGCGCTCGACCCGATCACGCGGGAGCTCGGTCATATCGCGGTCAAGCAGCCGGTTTTCCCCTTCGCGCGCTTCCCGGGCTCCGACCCGGTGCTCGGGCCGGAAATGCGGAGCACGGGCGAAGTGATGGGCATCGACGGCGACTTCGACGCGGCCTTCAGCAAGGGCCTGCTCGGGGCGGGGATCAAGCTACCCAAGGAGGGCACGGTCTTCGTTTCCGTGAAGGATGGGGACAAGCCGCATATCGTCCCGGCGGTCGAGGCGATGGTCGAGCTCGGTTTCAAGGTGATCGCGACGGGCGGGACTGCTGAATATCTGCAGAAGGCCGGGCTTCCGGTCGAGACGGTCAACAAGGTCGCGCAGGGGCGTCCGCACATCGTCGACCTCATCACCGACGGCAAGGTCCAGCTGGTGTTCAACACCACCGAAGGCTGGCAGTCGCTGAAGGACAGCCATTCGATCAGGGCGACCGCTCTTCAGCGGAAAGTGCCCTATTTCACGACTGCGGCCGCGAGCCTCGCGGTTGCGCGCTCGCTGGGCACGGTTCGGGGGCGGGCGCTTGAAGTGCACTCGCTCCAATCCTATTATTCCGCCTGAAGTAAGCAGAGATTTCATCCGACAATCCGCTTTTGAGCACGGCGCCGGTCGCGGCGCCGGCGGGGCGGTTTTGAGAAAGGGACTGATCGAAATGGCGAGCGAAAAAGTGCCGATGCTGCCGGAAGGGCATCGCCGGCTCTCCGAGCAGGTCCGTCACCTCAAGCAGGTGGAGCGGCCGGCTGTTGTCGAGGCGATCGAATCCGCGCGCGCCCACGGCGATCTGTCGGAAAATGCCGAATATCATGCCGCGAAAGAGCGGCAGGGGCAGATCGAGGCGACGATCGCCGACCTGGACGACCAGCTGAGCCGGGCGATGGTGATCGACCCGTCGACGCTTTCGGGCAACAAGGTCGTGTTTGGAGCGACGGTGACCTTGATCGACGAGGACAAGAAGAAGGTGAAATACCAGCTCGTCGGACAGTCCGAGGCTGACGCCAAGGACGGCAAGATCAGCTTCAACTCGCCGCTTGGCCGCGCTCTGATCGGCCGCGAGGTCGGCGACGATGTCGAGGTGTCGACCCCGTCTGGCGACCATTATTACGGGATCGCCAAGGTGGAGTTCGTCTGACGGCGCGAAGCTACGCACCGGCGCTTCCGCGATCCGCGACCGCGTGGATCGCGGTCGTCATCGCGCTATTCTGGCTGGTCTCCGCTTTCCTGGGGCTGAGCGACCAGACGGCGATCGCGATGGGCTTTATTCCCGCGCGGTGGAGCGGGGCGGCGATGCTCGGCCCGGCCGTTCCCGCATTCCTGACCCCGCTTTCGGCCACTCTGGTCCACGCGGGCGTATTGCACCTGGTGCTCAACCTCGTGATCCTCGTGTGGTGCGGGGCCCAGGTCGAGCGGGTGCTCGGCGCCAAGGCGCTCATCTTCATCTACGGGATTTCGGCTTACGTAGCGGCGGTCGCCGAATGGCTGGTCCAGCCGCACGCCCAGACACCGATGGTCGGAGCTAGCGGTGCGATCAGCGGGATCATCGGCGCCTTCGCCTTGAGCTTCGGCCAGCAGAAGCAGATCGTGAAATCGCGACGTTTGAACCGGGCGCTGAACGCGCTCTGGCTGCTCGCGGCCTGGATCGTGCTCCAGCTCATGACTGGAATGCTTGCGGGCTTCGAGGGCGTGCTGGTCGCGACGCCGGCCCATGTCGGCGGCTTCCTGTCCGGCCTCCTGCTTCAGCGGCCGCTTCTCATGTGGCGGTACCGGAAGGCCTAGCTCAGGCCGATTCCCTCGGCCGAGTTGTTCCATCCCCGTCCGGCTCGAGAAGCCGGTGCAGGTGGACGATTACATATTTCATCTCGGCATCATCGACCGTGCGCTGCGCCTTGCCGCGCCAGGCATCCTCGGCATCGGCATAATTGCCGTAGAGGCCCACGAGGTCGATCGTCTCGAGGTCGAAGTCGAGCCCGCGCGGGTCTTTCACTCGCCCGCCGAACACCAGGTGAAGCTTGCTCATGAGGAAGCGCTAGCAGCGAAACCGGCGGTTGCGAACCGGGGTCAGCTCTTCGCCGCTTCGTCCTTGAACGTCCCGATCGCGGCCTGGGCGGTCGCCTTGGCCGCTTCGCTCGCCTTGTCCGCCAGGACGTCTGGCGTGAGGCCCAACTCGCGAAGCTTGTCCGACCCCGCGCGGCGGGCCGCGTCCGCGGCCCCACGGGCAGCGCCGGTCACGCGGTCGCCATAGGGGCGGAGAAGCTCACGCTCACGCCTGCTGGTCGGGAGGAGAGCTGCGAGGAGGGCACCTGCGGCGATGCCCGCACCGAGCGCGACCAAAGGCGCCTCGCCGATCGTGTCGCCTGCGCGCCTGCCTGCTGCCGAGGCTCCGTCGAGCGTCGAATCATAGGCTTCGATCGCGGTTTGCCGGAGGCCCGAGCTTCCGCCGTCACCCGAGCTGCTGTTGCGATCTGTCTCACTCATCGACTTTCTCCACTCGTTGCTTGCGCGCCTTGGCTTTGGCGGCCTTCGCGGGTTTCTTCTTGGGTTTCGAACTCATCAGCTTGCCGGCGAGATCCATCAACGGCTCGCGGGCGATGAACAAGGCGAGAGCGGCGACTGCGCTGCTTGCTGCGACGGGTCGCTTTCGCACAGCGTCCACCGCGTCTTCCGCGACGTCCGCGCCCTTGGATTTGGCAGCCTCCCAGGCGCCTCGGGCAAGATTCCCGGGCGC
Source organism: Sphingomonas anseongensis (assembly GCF_023516495.1). Taxonomy (NCBI): domain Bacteria; kingdom Pseudomonadati; phylum Pseudomonadota; class Alphaproteobacteria; order Sphingomonadales; family Sphingomonadaceae; genus Sphingomonas; species Sphingomonas anseongensis. Next base: position 291,125 of record NZ_JAMGBC010000001.1, read on the forward strand.
CAGCTTTTCGGGCATTTGACGGGCGCGGGTCAGCAGCGCCTCGAACGAGCTCATCATCCGCTCGCGAGCGTCGTCGGCCCGGCGGCGAGCTTCCACGACTGCTGGCGGGTCGGCGATCACAGGGCGTCCCTCAGCTTCTGCCAGCCGAACCAGCCGAGACCGCCGGCGACGGCCGCGAAGATGAAGAATGTGAGCAGCCCGGCGAGCAGGGGGCTCATCAGGTAGGCAAAGGCGACGAAGATCGCGATGGACAGCCCGCAAACGGCCCCCATGGCCACCAGAAGCGCCGCTCCGAAGAAGACCGCAGCGACTGCGGCCGACTTGCCCTTGTCCGCGGCGATGGCCTTGGCCAGGTCGACCTCGGCTCGGGCATAGGCCTTGGCGTCGTCGACCAGCTGGCTCGCCAGCTCGCCGAACGAGCGTTCACCGCCCGAAGGCGGAAGGTCGCTCGCCGGTTTTAGCATCAGCTCCGCTTGCGCGAGGAGCGCGACGAACGGCCGTTATCTTCATCGTCGTCGTCGCCCATCGAGAGGCCGGACTTGATGAGACGGGCGAGGGCGAAACCGACGATTGCCGCTCCGGCGAGCGCTACGCCCGGGCTCTTGCGCACGAATTCGCGCGTGTCGTCGATCAACTCGTCCGGATCCTTGGAAGCAAGCCGGTTGGCAGTGCTTTCCAGAGCCTCGGCGGCGCGGCGCGCGTAATCGCCATATTCCTCGCCGAGACGCTCATCGAGGCCGGAGGCGGTGTCGCCGACCAGCTTGCTGACGTTGGCGATGGCTTCGGCCGAGCGGTCGATGCCCTGGCCGACGAAACCGCGAGCCTTGTCCGCTGCCTGCTCGGAGAGCTTGTCGCCGCCGCTGCGAACCTTGCCCATCAATTCGCTTCCGATGGAGCCGGAGGCCCGGCCGCTTCCTGATCTTGTCGTCATATCGCTGGTGTCCGTTTCCAATGCGCCGGGAATGATCGTGTCGGTGCCTTCCGGAAGGTCTTTGTCTTGCTGCGCCATCGTCGCTTTCTCCTTTCGGACTTCAACCCTCGTGGCCGCACCACCGTTCCGCTCTCTGCGGCGGAAAGTTGCGCGCTTTTTGCGAGCGCCTATTAGGTCCGCGCGCACTGCCGCCCGGCGGCACTTCATTACGCTTACGTAAGAAGGAATTCCATGACTGCAATCACCGCGATCCGCGGCCGACAGATCCTCGACAGCCGCGGCAACCCCACCGTGGAGGTCGATGTCACGCTCGAGGATGGAAGCCTTGGCCGGGCCGCAGTGCCCTCGGGAGCGTCGACGGGAGTGCACGAAGCGGTCGAGCTTCGCGACGGCGACAAGAGCCGCTGGGGCGGGAAGGGCGTCGAAACCGCGGTCCAGTCAGTGAACGGGGAGATCGCCGACGCGCTGGTCGGGCACGACGCAGAGGACCAGGGCGAGCTGGACTCGTCCATGATCGCGCTCGACGGCACCGAGAACAAGGGCAGGCTTGGAGCAAACGCGATCCTGGGCGTCAGCTTGGCTTGTGCGAAGGCCGCTGCGGTGTCGGCTGGACTGCCGCTCTACCGCTATATCGGCGACGGCACGGCCAACATGCTTCCGGTGCCGATGATGAACATCGTCAACGGCGGCGCCCACGCCGACAACCCGATCGACTTCCAGGAATTCATGATCATGCCGGTCGGAGCTTCGAGCTTCTCGGAAGCTCTGCGCTGCGGGACCGAGGTGTTCCACGCGCTGAAGTCGGCGCTTCACTCGAAGGGGCTTTCGACGGCGGTCGGCGACGAGGGCGGGTTCGCTCCAAATCTTTCGTCAGCCCGCGAGGCGCTCGATTTCATCATCGGAGCGGTCGAGGCGGTCGGGTACAAGATGGGATCGGACGTGCTACTGGCTCTCGATCCCGCCGCGAGCGAATATTTCCGGGACGGCGCGTACCGGCTCGACGGGGAAGGCCTCGCGCTCAGCCCCGAGCAGATGACGGATTATTTCGAGCAGCTCGTCCGCGACTATCCGATCGCATCGATCGAGGACGGGATGGCGGAAGACGACTGGGCCGGATGGAAAATGATCACGGACCGGCTCGGATCAAAGGTGCAGCTTGTCGGCGATGACCTGTTCGTCACCAACGTGAAGCGGCTTGCCCAGGGCATCGAGGAGGGCGTGGCCAACTCCATCCTGATCAAGGTCAACCAGATCGGCACGTTGACGGAGACAATCGCTGCGGTACGGCTGGCGCAAGGCCACGAGTACACCGCTGTGATGTCGCATCGTTCGGGCGAGACCGGAGATGCGACGATCGCCGACCTGGCGGTTGCCCTGTGCACCGGCCAGATCAAGACCGGCAGCCTGGCGCGGTCCGACCGCGTCGCGAAGTACAACCAGCTGCTCAGGATCGAGGAGGATCTCGGCGAGCGCGCGGTTTACCCGGGAGTAAAGGCGCTAAGGGCCTATAATCGCGGCTGATCCACAGCTTGTCGCTCCAAAGCACGGATTTTGCTTGCCTTCGTGACTCACTCGTGATTCTCCTGTGAGCGCGATGGGTGGTGGCAAGCGAAGCATTGGACTGATCCGGCGGATGTTCTGGCCCGCGCTGGCGCTGCTCGTCGTCGGCAATTTCGCCGGCTATGCGGTCGCCGGGCCCAACGGGCTGCTCGCCTGGGGCGGCTATCACCGCAACCTCAACGAGCGGAAGGTCGAGCTGGCGAAGCTCGAAGAGCAAAAAGCCAAGCTCCAGCATCGCTCGAAGCTACTCGACCCGAACAAGGCCGATCCGGACATGGCGGACGAGCTCGTCCGCCGTGACCTCGGCCTCGTCCGCGACGACGAGATCATCGTTCCCTTGAATTGAGTGAGCCGCGGTCGCGGCGGAAAGTCAGCCGATGACTGCGAGCGCGGCCTGATAGGCGATCGCTCGTGCGTTCCGGCTTTCCGCCGGGCTCATCGATTGGAAAATGGATAGTTGTGGGGTGCGGCGGCGCCTAAGGGCGCGCCGGCTTTTACGTTCTATAGTCTTCACTTGGAATCTTCTTATTTCTTGGCTTCTTCGGCCAGTGTCTTCGCCTTGTCGGCGGCTAGGGTCGCGCGCATCTTCTCGGTCCGCTCGGCGCGTTCGGCCATTGCGGTCCAGGCTGCGGCGGACCGAAGGCAGCGGTCGCGGACATTGTCGAGCGATGTCGACTCCGCGTCCTTCCGCGCCTCGGCAGCTCGGGTTAGATAGGTTTCCCTGTCTGTCATTGTTCCCATTGAAACTGAGGGTGCAGCGGGGCGCCGGAAAACCGGCGCCCCGCCGAATCCTTAGTCGGCCGGCTTGAGATTGACGGCGCTCATCTTGCCACGACGGTCCTGCTCCAGCTCGTAGCTGACCTTCTGGTCCTGGTTGAGAGTCTGCATTCCTGCACGCTCAACGGCTGTGATGTGGACGAAGGCGTCGTTGCCGCCGTCGTCCGGCTGGATGAATCCGTAGCCCTTCTGGCTATTGAAAAATTTCACGGTGCCTACTGGCATAGTGCATTCCTTACTTCTGTTGGCGGACCGCCAATCGGCCCCCCGGTGCTAGGAGAGGCGAAGAGAAGGAATGAGGAGCCGCAAAGCGCCTATAGACCGTCCGTTTGCGACTAGTAGCGGGCCTTACATAGGGGAGATTTGCGCAGATTGTAAGTGCAGGCGGTGGAGCGGCTGTTGCCGCCATGGCTGCCCCCACCTATAGACGCGGCGCCTCATCACAACCCGAGAGAATCAAACGTGGCGCGTTCCGCCAAAGCCGCAAAGACCGCTCCACCCGCCGAGGGAAAGATCGAGCGCCCGCCTGAGCCGAAGCGCTACAAGGCTTCGAAAGACGAGCTTCTGAACTTCTACAAGGAGATGCTTCTGATCCGCCGCTTCGAGGAGCGGGCGGGGCAGCTTTACGGGCTCGGTTTGATTGGCGGGTTCTGCCACCTGTACATCGGCCAGGAAGCGGTGGCCGTTGGGCTGCAGAGCGCGATGACGGTCGGCAAGGACAGCGTCATCACCGGCTATCGCGATCACGGCCACATGCTGGCTTACGGGATCGATCCCAAGGTGATCATGGCCGAGCTTACTGGCCGCCAGGCGGGGATTTCCAAGGGCAAGGGCGGGTCGATGCACATGTTCAGCGTCGACCACGGCTTCTACGGCGGGCACGGGATTGTGGGCGCGCAGGTGCCTCTGGGGACGGGACTGGCCTTCGCTCACAAATATCGCGGCGACGGCGGCGTTTGCCTGGCCTATTTCGGCGACGGAGCGGCCAACCAGGGACAGGTGTACGAGGCCTTCAACATGGCCCGCATCTGGAACCTGCCGGTCATCTACGCGATCGAGAACAACAATTACGCGATGGGCACCTCGGTCGCGCGCTCGGCTTCGGAGCCGAACTTCTACAAGCGCGGCGAGAGCTTTCGGATTCCCGGAATCCGAGTCGACGGAATGGACGTCCTGGCCGTGCGCGGCGCTGCGGAAATGGCGCTGGAGTGGGTTAGGGAGAAAGGCCCGATCATCCTCGAGCTGATGACCTACCGCTATCGCGGCCATTCCATGTCCGACCCGGCCAAGTACCGAACCCGCGAGGAAGTGCAGGAGGTGCGCGAGCATCGCGATCCGATCACTCACGCCGAAAAGGAGCTGGAGAAGCTCGGCGTGAAGGAAGAGGAGCTCAAGGCAATCGACAAGGAGATCAAGGAGATCGTTGTCGAAGCTGCGAAGTTCGCGGAGGATGCGCCGGAGCCGGACGCATCCGAGCTCTACACCGATGTGCTGGTGGGGTCCTACTGATGGCGCTCGAACTGAAGATGCCCGCGCTTTCCCCGACGATGGAGGAGGGGACGCTTGCCAAGTGGCTGGTCAAGGAAGGCGATGAGGTATCGAGCGGCGACATCCTGGCTGAGATCGAGACCGACAAGGCTACGATGGAGTTCGAGGCGGTCGACGAGGGCAAGATCTCCAAGATCCTGGTCCCGGAAGGCACCGACGGAGTGAAGGTCGGGCAGCCGATCGCGCTCCTGGAGACGGAAGGCGGCGAAGCGCCAGCGGCCGCGCCAAAGCACGAGCCCGAAGCGCAAGCCAAAGCCGCGTCGAAGGAAGAGCCTTCGATCCCCGCGCCGGAATCGCAACAGGAAGAAGCCACTCCGACGCCGCACCAGATGGAGACCGCTGCGCGCGATCTGGTCCACGACGTCGCCGACACGGTCGATCAGCCTGACGCGCCCGAGGGTGCGACCATGGCCAACACGACGGTTCGCGAGGCGCTTCGCGACGCGATGGCGGAAGAGATGCGCCGCGACGACCGGGTATTCGTCATCGGCGAAGAGGTTGCGGAGTATCAAGGCGCGTACAAGGTCACGCAGGGGCTGCTGGAGGAGTTTGGGGCCAAGCGCGTCGTGGATACGCCGATCACCGAATATGGCTTCGCGGGACTGGGGACCGGAGCGGCGATGGGGGGCTTGAGGCCCATCGTCGAGTTCATGACCTTCAACTTCGCGATGCAGGCGATCGACCATGTCGTGAACTCGGCAGCGAAGACGAATTACATGTCGGGCGGCCAGATGCGCTGCCCGGTGGTGTTCCGCGGGCCAAATGGCGCAGCGGCGCGTGTCGGGGCGCAACACAGCCAGAATTACGGCCCCTGGTATGCGAGCGTGCCCGGCTTGATCGTAATCGCGCCCTACAGCGCAGCCGATGCGAAGGGCCTTCTCAAGGCAGCGATCCGAACGGACGATCCGGTCGTCTTCCTCGAAAACGAGCTGATGTACGGCCAGCATTTCGACGTGCCCGAGGTCGAGGACTACGTCCTTCCGATCGGCAAGGCGAAAGTGGTCCGGCCCGGCAAGGACGTGACCATCGTCAGCTATTCCATTGGAGTCGGGGTCTCGCTCGAAGCCGCGCAGCTGCTGATGGCCGAGGGAATCAACGCAGAAGTCATCGACCTTCGCACGCTGCGCCCGCTCGACAAGCAGACGGTGCTCGCGAGCCTCGCCAAGACCAACCGCATGGTGGTCGTTGAGGAAGGGTGGCCGACCTGCTCGATCAGCGCCGAGATCATCGCCATCGCGATGACCGAAGGGTTCGACGACCTCGACGCGCCGGTGCTTCGAGTGAACAACGCTGACGTTCCGCTTCCTTATGCCGCGAACCTGGAGAAGCTGGCGCTGATCAAGGCCGATGATGTCGTCGCTGCAGCAAAACAGGTCTGCTATCGCTGAACCGGCTAGCGCCGACGTCGAGTTGGCGCTTATCCACATTCCGGCGCGGGTGCGCGAGGCGTTCCGCGCGCTATTCGCGATCGATGCTGCGATGGCGGACGTGGTTGCGCGCTCCACGGATCCGACGCTCAGCCGAATCAAGCTCGCCTGGTGGCGTGAGCAGTTGGAAGCGCTTGACGAGAAAGAGCCGCCCGCGGAACCGCGGCTGCGCGCCGTGTCCGAGCAGCTGATCCCGCGAGGCGTACGCGGCTCCGAGGTTGCGGAGCTGGAGACCGGCTGGGCGACCTTGCTTGACGACGGAATCGACCCTCGTCTCGTCGCCGGGCGCGGCAGCGCCCTGTTCGCGCTTGGCGCGCGGCTTCTCGGCTCCGACGCCGATCTTTCCGGCGCCGGCGCGCTATACGCGCTCGCTTCGGTTGCACGCCGCGGTGTGCCCGAGCTTCTCGAGCCGGCGCGCGCGTATCTCCAACAGCTCGGGAGTCAGAGAATGGAACGGCGGGTGCGCTCGATGACGATGCTCGCCAGGGCCGCGGCGCGCGACCTCAAGCTGAACGAGCCCGAAGGAAGTCGGGCCCGCACAGCAGCGATGCTCGCCCATCGCTGGAGCGGCCGCATCGGTTGACAGCGCGCCGTCCGATATGGACGATGGTCGCGCCGAATCTCCGATCTTGGGGGACATCCCTGTGTGGCGATTCCTGGCCGGGGCTTTGGCCTCTCTCCTGTTGGTTACCGGCGCGTTCCTCGTCTGGCAGGGCCGAGCCGAGGGCGGGCCGCAGCTTCCCCCGCCGCCGCCGGGCGGCTCGGCACCTCCTTCGATCCTCGCTCCGGCAGCACGATCCGCGCCCGAAGCGACGCCCAAGAGCCGCGAGGAGAAGAGATTCAACCGCGCCGACAAGAACAAGGACGGGAAAATCCTCCTCGATGAGCTTCTTCAGCCCCGCAGGAAACCCTTCGCCAAGCTCGACCGCAACGGCGACAGCAGGCTGTCGTTCGAGGAATGGGCAGCGAGCACGGTCGAGAAGTTCAAGGGCGCGGACGCCGATCGCAACGGCCAGCTGACCCGCGCCGAATATGCGTCGACAGCGCCCAAGCCACGCCCGAAGCCGCGATGCGGCTGCTGATTATTCGACCGAGGCGGTCTCGGTCGGTGCGTCGAGCCGGACTCGCGCCAGGAGCTTCTGGTCGCGGTCGTAGCGGTCGGGGCGGAAGGTCACTCCGTCGGCAGTCGGCGCTACGGTGAAATAGGTGATGTAGACCGGCACCGGATCGGGCACGTCCACCCGTTCGTCGGGATCGCCGCTCGGCGTGGGCGACTTGCCGAATACCCACTTTTCGAGGCGCTTTGCGTCCTGAAGGCGGATGCACCCGTTGCTGATCCAGCGGTCATCGGTGAGGAACATCGGGTTTTCCGCATCGGGCACGTCATGCAGGTAGATACCAAAGTCGTTCGGGATCATGAATTTCATGTCGCCCATAGAATTCCACGGGCCGGGGCCGCGGCGAAGCCGCACGTCGACCTTGCCGTCATAAACGCCCTGCCAATCGACGGCCGTCGCGTCGAGCTGCTTCGCATCGTCGGTCCAATCGGACAGAACCTCGTAATTGCGCTCGGTGAGATACGTCAGCCCCTGGGCTAGCACCGCCTTCGCGACGATGGTCCGGCTGAGGTCGGGCGGCACGTTCCAATAGGGATTGAGCTGCACGTAGCGAAGCTCGGCCGCCATCATCGGCGTCTGCCGGTCCTTGTCGCCGACGATCACGTTCATACTGTCGACGACCTTGCCGTTCTCATACATGTAGAGCCGCGCCGCGCCGGCATCGACGAGGATATAGCGATCCTTGTCGTCGGCGGCCGGAAGCCTGCGCGCCCGTTCCATATTGAGGATGATCAGCCGCTCGTAATGGTCCGCGCCGAGGTTGAGCGACGCGACGGTTCCGTTGCCGACGATTCCGTCGGCCTTCATTCCATGCGCGGCCTGATATTCGCGAGCGACCTTGTCCAGCGCGGCGTCGAACTGCGTGCCATCGGAAAGTCCGAGGCGCTTGCGGAGCAGCGACACCCGCTCGTCCTTCGAGCCGAGCCTCATCGAGGGACCCGTGGGGATCTCCACCAGGGGAAGCGCGCCCCAGCGCTGCTTGTATTTCATCAGGCCGCGGCGGAGCGCCGTGTAAGTGTCGTTGACCGGGACAAAAAGGTCGATCGGAGCACCGGTCCAGTCCTGGAAGCCGAAGCTTTTGAGAAGCTCGTTGCGGCGGTCGATTTCCGGCTTGATCTCGGGATCGATGTAAATGAGGTCGACGCCCTGATCGATGCTCGGCGGCAGGTCGATCGGCTCGAGCGGCTGCGACTGGCCGAACGCCGGCGTGCAGGCGAACGCAGCCGCGGCCGCGAGAAGCTTAAGTCCCACCCTCATTGGCTTAGCTTACCCCGGCGAGATGAATGGTTCCAGAATCCTCCCCGCATGATTGCACCGCCTTGTCGCGATGTTCTTGATTTGTTCTGGCCCTCACGTACATTTCGCTGATGCCGGTCGAGTCGATCCCCGGGCGCGGCGCAACGCGCAACTCCACGCCGACGCGCTTCAACCTCAAGGAACGGCTGGAGGAAGGCGACTGGCTGGACACGGTCGAGGCTCTCGACGGGCTGGCGAAGCGGCGAACGACCGTCACCATTGAGCGGCCGAAGACCATCCTCACCCGCAACGCGTCACCGGATATCGGTTTCGACCGTTCGGTGAATCCGTATCGGGGCTGCGAGCACGGCTGCATCTATTGCTTCGCGCGGCCGACCCACGCCTATCACGACCTATCGCCGGGCGTGGATTTCGAATCACGGCTGTTCGTGAAGCCCGACGCAGCAGCGCTTCTCCATCAGGCGCTGGCCAAGCCGGGCTACGCCTGCGCGCCGATCGCGATGGGCACCAACACGGATCCGTACCAGCCGATCGAGGAGAGGTGGAAAGTCACCCGTTCGATCATCGAGCTGCTGCTGGAGTGCAAGCATCCGTTCACGATCACGACCAAGTCGGATCGGGTGCTCCGCGACCTCGACGTGTTGAAGCCCGCCGCGGCTCTGGGGATCGCCTCGGTCGCCTTATCGGTGACTTCGCTCGATCCAAGCATCAGCCGGATACTGGAGCCGCGGGCTCCCGCCGGCCGCAAGCGGATGGAGGCGATCCGGCGGCTGAACGAAGAGGGCGTCCCGTGCCACGTCGCCATCGCTCCGGTCATTCCGCAGATCACCGACCACGAGCTGGAAAGCATCGTCGAGGCTGCTGTCGCCGCCGGTGCCCGCGGTGGCTTCTTCCTTCCGGTCCGGCTTCCGCACGAGGTGGCGCCGCTGTTCCGCGACTGGTTGGACGAGCATTTCCCGGATCGCGTCGCAAAGGTGATGAGCGTCATCCGCCAGATGCGCGGCGGGCGCGACAACGATCCCAATTTCTTCACCCGGATGCGGGGGCAGGGGCCGTGGGCTGACTTGCTCAAGACGAGGTTCGAGATTGCGGTGAAGAAATATGGCTTGAGGCAGGCGAAGTTCCAGCTTCGCCGCGACCTGTTCGAGCCGCCGGAAGGCGACCAGCTCAGGCTCTTGTGACCGCAATCGGGCCGGACCCGAAACGGCTGCGCAGCGTTGACTGCAACGACAGGAGAAATCGAATGCGCATATTGCTT